>JBDTNM010000029.1:0-21326 GCA_039933735.1 bacterium | reverse complement strand
TGAATATCGTCCGTGGGTGGTGTCCCGGTGGGCCGCGAAAGCGTGGCGGAGGTTGCCGGGGGCGCCGCTGCGGTTTCCGTCGCCAAAATCGCAGAGATTGTGCCAGTGGCCGAAGGGAGAGGTATCGGTGGTGCCGCCCCGGTGCTCAGGTCGAGGTGAATCGGACCCGCCTTCCAGGGCGACGATTGAACGGCCGGACGGCCGCCCACTGTGAATGTGACAACGGAACCATCGCTCGCGCAGCCAGGTCGCTGCGATTCATGGACAACACTGAGGACGTACGCCGAAGTGTCTCCGTCTCGCAGAATTGGCCGGGTGCCGGGCGCGTTTTGGCTGCAATCTGTTCCGTTCACGATCGCCCGAATGTCCGTTCCTTCGGCGGCAGATTTGCCGTCAACCGTTACGGATCCATAGAACGTTGCAGGGATTTGCGGCTGGGCAAACGCTTGCACCACAAGGCACGCTGACCCTAATCCAAAACCAACCGCGAGCAATTGAAACCGCATCGCCGCAATCCTACCGGCGCCGTCTTGCCGCACAAGGCCTGGGACGGGACTGGACTTTGTTGACGTTTACCGCATACCTTATGTCCCCACCTTATGGGAGGTGCTGTTGGCGGGGATTGGTGAAGCGCTGCGTTCGACGAGGGAACGCCGCGGTTTAAGTATCGAAGAGGTCGCAAGGGACACGCGCATTTCGCCGCGATTCCTGGAGGCGCTCGAAGCAGAGCAGTTCGATGAACTGCCCGCGCCCGTCTATGTCCGCGGCTTCATTCGCTCCTATGCCAGCTACCTGAAGCTCGAACCGCAACCACTTCTCGACCAACTCATTGGCGGCGACTCATCGCTTCCGGGCGGAGCCGGCGGCTACGTTCGCGGCGCCAATGGGACGAATGGAAAAAGCAAGCCCGTCCGCAGGTCCGATCCGTTCCAGCGGACAGGCGTCGTCGCAACCGCCGCCGCGGTGAAGGAAGAGCCAGCTCAACTTCGCCGTGTGCCTGATCCGGAACCAGATTTCGACAGTTGGGCGCCCGAACCGCCGGCGCCCTTCAACCCAACTCCCATCGATCACGGCTACATCGCGGGCAGTGACCTGATGGAGGCGCCAGAATACGAGTACGAAGAGCAAGCCGCCTACCGTCCTCGCACGGCCGGCGTCCTCGCCGCACGTCCTCCTTCGCCGGGCGAGCCGGGCGTGCCCCGAAAAGTCGCTCTGTTCGGAGTCGGGGTCGTCGCTGTGCTGGGATTCCTCATGCTCGCGGTGTTCCTCACGCGCAGCGGCGGAGACGGGGGACCCACAAACGCAGCGGCCGGCAACCTTACGCCGGGACTCACGCCGGGGACCGTAATCGTGGCGACGCGCTCGACCACGCCGACCGCGTCGCCCTCGGTGAGTCCGTCCGCGTCGGCTGCGGCGTCTGCCACTGTGTCCAGCACCGCTTCCACTACGCCGGCTTCTGGAACATCGACGCCCCAGCCGACCAATGGCCCGGGCACCCCAACCCCTACGGCTACCCCCACCAGTGGCGAGACCGTGCAACCCACGACCGCGCCAACGGCCACCGCTACACCGACGTTGAAACCGCCGACCCCCGCGCCCACTGTCGGAGCACCCTCCCATCCAGCAACGTACTCCGCCTGCGACACGAGCAAGGAGAGCGAGAAGTGCGGCAGTGCGTCGGTACGCATCCTCTGCTTCCCGCCGTTTGCAGAATCCGACCCGTCGGGCAAGAACGACAACTATTTCGTCGATGTCACGGGCTCTTACCCGATCCAATCGGGTTGGCGTGAGACCACTGTGTATGCACCTACATCTCTGGGCCCGGTGATCACCGCGGGACGCAGCGGCTGCCGCTAGCGGCGACGGCGGCCGTTTCTCAATCAATCTGACCGTTCGGTAAAGGTGCTCCCAAAGCCTGCGCCTCAATGACTTTCGGCGCGCGCCCTTCGTGATACCGAAATCTGACTTTGTCGTTCCCTTCCGTCCACCCTTAAGAAACCCCTAAGGACACTGAATTACCCTTAGGGATACGAAGGGTGTACGCGCCCCATAGCTGTAACCAGCCAGTACTCCCGGTGTCCATGTGGGCATCACTCACGCTCGTCGAACCCCCAATTGAGACCCGGGTGGAAACCTCCACCGAGCACGCGGGCCTATGGGGATGGACATGGCAGGCTTCGAAGGTACGCGCGTTGGTCCGCTGTTCGGCGCAGCGCGAGAATGGCGCCCGGGGCGTTTCGCTCCCCTGTATGTCGCGGGAATTCTTGCCGGCGTTGGCCTGGGAATCGGCGTCGCAACCTGGCCCGGCGAGAGTAGCGAAACCCGACCCCACGCTTTGGCGGTCGCGGTGCAGACAATCGATGACGCTCCCGTGTTCGGCATTCCCATGCCGGTGACTCCGGAACTCCCGGCCGTCGGTGTAAACCCGCCTCTGGCAGTCGAGCTCCCTGAAGCATTTAATGCCGCGTTCGCCGGATGGTATCTGCCTGCGATGCCCGTCGTGGTTGAAGCCGCGCCCGCTGTTGCGCCGATTGCTGTTCCACAGGCGCCAGTCGCTTCGGCACCAACAGGCGCCCAGCCAGCGGCCCAACCACCGGTCCAGGCAGCGCCTGCCCAAGCGGCGCCCGCGAACACCGGCAAGCCGAATTTCTATGTACCGCAAGTCTCGGCCGGGCCGTCTACTTCGATGGAGATCGGGCTCTTCAATCTGATTAACGCCGAACGCGCCAAAGAGGGGCTCGCGCCATACGTCCTCGAGTCAGGATTGACTAAGATTGCGCGGACGCGCTCCCAGCAGTTGGTGGACCAGAACTATTTCGCTCACACAGACCCGTATGGCTACTCGATGTACGTCGAACTGCTGGCGTACTTCGGCTACTCCTCATACGCCTGGGCCGGGGAAAACTTGGCAATGAATAACTGGCCGGCGGCTACGGCTGGCGATGAAGCAATCAGAGGTCTGATGGCTAGCCCAACTCACCGGGCGAACATCATGGCCTCCGACTTCACGCGCATCGGCGTCGGCGAAGTGACTACCGCCGACGGACGCCACTTCTATGCGATGATCTTCCTCAGCTAGGTTCCGGCCCTACGACGGAACGACCGTTACTCGAGCGGGCCGTCCAAGTCGTCAGAAACGCTCGCGTTGCGATTCCGGGACATCACATACCCGACCCCGCCGCCAACCGCGCCAAGTCCGCCGAGAACGAGAAGGGCGATCGCCCAAAAGGGGACTCCGCCGTCGTCACTGCCACCGGTGGCGGCCTGCGCCCCAGGAGTTGCGCTGGTTATGCCCCCTCTCCCAAGAGTAGGAACGGGGGAGCCGGCACCGGGAGAACCAGACGGTATCGTCGCGATCTGTCCGGGGGCCAGCGTGTTCTGGGCCGGCACAGCCGTGCCTGAGGGGTCGGGAGTTCGCGTGGGAGCCGGGGTGAACGTGGGAATGGCTACCGGAGTCGCGTTCCCGAAGGTGAGGTCCAATTGCACCGGCCCCGGGCTCCATTTAGCAGTCTGGTCAGCGAAACGGTCGCCAACCTTCACCTTGATGTCTTTGCCGTCCTTGCCACAACCCACAGTTTGGGATTCGGAGACCACATCGACAACATAAACCGTCACCCGCGAACTGCCCTCACCGGTGAACTCGGTTCGCCCCTTCGTACCGCAAACCTTCCCATCGATGTACGCCTCTACCGTCACCCCGGCATCAACCGGACCGGCAGCATCAGAAATCGAACCGAACACGGTCGAGGGCGGATTGAACTGGGCCGACGCCTGAGCGACGAACGCCGTCGAGATAATTAGCACACCAGAAATGGCAGCGACACGCCACATGGCGAGGTTGAGAAGGGTCATGAGTTACACCGTCGAAAGATTGGAGGCCTCCTCCGAGAGTACGGAGGAGGCCTATTAAGCGCACTACTTCGGTAGCGTTAGCGTAAATGGCTCTTTGACCAACACCCAGAGGTACACGCCGTCGCCAATGGTGTCGATGGTGTTCACTCCCGCTGGCGCGCCGGGGATGAAGTGCGCCCACTCCTCCAGCTTTGCGTCCCACGCGTAGATCGCAGTGACCTTGTCTTCATTCCCGGCGAAGGCCGCTTCAATTGGCATCGAGGCCTTTCCCGTCGGCACCAGGTTCCAACCGCTGACCAACGGGATCTCAGTCTCCTGGCCGAATGGGACGATTATGTCGAGCACAATCTCCCCCTCTCCGTCCAGCGGGAACGATGCGGGCGGTGTCTGGGTAACGGACGTGCCGTCGCAGAAGACCGTGCTCAGTGCAAAGTCTTCCCACACGAGCGAAGCGAAATCGTTGGGACCGCTGAAGACTTCGTTCTGGACGCCGATCCAGTTTTCACCCTCCGCGGCAGGGCCACCGAGGAACGTCTTGCTTTCGCCCGGTGCGAGAAGGCCAATCAGGTCGAGCTCTTCGGCGTTGCCAACATCGGTGCCGATGCTCTTCAGGGAGAACCCGCCGAGGTTGACCAGGTTCGAACCGAAGTTCTTCACCGTGATGGATTCCTGGCCATTGCATTGCAGGTTCGTGATGCGAATGTCTCCGGGCACCGGGGATGGCGGCGCCGGGAAGGTCACCACCACGTTCATAGGCTCCAGGAGGCTATTCGTAACTTTAATCCACGCCTGGCATTCGTCCGGGTTATCGGCGGTCAGCGGCGGCTTGGCAATGGTGATATTAATTGGCCGGCCGTTCGCGTCAGTCGTATCGAACGAGGTTGCAGTCGCAAAGCGCTTCGTGCCGTTGATTGTGTACGGCCTGTCGGCCGCTTCGATGATCGTGCCTCCGCCAGCGTCGATCTCGAACCGCACGGGCACGCCGAGGACGTTGTTGAAGTTCGCGGCATCGCAGAAACCGTCCCGGTCGCGGAGGTGCGCGACCACGTACTTAATCTGGGGCGAGTCGGTGTTCACGACGGTCACGTCTTTGTAGCCCGCCCATCGCCAAACGGTCTCGGAGACGTTGCTCGCGATGGCCGGGAACTTGCCGCGGTTGCCCGCTTGAGGGTACTCAGCGACGGCGTAATAGCGCGTCCGGCCTACGATATCTTCGGGCTTGCACTGTGGGTTCTTGTTGAACTCGTTCGGCGCGCAGTCCTCGTAGCTCAAGTTCAGGTCACCGAACGTGTCAACCGAGGCTGTTCCATCCGTCTCGAGAGGTTGGCTCATCATTCGCGGCTTGGTGACACTGCCGAGCGCAGTCGTAACTTTCGTGTGCGGGTTGACGTTGAACGAGAAGTCAGTCGGGTCATCCGGGATGAAGAACCCTGAAGCGCCGGCTTTGACGCCCGCCTTGTAGTTGTTCATCAGCTGTTCGTTCTCCATGAAGAACGTGACTATTGCCGCTGGCATCTCGACGGAGCCCCACGGACCGCGAAGGTTTGATTGGCCCTTCAGCAACTCCCAGTCGGTCGGCAGGATCCAGCGATCCTTCGGGACTGTCCGTCCGTCGGCCTTCTTCTCCTCCGGGCGACCCGATGGGTTCGAACCAGGGAAGTAGCCTCGAACCGTCGCCGTGACGTCGCCGAACGTCGAGACGAACTGATCTGGCGTGGACTCGATCGTCGCGTCCTCGAAGGCGAGGAAGAAGATCGGATGGGAAATCTTCGAGAATGGGTTGTTCTCGATGTAGACCTCGACGTCCACTTCGCCGGGATCCTCGCTCTCGTAGCGAACCTGGGTCGAGCATCCGGAGCCGAAGTCGACCGTTGCATGGTCAGGCCCAAGTAATGTCACGCCCGAGTCCTTCATAAAGGTGCCAGGTTGCCCCTTGGGCCGGATGAAGTGAACCGTCTGGCCCTGGCAGCTATCGTTGCTCGAGACCGCGTAAGTGACCGTGACGATTTGCCCCGCCCACGCGACCACTGGCACTTTCATGGCCGGGGTGAAGTTGTAGTCGAAGTCGACCCACTCCTGCGGGGCCGCAGGCGTGTTGGGTTGGCCCGGATAGAACACGTCAACCTGGACCCGAATCGTCTCGCCGCCACCGCACCCGCCAGAGTTCAACGTTGAAATCTGGATGTCGTCAGGGCCGGCATCGGTGTCGCCGAGGAATGGGGAGAACGGGTCCGAATCTCCGGCATTCAGGTCGATTCGGCCACCAATGCTGATGCCGGTAATGACCGTCGGTTTCGCGAAGTCCGGAGCGTCGCTATCGGGGACATTGAAGTAGCCGCAGGTCCCGATGATCTCGGCGCGGATAAGCGCACCGTCGAGCAACTGGTCGACTTTCGTTTTACCGCCCGTGGTGTGCTTACCCAGCACCCATTCCGTGAAGGATGTGGAACCGATGAAGGTGCCATCGGCCAGATTGAATTGGAGCGAGACCGGCACCGTGGTGTAGGTGATTACGCTGTCGGAGAAGCTGTTTCCGGTCGAAAGCACCGTGCGGTCAATTTTGTTCCACTCAGTGGTGAGTGGCCCAGCGGCGATGCCTTCGGCGGAGGTAACGCCGTTGCCGTCGCCGTCGGAATCGAAGAAGGCTTGGTCCGGTTGGCCATTGTTCGTGAAGTTTACGAAGACGGTCTGTTCGCCGGGAGCTGCCGAAGAATAGCTGAAGCACAGCGTGTTGTCGGCGACACCCTGGAGCCGCGGATTGTTGGCGGCTGTCTTACTGAACACCTGGATGTTGCCGGCCCCAGGCGCGTCTGGGGGCGAGACCGTCACGAAGTGAATCTGGTTCGCGGCCAGGGCGTCGACGGCTGAATTCGTCCCAATCAGGCAGATGAAGTGCGGCGAATTGATGACGAGCGGACCTGAGGACTGGCGAGGCGGAACCTGGCCATCCAGAGTCACATGCCGAAGTTCCACGATGTCTCGAATGTCTACGAGCTTATCTGCGGGCAACTGGGGGCTCACGGGGGTCGGTTGGTCGTCCCCGTCGTTGTCCTTCGTGCCGGTAGTTACACGGTTGTAGATGGCGTCGAAGTTGAAGGTGACTTGAATGTCGTTCTCGTTCGCGTCGGAATCCACTCCAGCACACCACTCGGTGCCGTCCTGTCGCACATACTTAATCGAAACGGTCCCTAGGAACGGCCCGTTGCTCAATCCAAAGTCAGCGATGTTGACTGTGTTCACCGGGTCCGGATCCACGCCCGAAAGCGCGCCAACGTTGGCGGTGCGACCAGTGAGGAAACCGCCATCCCAACCCACAGTGCAGACTTCGGCGGGGGCTCCAACGAGACCGTTGCCGACCTTCCGCAGCGTGACAGTGACGATCGGGACCACAGGGAGCGCCAGGATCTGCTCATTCCCGCCGCCCAGCTGGTAGTGCCATTCGATGTGCAGGTTCTTATAGCCGGCCGGCGCGTGGGCCACCACGCAGAACACGTCGTCGGCCGTGCTCCCCACACCGTCGTTAATTGACGAGGCGCCAGCGCCAGAAATCGGGCCGTCGACGTAGTTTCCGCCCAGCGGGACCGGCACCTGCATCGTCGCGGGGTCAGAAGGGTTGATCGGATCGGTCGCGAACAGTCTGAAACCGAGGTCGCTGCCAATCGCAAGCACAGGAGTCACGCCATCGATATTCGCATCGACGCAATAGCCGTTCCGGGTCGTCGCGCTCGCCGGCAGCCGGTGGGAATTCGTGCCGGCCAGAAGCCGCGGAGGTTCCTTGACCTCCACTGGAGTGGCAGACGTGTCGTAAACGGAGAGGGCATCGAACGCGGGGCCATTCGGATCGAAGACGGCGCGGGCGCCAAACGGCACGGCGCTTCGACCTGCCGATACGAGCATGATGAAAACTACAAGGACGGTTGGGAGTACAAACCGCCGGGTGCGACGCGCCATTAAGTCCCCCCGGGACTCTGCAACGCACCCCGCCGGGCGTGTGAAGGGTTGGCATAGCATGACGTCTCGACCCGTCTTTGCCTGCCGTGGGTTGTGCCAGTTAATGCCGAAGCAGTCCTCTCGGTCAAGCCACGGTATGTAAAAACAAACGTCGGAGAGACCAAAAGAGTTAACCCCGATGTGCGGGCCAGTCGCACATCGGGGTCTGCCTCCTGACCAGGCTGGGAGGGCGGGAGAACTACTTCAATCGTTCGCTTCGGACCCTGGCAACCGACCAGGCGAAGACCGGCGCCAGCGATGCGAGGGTCCCTGCCAATAACAACAGCAATGAGACCTTAGATGCGTTCGGGTCGACTCTCGGGCTGTTACCAACGCTTGGGGGGAGCGGTTCGCCGGGGCCTGCCTGGCGAGTGCCGCGCACTTCGCTGACCGGCGTTTCGCCCGGCAACACATCAGCTTCGCCGACCGTGCCGCTGCCAGGGGCAATGGTGTCGATCGGCACCGACACTTCGAGCGTCGGGAGATCGGCACACGGAGTGATTGTGAAAACGACTGACGCCGAGGCCGATGCCAGTTCCAGCGTCGTCTCTGCAGAAACCGGGCTGGCTACCTTATAAAACACGCCTGCGGAGCACGCAGTTCGGGTGTCGTTTCCGAGAATCTGCCGCACGGTGTAGAAGCCGTAGGGCAGGTTTGGGACGGCGACGATCGTCGTTGGGGCATCGCCACTCGTGCTGGCGCTCAACGTGGCAACCAGCGAGCCGGAGGTTGATAGGACCTCGTAACGCCATGTCCGGGCGGCCGCGTCGAGGCCAGCATTCAACGTAACCGTGAGGCTCAGAGTACCCATGGAGGCAAACTTCGCGGTACCGCTTGCCAGCACTTCGGAACCCAGGCGCACACTCAGCGTTGCCATGCCGGAACTCTCTCGGGTCACGAAGACGGAACCTTCGGCCACGTTCGCGGCGGTCGGGTCGAGCGAAGCGATGCCGGCCAGCGAACCGCCCTCGACGTCATAGTTGAAGCTCGGGAGTTGGGCCGTCTGGCCTTCGACTTTGATACGGAAAACGGCGTTGCCACCGACGGGCACGGATTCCTGGGCAACGGAAACGGTGACCGTAAACGGACTCGCCGCACGCGTCACCTGGGCTGAAACCAATATCGTGGTCAGCAGCGCCGCAGCGAGAAGAGAAAGCAATGAGAGTCGAGTAGCGAGACGCATGGCACCGTTGTTCGGCTTCTGAGTCAGTGCCTCGCCACCCCCTGGCGTGGCACCGACCTGTGCAACCGTTTCGATTCTGGCTGTCCACTACTCGACCAATAGAGTGGATGCAGGGTGACGATACCGCAGACTGTCAACGCGCCGCCATATGAGGCGCGTAAGAACGCCACCGCCTGGCCACCATTTGTCACCCAGGGTGGGTCCTTCTCGGGGCCGGGAGTTCCCCGACTTTCAGCCGCCGATGCACATGCTAGAGTCGCAGAGTGGTGAAGCTGCGCGCGGATGAGCACCGCTACCTTGTGACGGCCAGCGGGCGAGAAGAAGCGCTCGTTCGTCAAATCCCGGGGGCGCGTTTCGTGGCGGGTATCGGTGCACTCCAGCTGGCGCGTCAGCCGGGCGTCATCATCGCGCTCGACCGAATCCTGGGCGCTAACGGCTGGGAGCACTCCTCCGATCTTGCACAGGAAGTGATCGAAACCAGAAATCGAATCACTCCGCCGCCACAACAACGCGCAACCGTGAGCCTCGTCGGTGGCGAGTTGGCAGTCGAGTGCGCGTTCGGGGACAAGGAACTCGTGAAACTGGTCCCTGGTTACCGTTGGTCCGCCCCCCAACGAATGTGGTTCCTTCCCGCGAGCCCGATGGCCCTTGATCTGCTCTCCGAGCACTTCAGCTCCCTGCTCGAAGTCGATGAGTCGGCGCGGAAGTTTCTCGATCTGAAGCGGATCGATGAGCAGGCGGCCCTCGAACGAGTCCTCCCGATTTCGCCCGCGGCTATCAACATCGAGGTGGTCGAACCGTTCGCAGCAACCCAGGTGAAGCCTGTTTCAGACGCGGCCATCGACGCCGGGGAAGCTCCCCTGCTCGAACGCCTCGATCGACTTGCGGGCGCTGTGGAAGCGCTAGTCGAAATCCTCCAGCAAGCGCAGATCGGTCCGAAGAGCGCGGTCGCAGTTCCGCTGGGCGAGGAATCTCCGGCTCCTCCGCTCGCCGAATCGGCGAAGGAGGGTTTGCCTCCGGATTCGTGGCGCTTGCTGTTGGCTGAAGCCGATGCCGACCCCACGGCTGCCCTCCAGCGTGTAAGCGCGCGCCTGCAACTGGCCGGCCAGGAGGAGTTGCCGGCGCTTCGTGCCGTCGCCGGAATCGCCTCATCGTTGGCTGGCGAGCACCGCGAGGCACTCTCGTATCTCCGCAAAGCTCAGGAGTCCTCGGCAATTGCGGTCGAGGCCGACCTCCAACAGCGCCTATCGCTTGCCTACGTCGACTCCGTGCTCGCGCTGATTTCGGCTGCCACCTCCCCGGTGCGACCTGTTGCGGCGTTGAATGGGCTGGAGGAACTCGTCCTTGCAGAACTCGTACACGACTCTGGATTCAGCGATGACGGCCTTGGCTCGAAAGAAGCACGGGATCTGCTCAGCCTGCTTATGGATGACCAGCATCTTCGGAGGCGGGCGCCGGTCCTCGCTGATTATTGCCGTGTGCTGCATCTTGTTTGCGTCGCGCGGGGCGGTCGATGGATGGCAGCCGATCGTGTAGTGGAGATGCTCCGCCATCGGGATCTCACAGACGACGGCTTCGCGCTCGGCGTGATCGTCCTTGCCAACACCATATTCGAACAGCCCTGCATGGATGAGTGGCTCCTGAGTTGGCCTCCCGAATCGAATGAATTGGGCTTCGACGACCTCCGCCGAGTCACAAGCGACGCCAACGCAAGGCTCATTCAGGTGGATCCGACCCTCGGCGCCCAGGCCGCACTGGCGGTGCTCGCATTGATCTCCGGCGCGAACGTGGAAGTCGCATCGATGGAGGAGCGCCGTGAACTCGTCCGGCTGGTTCCTCCCCGCGCAGCCGAACGCCGCTACGCCGAATTCCTGGCTGGCTTCCAATTGGCCCAGGCGGGAATGCGCAAAGTGACCCAAAACTTCCCGGGCTACCTCCAAATCCTCGCGAATTACCCCCTCGCCCAGTCCGCGCCGCACATCCTGACCGTCTTCGTCAATGACAGCGGCGGGACTGAGAGCACCACCCGAAGGATCGCCGAAGATGTCTACCTTTCGGCTTTCTCGGCCCGAGGTGTGCGTGACCCTCAGTCGGAAGTGCTCGACCTCGTCGATATGCTCGCGGAGAGTCCAAAGGCCGATAACCTGCTCAACGAACTCAGCCAAAAGGTCGAAGACGAAGAATTTCCGGGCACGAACGTCTTCTCTCACGAATCGCGCACAGAACTCTACGGGCGCGCCTTCCAGATTGCGTTGCGGGCCGGGCATAACCATGACTCCGTGGTCGCGTTCGACCGCTGCGTGCGCGAATTCCTCAGTCACGGCGAATTCGATGCGCTACGGACGTTCTGCCTGGGAGTGCCGACGGGGTTCAAACCCCTCCAGCTGCCGGTGGGCCAGGCGCTCCTCTCTCTTCAACTCGAATCGGGTGAAGACTTCGAGCCCGCCGCCGAACTCGTGCTTCGAAACTGCAATCCAAAATCCCCGGATGATGAAGGGACACTGGAACTGAGGGGGCTCGGGCTCATGTTCCCGAAGTTCCGGGAGTACTTGTCCGCCCATCTTCCGGCCGGCGAAGTCGCATCCGGAGACTCAGACCCAGATTTCAGTGGCCGCCGGATACTCGTCGTCGGCGGCCACGAATGGTTGCGAAAGCACGCCATGCCGACTTTTGACCGCTGGGGCGTGAAGACGACATGGCTCGGGCCCGACGCCGCCAAGAATGGTTCCCAGGCTACCGACCTCGCGGCAGGCGAGAACGACCTGATCGTGATCAACACGGCTTGCATTAGCCACGCCGCAAGCATTCGCGTTCGCGCCGCGGCTGAGAAAGCGGACGCCGCAGGCAGGGTCAAGGTCGCCTATCACAATTCGCGTGGACTCGGCGCCCTTATGTCGATCGCCCGGGAAGCCCTCGCGGATACGCAGCCTCCACTCACGCCCCCAAAGCCCACTCGCGCGAACGAGCGCCGCAAGCTGCTCCGCTAAAGCCACTCCAACCGCTCTCTGGTACGATCGGCCCTCACTTATGACGCTTTCGCGCGGAGCCTGCACTTCATGACTCAACCCCGCACCATCATCCAGAAGATCTGGGACAACCACGTCGTCCACAGCGAGGCCGGCAAACCCGACCTCCTCTACATCGACCTCCATCTCGTCCACGAAGTGACCTCTCCGCAGGCGTTCGAAGGACTGCGCATCGCCGGCCGCACCGTGCGCCGCCCAGACCTTACGCTCGCGACAGTCGACCACAACGTCCCGACCATTGACAGGGACAAACCATGGACTGACCCCTTGTCGGTCCAGCAGGTCGAGACACTACGGGCCAACTGCGAGGAGTTCGGTGTACCGCTCTTCGGCGTGGGCGACATCCGCCAGGGCATCGTCCACGTCATTGGCCCGGAGCAGGGACTTACGCAGCCAGGTATGACCATTGTCTGTGGCGACAGCCATACCGCGACTCACGGCGCCTTTGGGGCGTTGGCTTTCGGCATCGGCACCAGCGAAGTCGAGCATGTCCTCGCTACGCAGACACTGCCCCAGGGCAAGCCAAAGACTATGTCCGTCGAAATCAACGGCGAACTCCACGCGGGCGTGACGGCGAAGGATGTGATCCTGGCCGTCATTCGAGAGATTGGCGTCGCTGGCGGCGTTGGTCACGTCATCGAATACCGGGGTGATGTCATCCGGAACCTCTCGATGGAAGGCCGAATGACCATCTGCAACATGTCCATCGAGGGTGGGGCGCGCGCGGGCCTGGTCGCGCCGGATGAAGTCACCTTCGCCTACATGAAAGGGCGCAAGCACGCCCCTGCAGGCGCCGATTGGGACGCCGCCGTGGCTGCCTGGCGCGAACTGCCAACCGACGAAGGCGCCGAGTTCGACACCTACGTGACGTTGAATGGGTCCGAGATCGAGCCATGTGTGACCTGGGGGACCACTCCCGCCCAGAGTGTCCCGGTTACGGGACGAGTTCCTTCCCCGGAAGAGGCCGCGAACGCCGGTGCTCGTGAGCTCGCCGAGAGATCCCTCGTTTACATGGGCCTGGAAGCAGGCACTCCCATCCTCGACATCCAGTTGGACAAGGTATTCCTCGGTTCGTGCACCAATTCGCGGATCGAAGATCTCCGCGCCGCAGCCGCGATCGTGAAAGGCCGGAAAGTTGCATCCACACTCAACGCGATGGTGGTTCCCGGCTCGGGCCTTGTGAAATTGCAGGCCGAGCAGGAAGGCCTCGATGTCATCTTCAAGGACGCGGGCTTTGAGTGGCGCGAGGCAGGATGCTCGATGTGCCTGGGCATGAACCCGGATATCCTGCTACCCGGCGAACGTTGCGCGAGCACATCAAACCGCAATTTCGAAGGGCGCCAGGGTCGCGGCGGCCGCACGCACCTCGTTAGCCCTCAGATGGCGGCCGCGGCTGCGATTGCAGGTCATTTTGTGGACATCCGGGAGTGGAAGTAGCGGTCCCCGGGACTTCGACGAAACGCAATTGTGGCATCTGCGGTATTCTGGTGAAGCCGAGATCCTGTTACGATGCCCCCGTTTCCAGTAGAGCAACTACTGAACGGGGGACTCATAGATGACACGACGAATTCCATACTTTCTGCTGGCGGCAGCCATCGGCTCGTTTTGCGCCTTCGCGCTGACTACGGCGCGGGCTGCCGAGACAACGTTTAGTGATCCGGCGAACGATGCCGTGCTCATCGCCGACGACGTACTCGCCTTCGACCCCGACATCAATCCGGGCGGCGCCCCTGTTGCGGGCCACCCAGCGGACATCACGTCTGTAACAGCGAATGTGGGCTCCACCATCGACGTGTGCGTGCTCCGGCCGAACAAGACGGCCGCCGGGCCGATTACCCATGTCGAGATCATCCTGCTGGGAGTGAACCTGGAAGCGCGTTGGAAACTCGACAACGGCGTGTTGTCTACGTTCGTTGAGGACCTGGACGGAACGCCGGTTGGAGGGTCCGGAATTACGATCACCAGCGTCGACGGGGGCAAGACGGTGTGCCTGCATGCGCCGCTCGCGCTGGCCACTTCAGTTACGGGGCTGCAAGCCGTGACCTACGACCGGCCCACCGAAGGTCAGCAGCGCGGCTGGGACAGGACGTCCGTGTTCGCTGTCCAGCTGCAGGCACCGACAGCCACACCCACGAGCACTCCTACAGCGGCGGCGACAACCACGACCGCGACCAGCACGCCCACCGCCTCCCCAACGGCGACCGCATCCGCTACGAACACGCCGACCACAGCCCCGACGCTTTCCCCGGCAACGAACACTCCCGTGCCAACTGTCGCCGCGGCGACCGCAACTTCCCCGGCCACCCCGACTGTTTTGGTGCCCCGTCCTCCGGCGACAGGCACAGGTCCGGGCGAGAGCGGGCGCGAATTTGGGTATCTCTACCTCGCGTTGGTTCTGTGCGCGGCCGGAGCAACGGCCCACATCCTGGGCCGGCGGCGCGGCTAGAATCGACCTCAGCCATTCACGTGGAGGGGCCGTCGCTTGAACGCGCGGCCCTTTTTCCGCGGATTCGCCTACACTGGAGATCCGAACCTGATGGAGTAACCATGAAGCAGTTTGAACCTGTCCAGGGCCGTTCTATCCCATTGAATCGCGCGGACGTCGATACCGACCAGATCATTTCCAAAGAATTCCTCAAGCGCATCGAGCGAACCGGATTCGGGCCGTTCGCGTTCGACGACTGGAAGCAGGACCCTGACTTCGTCCTCAACAACCCGGCCTTCAACGGCGCGCCGCTTATGGTTACGGGCCCCAATTTCGGTTGCGGTTCCTCTCGAGAGCACGCCCCCTGGGCACTAGAAGACCTCGGCCTGAAGGCAATTATTTCCCCGTCGTTCGCTGACATTTTCCGCAACAACTGCGCCAAAATCGGCCTCCTGACGGTGGTCTTGCCCCAGACGGATTGCGAATACCTCATCGCCCGCTCGGAGGAACTTCCGTCCTCGGAGATTGTCGTGGATCTCGAAACCCAAACCGTTTCGACGGCCGACGGCTCGTGGACGCGCAAGTTCGAGATCGACCCATTCGTGAAGCACTGCCTCATTAACGGCCTCGACGAAATCGGGCTGACGATGCAGGAAGACGACGACATTTCCGCTTTCGAACAGACGCGGTCGACACTTTACCCATCGACTGCGGCGCTGGCATGACGAGCGCCCGGCGCCAGAGCCTCGGCAACGTCCTCACCAATTGGCGGGAGTATGACGCTCCGTTCGGGACGAAGCTGAAACTCTTGCTACGGAACAACTGGACGAAGGTACGGACCCGCAGCAACTGCTGCGGCAACGACGGCGAACCAGGCTGCTGACAGGTTCCGGAGGAGCCCGGTTCGGGCTCTTAGGGTCGCCGGGGCGGCTGCTGCTTGGCTACGCGGAGGGCCAGCTCGGCGATCGCGGCTTCCACCTCGGACGTACGGGGCGCCAATTCGAGCGCACGCATGGCAGCCGTCAGGCGTTTCTGAGACATCTCTTGTGGCAGCGTCTCCAACAGCACCCCAATGAGGTCGGCCCGCCTGCTCGCGGTAATTGACGTCACGAGGAATTCGTAGATTTCCGGATGTGGCGCGTCCCGCAACAGCGACTTAGCGGCCTCCGTCGCTTCCGGGGACTCCGGCAACTGGATGACGAGGTCGGCGAGCCCGACGAGCACGGCCTCGTCCTGGCTTGCCGAAGCCGAAGCTATCAGGTCCGCGATGTACTCGATCGGGATGTTCGCCAACGAACGAATCGACTCCGCACGCAGTTCCCCCGGCTCGGCGGGAGGATTGAGCGCGAACATCAAGAGTGCGGCACGCTCGTTGAGCGAGGCGAGCAACCGAATCGCCGTCAGCGATGGCTCGCCGTTGAACGTGTTCGCATCTCCCGACCCAAGGATCTTCGCCGCCGCCAGCGCGGCCGTAGCTGGATCAATCGCTCCCAGCAAAGCGATTCCGGCGGCCCGGATCAGTTCTCCGTTGCTGTTGAAGCCTGGCTCCACCGTCCGTGAAGCACGCAAAGCGAGGTTAAGATCCTGGTGACTGCGAAGGTGCCAGAGCAGTTTGAGCACTTCGACTCGGACTGTCCCCACCGGGTCGGCCTTCGGCCCCACCGCATCGAAATAGTCGTAGAGCGAAAGGAGGATGGGACGGTCCCCCATCTCGATAGTCTCGCCGATTGCCTCAAGTGCCAATCGAATGACATCCGGGCTGCCCTCGTCGGCGAGTATCGCGAGGCAGTGTTCGCGCAAAGGCCCGGGGCTTCCCCGCAATGCGCGTAGGCGGTCGACGCGGCGACGGGCCTCACTTCCAGTGGAAATTGGACGCTTCATTGATTGCGAACTCTAACTTTCTCCGCGACATCGTGTGACGCGTTGCCGAAGGTCGCCCGGTGCGGCAAGGTTCGAGTGTGAGTGAGCCCCTGAGGGATTCCGTCGGCCGGCCCGTCCGCATCGAGATTGCGGTCGCTACTTCCACTCTGCCTCGTCCCTTGCCACCCTGCCCCTGGCAATTTCCTGAACCGCAACGTTCTGACGGCTACGGGTGCATCGGCGAAGGTGCCGACTTCTCACCGTCCACGATCGTCATGGCCTACGGGCAGGGGATCTTTCCCTGGCCGCATCAGAGTTCGGAACTTCTCTGGTTCTCCCCGAACCCTCGAGCGGTCATTCCCATGGATGGTCTACATGTTTCCCGCCGGCTTGCCCGACGCATCCGCTCCGGGGTGTTTCGCTATTCGGTCGATGCGGCATTCGAGCAGGTGATGGACGCTTGCGGGGAAGCCCGAAGCGACGGGACGTGGATCACGCCATCGCTCATCGAAGGGTACAGCGAGATGCACCGCCTCGGCTGGGCTCACAGCGTGGAGGTGTGGTCCGAAGACGGCGCACTCGTGGGAGGCCTCTATGGCGTCGCCGTCGGTGGGCTGTTTGGTGCGGAGTCGATGTTCCATCGCGAGACCGATGCTTCCAAGGCCGCAATGGTCGCGTTGATGCAACATGCCCGCGACATCGGCGTCCGCTTAATCGACGTACAGGTGCTCACCGATCACACCGAGCGGATGGGTGCGATCGAAATCTCGCGCGATGAATATCTACGTCGCCTTGGAGAAGCTACGCGGCACGAAGCACATTGGTACACGGAATCGTAGGGCGGCAATTCACCCAATCTCGACGATCATCTCGATTTCCACGCTGATGTTTCTCGGGAGCGCAGCCATCCCAACGGCCGAGCGAGCGTGGCGCCCGTTCTCACCGAAAATCTCCACCAGCAGGTCGCTGGCTCCGTTGATCACTTCTGGTTGCCTGGTGAAATCTGGCGTGCAGTTCACCATTCCGAGAAGCTTGACGATCCGTTTCACGCGGTCGAGCGAGCCGATCTCTGCCTGCAAATTCGCGAGAAGCGCGAGCATGGTTAGCTTCGCCGCCTCGTAGCCTGCTTCCACTGTCACATCCGCGCCGACCTTACCGGTGGTAAGGCCTCCGTCCGGATGGTAGGGCCCGGTGCCAGAGAGAAAGACGAGGTTGCCCGTCGTGACGGCCGAGACGTAGTTGGCCTGAGGCGGCCGCGGTGTCGCCAGTGTGATGCCAAGTTCCTTGAGCCGTTCCGATGCTGTCATCTGTCCTCCTTCGACTATCGAGCGGCCATCTTAACGAAGTCCCCGCTGGTGGCGCTCTCAAACGGCGACTTTCATACCGACAGGACCGCTCGGACCCGAAGCGCGACCCGTGAGGCCCTCTGGTCCGCGCGATTTGAGGAGGAGACTGGAGCCAGCAAGGAGGATCCTATCCATGGCAACTCGAATCCTTGTCGCTTACGGCACCGGCGAAGGTCAAACAGCCCGAGTCGCGCAAGAAATCGCGAAGCGACTTCAGCTCCGAGGCCACCTGACCAACCTGGTAGATTTGCAGGTGGAGACACCAGATCTCGCCGAGTTCGACGGGGCGGCGCTCGGCGGATCGGTGCATGGTGGAAAGTTCCAGCAGGAACTTCGCCGGTACACGAAAACCAACGTCGCGTCGCTCAACAACATGCCGACATGGTTCTTCGGAATCAGTCTCTCCGAAGCCGGAAAGCACGCTCCCATCGACCCGGATAACGCCGCCCACCAGATAGAGGCGTTCTTCAAAGAGACCGGCTGGATTCCCCGCGAACACATCAGCCTCGCGGGCGCTCTCAAGTACCGGGACTACAACTTCTTCAAACGCGGACTCATGGAGCAACTGGCTGGCAAGGCCGGCGAAGACACCGATACCTCGCGGAACTGGGAATACACCAACTGGGCACAGGTGGATGAATTCGCCGACGGAATCTCGGACGCCATTGCAAAGGCTGAGGCCTTGAAGCTATTGACGCGATAGGGGAACGCTCTTGGACTGAGGAACGCGACGAGCCTACGATTCGGCCACTATGGCAACGTTTCGAATCCTGCTCACCCCCGGCGACGGCATTGGCCCCGAAGTCCTCGAAGAATCACTGAAAGTGCTTGGACGCATCGAGAAGCGCTTCAAGCACGAATTCCAGTTCGATGAGGAAGCCATCGGCGGCGCCTCCATCGACAAACACGGGGTCGCGCTGCGCCCGGAAGTGGTCTCCAAGGCAAAAGCCTCGGCCGCTGTCCTTTTCGGCGCAGTCGGCGGCCCGAAGTGGGACGACCCCAAGGCAACTGTTCGCCCAGAAGACGCGATCCTTGGCATGCGCAAGCAACTCGGCCTGTTCGCCAACCTTCGTCCGGTGAAAATCCACCCGGAGATGATCGGCGAGAGCACACTGAAGCCAGAAGTCCTCGAAGGCGTGGACATGGTTGTGATCCGCGAACTGACCGGCGGCCTTTACTTCGGCCGACCACAGAAGCGCTGGGAGAACTCCCGCGGCCGCCAGGGCGTCGACACCCTTCGCTACAGCGAGAAGGAAGTGGAGCGCGTCTGCCATGTCGCCTTCCGCCTTGCCCGCACCCGGCGGAACAAGGTGACCAGTGTCGACAAGGCCAATGTTCTCCGCACCGGTCAACTCTGGCGGGAAGTCGCCACCGAAGTCGGCAAACAGTACCCGGATGTTCAGCTCGAACACATCCTTGTCGACGCCTGCGCGATGTATCTCATCCGCAGGCCAGCAAGCTTCGATGTCGTCGTCACCGAAAACATGTTCGGCGACATCCTCACGGATGAGGCCGCAATGCTCGCCGGATCGATGGGTATGATGCCCTCCGCCTCGCTCGGCAAGCGCAACAAAGACGGCACCGGCATCGGGCTGTACGAGCCGATCCACGGCAGCGCTCCGGACATCACAGGCCAGAAGAAGGCCAATCCGCTAGCGATGATCTTAAGTTCCGCCCTGATGCTTCGGCTCTCACTTGGCCTCGAAACCGAGGCGGCAGCCATCGAACAGGCGGTAGATGACGTGATCAAAGCGGGTTATCGCACTCCAGACATCGCCGGCCCGGGAGCGAATGTCGTGGATACGGCGAAGATGGGCACGCTGGTCGCTGAGCGGCTTTAGCTATTCGACAGTGATCTTCCCGACCATTTCGGCTTCGTGGACATCACAGCGAAAGAGATAGGTGCCAGTCTCTGCAGGCACATCCCAGGTCAGTTGAGTGGTCTGTCCGCCGCCGATGGTTTCGGACATCCACGGGCTCTCGCGGTACACGCCGCGGGCGGAGGCAATATGCATATTGTGGGGGAGCCTGCCCGTGTTCGGGAGGTGAAAGGTCACCGACGTCCCGGCCTTGACCGTGATGGTTGCCGGATCGAACGAGCTATCCAGCATGCTCACGGTGATTTGGCCGGCCTTCGTTTCAATAACTCCACTCGGTTCCTTTGAGTCCGAACCGCACGCTCCAAGAGTGAGGCCAACCAGGACCACAAGGATGAACATTGGGCGCTTCATGCTTCTCTCCGCAGTGAGCCGTTCAAGCTATTGCATCAGGTTGTTCGAGATGAGGGCACGTCCAAGAGGCCAAACTCTGGCGTCTGGTCGGGAAACAACCTGCGAACGACCACGGGGAAGGCTAGAAGGCCCGAGCTACCGATTCTACGGGCCACGTGCGGGACGCTCTTACGGTGCGCAGAACCGTCGATTTAACACGTTCGTAGCAGAATCCCTGACGGACAGGACTGGCAGCCGGTGGTAAGATCCGGCGGCTGTATACAATCCTAGGAGTGTCGAAATGACCGAAACCATCGCCAGGGGCCTCGAAGGCGTCAACGTAGCCGCGACCAAGTTGTGCCGAATCGACGGCATCAAGGGCGAGCTGATCTACTCCGGCTACGACATCTTCGATCTGGCCGACCACTCGACCTTCGAAGAAGTCGCTTTCCTGCTCTGGAACCTCCGGCTGCCGAATGCGGACGAACTCAGTACGCTGAAAAACACCCTGCTCTCCGAGCGCGCCCTGTCCGATCTCAACGAGCGCATCCTCAGCGAAATCGTTGGCCAGATCCGCCCCATGCGAGCACTCGAAATGGCCGTCATCATCGCCGGCGCGCTCGACCCGGCTTCCAGCGACCTGACGAACGCGCAATTGAAGCAGACGGCGGCCCGCCTCACGGCCATCATGCCGACGGTGCTTGCGAGCTTCCACCGCCTCCGCCAGGGCCTCCAGCCAGTTCCGCCTCGCGATGACCTTGGCCACTCCGCGAACTTCCTCTGGATGCTGAACGGCAAAGAGCCGAACGAGCTCGAGCAACGCGTCTTTGACGTCGCAATGATCCTGCACGCCGAACACGAAATGAACGCTTCGACGTTCTCCGCGCTCGTCACCGCTTCCACGTTGAGCGACATGTACAGCGCAATCGCTTCGGCTATCGGCACACTGAAAGGCCCGTTGCACGGCGGCGCGAACGAGGCCGTCTACAAGCTCGTAGAAGCGATCGGCACGGAGCAGAACATCCCTCAGCACGTCGAGGCACTGCTCGCTCGCGGCGAACGGGTCATGGGCATCGGCCACCGCGTTTACAAGACGACGGACCCGCGCGCCATCATCCTCGAAAAGCTGGGCCACGAACTCGCCGCCGTCTCCCCGGACCGCAAGTACTTCGACCTCAGCCTCAAGCTGCGTGACTACCTGGCCCGCAAGCTCGAAGGCAAGCCGCTCTACCCGAACGTGGACTTCTTCAGCGCCTCGGTCTACAAGATGCTCGGAATCCCGAGCGACCTCTACACGCCGATCTTCGCAATGTCGCGAATTACCGGCTGGACTGCGCACCTGCTGGAGCAGTACGCGGACAACCGGCTGGTCCGCCCGAACGCGCTCTACGAAGGCGCGGCGAATCGCCAGTACGTCACCGTGGACAAGCGCTA
>JBDTNM010000028.1:0-21495 GCA_039933735.1 bacterium | reverse complement strand
AGCGCCAGCGCCGCCGGGGCCTCGAGGAGACTCTGGATCTCCTTGATAAAGACCGCGCCTTCTGCGCCGTCGGTCACGCGGTGGTCAGCGCTGAGGGCGAGTTTCATTACCTGGCGGATGACGACGGCGTTTTCTTTCACCGCGGGTTTCGGCATCACGGATCCGACGCCGAGGATCGCTGCCTGGGGCGGATTGATAATCCCGATGAGCATCTCCACACCGTAGGCGCCGAGGTTGGTGATGGTGAACGTGCCTTCGCTGTACTCGTCGGCCTTGAGGTGGCCCGACTTCGCCCGAGCGACGAGGTCTTTGGTTTCGATGGCGATGCGCCCGAGCGACTTCGACTGGCAGTCCAGTACGGCGGGGGCGATGAGACCGTCATCCATAGCGATGCCGATGCAGACGTTGATGCGTTCGTGCATGGTCAAGCCGGTATCGTGGAATTCGGCGTTGAACTTCGGGTGACGTTCAATGGCGATCGCACAGGCCTTCACGATGAGGTCGTTGATGCTGACCTTCTGCGCGTCGGTGGCGTTGGCGTTGATTTGCGAACGGAATTCCAGCGCGGGTGTCATGTCGACGTCGAGTGTCAGGTAGTAATGCGGCGCGGTTGTCTTGGATTGCGTCATCCGCCGTGCGATGGCCTGCCGCATTTTGCTCAGACCAGTGGTCGCTTCCGCTGGCGCGGTCCGTCCAGTCGAAAGGGGAGCCTTTGCGGCGGGTTGGGGCAGAGCAGGAGCGGCAGGGGCGGCGGCTGGACCTGCTGCAATCGCGTCTTCGATGTCCTTGCGCAAAATCCGGCCGTCGGGGCCAGTGCCTTTAACTCCACTGAATTCGAACCCTGCATCGGTTGCAATCTTGCGGGCAACCGGCGAGATCCGAACGCGACTGTCTCCAGGCGCGGACGGAGTCGGTGGCGCAGAAACCGTTGTTGCGGCCGGGGCCTGCGCCGGGGCCGGTCCGGCCGCCTTCACGTCGGCCTCAATTTCACGCTTCGCAGGCGTGCTGGCAGGAGGCTTTCGGTCGACTTCGGGGGTAGCTTCGTTGGCTTCGCCGAGGAGGGCTATCACTTCTCCGACGGGCACGACTTCGCCCTCATGAGCGATCAGCTTCAAAACTGTGCCGGACTCGAACGCCTCGAGTTCGACATTGGCTTTGTCGGTTTCGATCTCCGCGAGCATTTCTCCCCGCGTGACCGTATCGCCGACATCTTTGAACCACTTGACGATGGTGCCTTCGGTCATGTCGGCGCCCATTTGGGGCATGGTCACTTCGATGGCCACGAGCTACTCCTTGAACATGCGCAGGACGGCTTCGACAACATCTTCTTCTGACGGAAGTGCCGCGAACTCCAGGTTGCGATTGTAGGGCAGCGGAACGTCTTTGCAGCTAACCCGTGCGACAGGAGCATCTAGCCAGTCGAACGCCCGCTCCATGATTTGCGCGCTCAGCTCCCCGCCGAAGCCACCGAACAGCCAGTCGTCTTCCACGATCACTGCCCGATTCGTCTTCTTCACCGAGGCGATGACTGTATCCATGTCGAGCGGCCGGATCGTCCGCAGGTCGATTACTTCGGCGCTGATCTCTTCCTGCTGTGCGAGCATGTCGGCTGCGCGGGTCGCCTGGTGGACGCTGCCGCTGTAGCCAATGAGCGTCACGTCGCTGCCCTCTCGCAAGATGTTGGCGACGCCGAACTCGACGAGGTAGTCCGGGTCGTCCGGAACCTCGCCCTTCAAGGCGTAGTTGGCGGTGTGCTCGATGAAGATCACGGTGTTCTGGTCGCGAAAGGCGCGCTTGAGCAAGCCCTTGGCATCGGCTGCGTTCGACGGGCAGACCACCTTGAGGCCGGGGAAGTGGGCGTAAAGGCCTTCGAGGGAGTGGCTATGCGTTGCCGCCAGTTGAGAGCCTCCGCCGCTCGCCATGCGAATCACGAGAGGCACGTTTATCTGGCCGTTGGACATGTGGTAAAGCTTGGCTGCGCTGTTCACGATCTGATCGAGGGCCAGGAAGCTGAAGTTGATGGTCATCATTTCGACCATGGGATGGAGGCCGGCCATGGCCGCTCCGATGCCAATGCCCACCATTCCGGATTCGGCGATTGGCGTGTCTTTCACGCGCTCTTCGCCGAACTCTTCCAGCAGGCCCTTTGTAACGGCGTAGGAGCCGCCGTAGGCGCCAATGTCCTCGCCCATGAGGAATACCCGCTCATCGCGAATCAGTTCTTCTCGTAGAGCTTCGCGAAGGGCGTCGCGCATGCGCATCTCAACCATTCGCCGGCTCCTTCGTGAGGTGATCGAAAAGAGTTTCGAGGCCCGGCTGCGGGCTTCGTTCGCCGAATTCGATGGCGTCGTTGACAACTTGTTCGACGCGTTCAGTCATTTCGTTGAAACGGGACTCATCTAATTGGCCCGCAGCCTGCATCGCGGCCTTCAGGCGTTCGATGCAGTCACGTTTGCGATACTGCTCAACCTCGTCCTTGAGGCGATAGAGTTCGGGGTCTGCCATCGAGTGGCCGCGGTAGCGGTAGGTCATTGCTTCGACGAAGTACGGACCGTTGCCCGCGCGGGCGTGCGCCACGGCGGTCTTCATCGCTTCGTGTACAGCGAGGACGTCCATCCCGTCGACGGTGACTGTGGGCATGTTGTAGGCCGCCGCGAGCTTTGGGATATCGGTCGAGAGCGATTCCTTGAAGGGGACGCCCATGCCATACAGGTTGTTTTCGCAAAAGAAGATTGTCGGTGTCTTCCACAACACGGACATGTTCAGGGATTCGTGGAACTCACCCTCACCGACAGACCCGTCGCCGAAGACGCACAGCGCCACCGAATCTTCTTTCTTCATCGTCGCCGCAAGTCCGAGCCCTACCGCCAGCGGCAGGTGAGCCGCGACGATGGCATATCCGCCCAAGAAGCCCTTGGACACGTCGTAGAGGTGCATGGAGCCGCCGCGGCCGCCGCTGACGCCGGTGGCCTTGCCCATGAGCTCGGCCATGACGCGGTTCGGGTCGAGGCCGCGGGCCAGGGCATGGCCATGGTCACGGTAGTGGGTCACGATTTTGTCGCGGTCAGCGAGTGCGGCCATCATGCCGACGGCGCAGGCTTCCTGGCCGGTGTAGAGGTGAAGGAAGCCTCGAATTTTGCCCTTGGTGTACAGCTCGCCGCACTTCTCTTCGAATCGGCGGATCAACATCATCTGGTACAGAAAGAGGCCGAGCTGCTCGGCGCCCATCTTTTCGGCTTGTGAAGTTTCAGTGGTCACCGTGCGACGGCTCCTTCGGCTGTGGCGCACCGGCGCGACGCCGGGCGATGTGGATGGCCTCGCCGTTCACAGCGAGTGCTGCTTCCTTCACGGCTTCGGCGAGTGTCGGATGAGTGTGGACGGCAAAGCCGACTTCCACCGTCGTGGCTTCAAGCAAGGCAATCATGGTCGCCTCGCCTAAAAGGTCATTGATGTCCTGGCCGACCATATGAATACCGAGGATTTGGCCCGTCGGTTCGTCGGCCACGACTTTCACGAAGCCCTCGGTATGGCCCACGGCGACTGACTTGCCCAGTGCCGTCAGCGGGAAACGTCCGGTCTTCACCTTGAAGCCCGCGTCCTTCGCCCCCTGTTCGGTGTACCCGACGGAGCCAACATTCGGCTGGCAGAAGGTGGCTCGGGGCATCTGGATGTAATCGAGAACGGTCGTTGGTTCCCCTGCGATGTGTTCGGCGGCGGTCACTCCCTGCTGCATCGCGACGTGAGCCAGCATGAGTTTTCCGGTGACATCGCCGATCGCGTAGATGCCGGGGATGTTCGTCTCCATCTGGTCATTGATCGTGATGAACCCTCGCTGGGTTGCCACTCCCACTCCCTCGAGGTTCAATCCTTCGGTGTGGGGCACAAAGCCGATTGCGATCAGAACAGCATCAGCTTCGAGGGCCTTTTCGCCGTCTTCGCCCTTCACACGCACAGTGGCTGACTCGCCGTGAACCTCGAGGCCCTCGAACCGAGTCTTCACCAGGCAGGCAATACCACGGGCTTCGAATGCCCGCTTCAAAGCACGCCCTGAATCGGGATCCTCGAGAGGGACGAGTGTTTCGAGCAGTTCAACGACTGTCACGTCGCTCCCGTAACTTTTCCACAAATGTGCGAACTCAACTCCAATTGGTCCGGCACCGATGACAACCGCGCGTTTGGGCACGGTTCGATTTTCAAGGACCTCGCGGCTGGTGAGGATTACTTTGCCGTCGGGCTTCACGCCGGGCAGCAACCGAGTGGTGGCCCCAGTCGCGAGGATGATCGATTTCGCCCGGTACTCATTACCGGCGCAGGTCACCGTCTGCGTGTCTTTCAACGATGCCGCACCAGCGACAGAGGTCACTCCGTTGTCCCGGAGCAGGCCTTCAACTCCGCCCACGACCTTGTCGACCACGGCACGGCTGCGATCGATTGCGGCGCCGAGGTCATACGTCGCGCCGTCTATTCCGCCGATGCCCCACTCCTTCGCCTCTCGGACGAGGTTCACGACATCGGCGTTCTTGAGGAGTGCTTTGCTCGGGATGCAGCCCCAGTTGAGACAAAGGCCGCCAACGCGGTCCTTTTCGAAGATGACGACCGATTTACCGAGTTGGGCTGCGCGGATGGCGGCGACATACCCGCCGGGGCCGCCGCCAATTACTGCTATGTCGTAGTCAGCCATAGTCTGCTCCTAGACTACCATAGATTTCCTTGAGGTCAGTTCGGAAAATTGCATCCGAGCTATTGCAAGTTCCACTCTCGCTGAATCGCATCAGGCTTGTCTAGGTTCGCTCGGTCCGGGATTACGCGACCTTACAGGCGGATTCGCCGGCAACTGCGTAGACCACGTTCGTTCCGTTGGGCTGAATCACCACCAGCGCCGTTTGGCCGGCCGCGATGCCGAGGTCCGCGGTTGTCCCTGACAACGTCCGGCAGACGCGCCAGTACTCATCGACGGTCGAGCGGTCGGTGGGAGGGTTCACCATGGTGATTACGAGGACGGAGTTCGAAACGGAGACCGCACTTACCACGCGCGTCAGACCCTCTTGCCCGTAGACCTTTTCGAGGCGGAACCGAGCGGCCTCGACAGGCCCTTGGGGGCGGGAGGCGATTTCGGTAGGTGTTGGCCCGGCCGCAGGGGAGGCGTCGGCGCGCGCGGAGAGAGTGCAGCCCGTGAGCAACGGGAAGATCAGAGCGAGAGCAAGGAACCGTGAGGGCACAAGCGCAGCATGTGCTGTCGTTCATTCTCGGAAGACAACGATGCGAGCAAGCCACGTATCGAAACCGTGACGAATGTGCAGCATCAGAGTGGGGGCGAATCTGCGGGCCGGCGCAGTACGTACATCGCGTGCGTGCGCAGGAACGGTATTTTCGCGAGGGGTCCGTACATCCAGGGAGCCCACATGCCGACGCGACGAGCAATGGGCGGGGCCAGAGTCATAGACCGGGCGGTGAGTTGGCACCGCGGAAACCATCGGCGGATGTCATCGCGCGAGATCGAATGGACGTTTCGGTTTCCGGGACTGCGGCGACGCATGTCGTACACAACGATCAGGCCCGCGGGCTTCGTAACTCGAATCAGTTCCCTGGCGATTCCCCGGGTCACGTCCTCGTTCGGCACCGAACTGAAGAGCGTGAATGCGAGTGTTAGGTCGAATGTTGACGCTTCTTCCGGGACTGCATCGGCGCTGCCGCCATGAACGCGTATCTCTGGGGCATGTGCGCGGCAGTAATCGACCGCTGCCGAGTCGAGGTCAATGCCGGCCATGTTTTCGGGGCGGCCTCCCCACTGAACGAGTAGCCGAAGGTTGTAGCCGGTGGAGCAGCCAGCTTCGAATCCCGTGATGGTATCGAGCGAGTGCCAGCCCGCTCGCCTCAGCAGCCCGGCCAAGAATCGTTCGCGCTCTTGGACCATCAGAAGGTTGCCGGGGTTCAAGATCGATTGGTCGGCCACGAAGTCACTCTAGCGGTGGCTCCTCGTGCGCAAAAGGAGCGTACTGGTCAGGTATGATCCCGCGGAGGAGTCTCGCCATGACCATTCAAGAGACCTACGTCGAACGAAATCCGAACTCCGCCAAACTCTATGATCGCGCCTCCAAAGTGCTCCCGAGCGGTGTCACCCACGACAGCCGATTCATGCGGCCTTTCCCCCTGTACGCCGACCGCGCTGCCGGCGCGCGCAAATGGGATGTCGACGGCCACGAATTGATTGACTACGTGATGGGTCATGGTGCTTTGCTTCTGGGCCACAACTTCCCGACGGTGACTGAGGCCGCGCAGGCGCAGTTGCTCAAGGGCACCCACTACGGTGCCAGCCAGGAGCACGAAATCGAGTGGGCCGAAGAGGTTGTCCGCATCGTCCCATCGGCCGAAGTGGTGCGGTTTACCTCGTCTGGCACGGAAGCCACGCTGATGGCGCTACGCCTGGCGAGGACGTTTACGGGAAAGCCTGGGGTGATCAAATTCGACCGTCACTTCCATGGCTGGCATGACTACGTCGTCGCGAACTCGAAGTACTCTGCCGGCGCACCTGCAGGCGTCCCCCAGGCCACGCTCGACTCGGTCTCCGTTCTGAACCTTGATATGGATGAAGTCCGCGAAACCGTCTCGGCTCGCGGGGACATCGGCGCGATCATTGTCGAGTCCGCGGGCGCTTCGAGCGGGCAGTTGCCCGTGCCGCGCGGCTTCCTCCAGGAACTTCAGTCGTTCTGCCGCGCCGAAGGCGTCGTCTTCATCATGGATGAAGTCGTTACGGGCTTCCGCTGGGCGCCGGGTGGCGTGCAGGAGCTGGAGGGGCTGGAACCAGACCTGACCACGCTCGCGAAGATCCTCGCCGGCGGCCTGCCGGGGGGGGCCGTCACCGGTCGTCGCGAAGTCATGGAGCATCTGCGATTTCCGGACCCCGGTTCGAAGGCTGCGAAAGTCGGCCACCCCGGGACGTTCAATGCCAACCCACTTTCGGCCGCGGCAGGCGTTGCCTGCTTGCGTACGATTGCTGACGGTACCCATCAGCGGCGCGCAAACGAACTCGGGGCTCAGCTGAGAGCAGGCATGAACGGTGTGCTCTGTGAACTCGCCGTGCCGGGCTTCATCTACGGGCAGGCGAGCGAATTCAAGATCCTCCTCGCCGGCACTCAGGTGCCCGAAGCCCAGGACTATGATCCGCGAGATCTTCCGTGGCAGTTGTTGGTCGAGGGCATGCCCGGTGAGCGGACGCGGTTGCTCCAGTTGGCAATGGCGAACCACGGCTCGCATCTTTTCGGCGCCGCCGGGCTCACCAGCTCGGTCCATACCGAAGATGACATCGCGCGGACGGTTGAGGCCTGGCGGGATTCGCTCAAAGAAATGCGCCACGAAGGTGCGCTCGCCTAGCCAGCACGCTGCCTAACAGTTGCTACCATGGCGTCGTGGTTTCGACCGTCATCTTTCTGCTCGTGCTTGGCCTGCCTTTCATCATCTACCTGGTGAATTCTGGCGTGGCCGCCAAAGAGCGCCGTGGCATCGCCGCTGGCATTCCAAAACCGAAGCAACCAAAAACCGCAAAGCCGAACCGGGTGGGTTCACACGCGCGGCCCGCTCGCGTCCGGTCTCGGCGCGTGGAGTACTGCGGCAAAGGCTTCACGCACTTCGCGCTTGGCGTATTCGGGTCCGAGGAGTCATGCCGCTTCTGCCGCTACCTGCAGGAGGTGCCGGGCGCAGGAGAACACTCGGACACCGGAGGCGCGCCGACGGCAGATCCGACGGACCCGGCGAACCTCAGCATCGTTGGCGACTCGAAGGACTAGCTGGCGCCCTGGACACAGGTCAGAACGGAACCTGGCTATACTCCGGGGCACACACGCTTTGGAGAACTCGATGAAGTACACGCGCCTGGGCCGCACAGGCCTACAGGTCTCGCGGCTTTGCCTCGGAACGATGACGTTCGGATACCAATGCGACGAAAAGACCTCCGTCGCCATTATGGACAAGGCATTCGATGCGGGAGTTACCTTCTTCGACACCGCCGACGTCTATCCGCTTGGGGCTCCCGCAGGATCGACCGGCCGGACGGAAGAATTCGTCGGGCGCTGGCTCAACGGCCGGCGCGACCGGATCATCCTCGCCACGAAGTGTTTCGGTCGTAGCGGTCCAGCCCGCTGGGATCAGGGAAATTCGCGAAAGCACATCCTCGACGCTGTGGACGCCTCGTTGAAGCGTCTCGGCACCGATTACATCGACCTCTACCAACTCCACGGACCGGACCCTGAGACGCCCATCGACGAGACGATGCGCGCGCTCGAAGATGTCGTTCGTTCGGGGAAGGTCCGGTACGTCGGCTGCTCGAACTTCATGGCTTACCAGGTTGCTCGTGCCGTCGGCCGCAGCGAGGCGCTCAATATCGTCCGGTTCGATTCCGTCCAGCCGCGCTACAACATGCTGTTCCGCGAAATCGAACGCGAACTGCTGCCACTGTGCGGCGAAGAAGGGATTGGCGTCATTCCCTACAACCCCATCGCTGGTGGCCTGCTGAGCGGCAAGCACAACCCTTCGGCCGGCCCCGAGGAAGGCTCCCGCTTCACTCTGGGCACTGCCGCTGAGCGGTACCAGGATCGTTACTGGCACGAAGGCATGTTCGAGACGGTTGAGCAGCTTCGCCCGATAGCCCAAGAAGCCGGCATGAGCCTCCCGCAGATGGCAGTGGCATGGGTGATGGCGAACCCGGTGATCACGGCGCCGATCATCGGTGCAAGTCGCCCGGAACAACTTGATGACACGGTGAAGGCGATCGATACGCCGCTTACGCCCGAACTCAAGCAGCGGCTTGATGACCTGACCGCCCAATACCGGAAGGGTGACGCTGCCCGTTAAATGAGCGAACTCGAAGACCTCCTCGAAATCGCTCGTCGCGCTGCCATTGTTGCGGGCGAAGTCATCATGCCGCTCTACGAATCGGGCACTAGCGTTGAACTCAAGGCGGACCGGACGCCGGTGACTGCCGCCGACAAGGGTGCGGAGTTAGCGATTCGAGAATTTCTCAGCCGGGAGTGCCCTTCCCATGGCGTGCTTGGCGAAGAATTCGGAGAGACGGTGGGTGACGGCCGCCACCGTTGGATACTCGACCCCATCGACGGGACGAAGTCGTTCATCCATCACGTGCCACTTTTCGGAACGCTGATTGCGCTCGAACGAGACGGCATGCCGGTTGTCGGGGTGATCGCCTGCCATGCCGTCGGCGAGACGGCCTCCGGTGCAACGGGCGTTGGGGCATTCATCAACGGCGTGCCGACTCGCGTGTCGACTGTGTCAGACCTGGGAGAGGCAACCATTTCAATGACAAGCATTACGCGGATGCTGCAGGGCCGGTCGGAGGGCGTTGCACGACTCGCGTCGAAGTGCGGCCTTTCGCGCGCCTGGGGCGATTGCTACGGGTACATGATGGTTGCTGCCGGCCGCGCCGAAATCATGCTGGATCCCATCATGAACCTTTGGGACGCGGCGGCGCTGTATCCGATCATCACCGAAGCCGGCGGGGGCTTCTCGCAGTGGGACGGGACTCCTGGCGTGGGCGACTCGGTGGTGGCCACCAATGGCTTGCTGCATCAGGCCGTACTGGCTGAGCTGGCGGTGAGTTCGTAGGCGTTTAGCCGCGAATCAGGAGATGAAAAAGGGTCCCCCGCTGTGGGGACCCTTTTTCGATTCCATTTGCTCGGTCAAGCAGTGCTGGAAGTTCAGGCCTTCCCGATCTTGAACATCCGTGTGCTGCAGACGGGGCATGAGCCCTCGGTTGCCGGCTTGCCGTTCTTCATGGTGATGGGCTTCGGGTCTTTCATTTCCCGCTTGACCCTGCACTTCAGGCAGTAGGCTTCCAAATGGTCCTCCTTCTTGATTCACCCGCGGGTCGGGTGAGCGCGGCGAATTGATAGAGTGCCTACGCGGATGCGCAGGTTTCGCCGTGTCCTCAGGCATAATCGGAGTGTGAGGCAAAGGTGTCAATAGCATAAACGAGTCTAGAGGTTACATAACTATTCTATTTTGGGGAATTGGGCCTTTCAAACACCTTCGAAGGCCGAATTTCACCCGTTTCAGCTACAGAACCGAGTCCGACGAAGGCCCCGGCGGTTGAGTAGATTCGGACGCAATCGGACGCCCGGACGAGCGGCTCATCGGACTTCCACCATCCGCCGTTGCTGATAATCGTCGACGCTTCGGCTCCAAGGATGGCAACGTCGAGGTCCGCAATGCCGTCGTCCGTGGCGAGAACCAATTCCTCAAGCCCGCCAGTCCGCACAGCTTTTGCGATGTCTTCCAGGGTCGTCGCGTCTGAAACGAGGAACGATCCGACGCGGTGCCGCCGCAGGCTCGTGAGGTAACCACCGCAACCCAACACTTCACCCAGGTCCCGCGCGATGCTGCGGATGTATGTTCCCGATGAACACGTAAGGTCGATGGATAGCTCATCGGCCCCGGCCGGCCACGCGTTGAACGTGTGAACCATCACCTGCCGCTCCACCAGTTCTACCGGATGGCCGGCACGAGCGACATCGTAGGCCCGCTTGCCGCCCACTTTGATGGCGCTAAACGCGGGGGGACGTTGCATGATCGCTCCGCGGAACCGCCCCAGAGCTGCATCGAGTGCGGGCCGGTCGAGGCCTGGAACGGCCCGCCGGTTGAAGACCAATCCCTCCGCGTCGTCGGTCGTCGTCGAGGCGCCGAGCTTGATGGTTCCTGTGTAACGCTTGTCGTGTCCGACCATGAACTCGACGACGCGCGTCGCCTGGCCAAGACAGAGGACCAGGAGGCCCGTCGCCATGGGATCGAGGGTGCCCGTGTGACCGATCCGACGCTGTCCGAGGATGCCTCGGGCCTTCGCTACGACGTCGTGGCTTGTCCAGCCGGCCGGTTTGTCGACGAGGAGAATGCCATCGAGGCCGCCGCTAGTCCGCCGGGCGCTCACGGTGTTCGTCGCTAACTTTCCGGATGAGATCGGAGAGACGCGCGCCCCGCTCGATCGAGGGGTCGAACCGAAAGACGAGTTCTGGCACCGCGCGCATCTTCAACCGATGGACGAGTTCGCGGTGCATGAACGGGGCCGCCCGTTGTAAGCCTTCGAGCGCGTGCTTTCGTTCGTCGTCACTGCCCATGTGCGACACGAACACGGTGGCGTGGCGGAGATCGGGCGAAACGCGCACCTCTGTGAGCGTCACCATCCCTTCCGTGACACGAGGGTCTTTCACCTGGCGAAGGATTAGTTCGCTAATCTCGGCCCGCAGCAGTTCATTGACGCGGGTAGTACGGAGCGACATCAGGGCACCTTCCGGGGAATCGGGACGCCGATACGGCGCCCTTTCGCGGCTTGGTCAGCTCACTCGTTCTTCGTGGAAGAACTCGATGACGTCGCCTTCCTGGAACTTGTCGAAGTTGCTCAGGACAACGCCGCATTCGTAACCGGTTTGCACTTCGCGGACATCGTCGGCGAAGCGCTTCAGGCCCTCGCAGCGCGTCCGGGCGATTTCCTCGCCCTTGCGCATGACGCGGACGTTCAGGCCGCGCTTGAGCGTCCCATCGGTCACAAAGCAGCCGGCGATTCCGCCGAGACGGCTCGACTTGAACAGTTGCCGGACTTCGGCATGTCCATCAAGCACATTCTTGTAGACCGGTTCGAGCATGCCGGTGAGGGCTTTGTCGATGTCCTCAAGAACCTGATAGATGATGTTGTACGAGCGGATTTCCACTCCGGAGACTTCGGACTTTTTCTTCGCGGACGGGTCGATCTTCGTGTTGAACGCGATGATGATGCCGTTCGACGCTTCCGCGAGCATGACATCGGAATCACTGACCGGGCCAGTGGCTGAGTGAATGATCTTGATCTTCACTTCGGCATTGCTCAGCCGTTCCAACGACGCTTTGAGCGCTTCCGCGCTGCCGCGAACGTCTGCCTTGAGGATGATGATCAGTTCCTTGAGCTTGCCGGCGCTGATCTCATTGAAGAGCGTATCGAGGTTGACGTGGGCGTGTTCTTGTTGCTCATCGGCTTCACGTGCGCGTTTGCGGTCTTCCACGATGGTCCGCGCCAGGCGTTCGTCGACTACCGCGCGGATGCGCTCGCCGGCTTCCGGCACAGTCTCGATGCCCATGACCACGACCGGAGTGGATGGCCCGGCTTCGCGAATGCGATTTCCCTGGTCATCAAACATTGCTTTGATCTTGCCGCTCACTTCGCCGACAACCACGGCGTCGCCCTGGTGGAGCGTCCCGGCCTGGACCAGGATTGTCGCAATCGGGCCACGGCTGGGGTCCAGTTCGGCTTCGATAACGACGGCCGACGCCGGCCGATCGGGGTTCGCCTTCAACTCGGCTACTTCGGCGACGAGGTTGATGGATTCGAGCAGGTTCTCGATCCCGTCTCCCTTCGTTGCCGAAACGGCGACGGCGATGACATCGCCGCCGTAGTCCTCGACCACCAGGCCATGTTCGGTGAGTTGTTGCTTCACGCGGTCCGGGTTCGCGGCCGGAACATCGCTCTTGTTGATAGCAACGATGATCGGGACGCCAGCCGCGAGCGCATGGTTGATGGCTTCAATTGTCTGGGGCATGACGCCGTCATCTGCGGCCACGACCAGCACGGCGATGTCGGTTACCTGCGCTCCCCGGGCACGCATCGCAGTGAAGGCGGCGTGGCCCGGTGTGTCGATGAACGTGATGAGCTTGCCATCGAGTTCGATCTGATACGCGCCGATGTGCTGGGTGATGCCGCCAGCTTCGCCCGCCGCCACTTTCGTCTTGCGGATGCGGTCCAGCAGGCTGGTCTTCCCGTGGTCGACGTGCCCGAGGATGGTCACAACCGGGGGACGCGGCTTGAGCGTCGCTGGATCGTCGACGATGTCCTCGAGTTCAATGGCGGCCGGAGACAAGGCCATCTCCGGCGCGGCTTCTTCTTCCGGGTCGAAGCCGAGTTCCATCGCGATGATCGCGGCGGTGTTGTAATCGATGCTCTGGTTCTGGTTCGCCATGACGCCGTTCGTCATCAGGCGCTTAATGACCTCGATGGGCGTGATGTCGAGCAGGTCGCCGAGTTCTTTTACGGTCAGAGCCCGGGGAATGGCCACAGCCTGGGAAGTTGGTTTTGCCGTCATAGGGATTCGCTTTCTTCTACCGGCAGCGTCATAGCGAAGGCGCGAAGTGCCTCGATGTCATCCTGAGCCGGGGAAACTTTAAGTGCGTTTCTTATGGTAGCGCCTCTCAGGGCTTTCACCCAACAGGCTGGATTCGGATGCACGTACGCGCCGCGGCCGTTGGCCTTGCCGGTCGAATCGACAAGAACGCGGCCTTCAGGTGTGCGCACGATACGGACGAAACCGCGCTTGCCTTCTTCGACACGGCAACCGATGCACGTACGCTGCGGGATGGGGCGCATTCGAGGCGAGGGTGCACTCATTCGTGCCGCCTCCGTCAGTGAATACGTCCGGAGTATTCGATGTCGTCCATGTCGTCTTCTTCCTCTTCGTTGAAGCGTGACGGACGGCGACCTTTCTTCGGCGCAGCGAGCTTGGCGGCCTTGGCGGCTTCTTCTTCGGCTGCACGCTGGCGGCCGAGCAAGTCTTCGCCAAATCGAATCGCGGAGGGCCGGGATTCCGTGACGACGGTGGTCGGAATTTCGTATTCCTCGTCCTCGTCTTCGCCGTAATCTTCCGATTCCCGGTCTTCGCCGCGCGGCACGGCCATGCGGTCGACCACGGAAGCGAAGGAAATCTCTTCCTCTTCGGGAGCGGCGGGAGCTGTGGCGCCTTCGACTGTCGCCGTTGCGGGTTCAACCGGCACCTGGGCTGCGGTGTCCAGCTCGGTTTCGGCTGCGGCTGCAACTTCCTCGGCTTCGAGGATGATGTCGATGTCCGGCGTTTCGCCGGGGGCGAACGGTTCGAACGCGAGCATCTCGGCGGGTTCGCCCGCATCGACTCGATCCTTAGCTGCCTGGCTGGCGATGTTGATCCGCCACCCGGTGAGCTTGGCCGCGAGGCGGGCGTTCTGGCCTTCCTTGCCGATGGCGAGGGAGAGCATGCGATCCGGGACGACGACGGAAGCGAGGTGCTCGTCGACATCGATTTCGACTTCAAGCACCTGAGCAGGGCTGAGGGCGTTCGACACGAAGTTCGCTGGATCCGGATCCCATTTGATCACGTCGATGCGTTCGCCGGCCAGTTCGTTGACGATGTTCTGGATTCGGCTCCCACGCATGCCGACGCAGGCACCAATGGGGTCAATGTTGGCGTTCCGTGCATGCACGGCGACCTTGCTGCGGTGGCCACCCTCACGGGCAATGCTCTTGATTTCGACTGTCCCCGACTTAATCTCAGGGACTTCCATCTCGAACAACCGGCGCAGAAGGTTGCGATGAGATCGGCTCACGACGATCTGAGGCCCTTTAACGGCCTTCATGACTTCGAGGATTAGGACTTTGACTCGTTGGCCAGGGCGAAGGTGCTCGTTCCGGACCTGCTCGGTGAATGGCAACACCGCTTCAGTGCCTCGGCCGAGTTCGATAATCATCTGGCGAGACTCGACGCGCTGGACGGTGCCGACCAGCAACTCGTCTTCTTTACCGATGTACTCGTCATAAATAGCGTCGCGCTCAGCTTCGCGGAGGCGCTGCAGTACGACTTGCTTCGCGGTCTGTGCGGCAATCCGGCCAGCGTTCGGTGGCAACTGCTCTTCGAAATCGAGAACGTCGCCCTCTTTAACGTCGGGCTTCCACCTGCGGGCGTCGCCGATCGTCATTTCGACGTTGGGTTCTTCGACTTCTTCGACCACGACCATCTGGCGGTAGGCTTTGATGTCGCCGCCGATTGGATCGATTTTCACGTTGATGTTGGGCGCGTTGTCGCCCTCTCGGCGAAACGCCGAAGTCAGCGCAGCTTCGACTGCTTCGAAGACGACCTCACGCGGGAGGTTCTTTTCGGCGGCGAGCGCGCTCAGTGCCAGGAGAAGTTCGTTTTTCATAGCTCCAATAAAAAAGTGGGCCTTTAAGCCCACTCCTGGAAAGTGTTGCCTTTCGCAGTATAGCACCCGAGGGCAACGTGGCGAGGTTAACCGCGCTGGCGATGCTTCTGCGCAATGGCTACGCTTGAATCATGGCCCGTATTTACCTCGATCACGCCGCGACGACGCCCCCGGATACCCGCGTTATCGAGGCAATGCTCCCCATGCTGACAACGTTCTGGGGGAATCCGTCGTCCATCTACCTCGAGGGCCAGGAAGCTCGGCGCGCGATTGATTCAGCGCGAAAGGTCTGCGCGGATCTCCTCGGGGCGGTGCCCAAAGAGATCACCTTCACCGGCGGCGGCACCGAGTCGGACAACGCTGCCATTCGCGGAGCCGCGTTCGCACAACGTGAGCGTGGTCGCGGCAATCACATCGTCACGAGCTCGATCGAGCACCATGCGGTCCTCCATACGGTTGAGCAGCTCGGACGCGAGGGATTCGAAACAACGTTCTTGCCCGTCGACGCGGAGGGTTTCGTGGACCTGGCAGCCCTCAAGGCTTCGGTCGGGTCGGAGACAACGGTCGTCAGCGTCATGACCGCGAACAATGAGGTCGGCACGATTCAGCCCATTGCCGAGATCGCTCGCATCGCCAGGGAAGGGAATCCCAAGGTCGTCGTTCATACGGATGCGGTGCAAGCCGCGGGAGCGATGGACATCACGCCCTCTGAGCTTGGCGTCGACATGCTCAGTATCGCGGGCCACAAACTTTATGGACCCAAGGGCGTCGGGCTCCTCTACATCAAGAACCGCACCCCTTGGCAACCGATGCTGCTCGGTGGCAGCCAAGAAAAGGAACGCCGCGCTGGCACCGAGAACGTCGCGGGGATTGTCGGACTGGCCACCGCCATGCAGCTTGCGTGGGATGAATACGAGGCTCGGAACGCCCACTCGCGACGACTCCGCGACAGGCTTCTCTACGAGTTACCAGAACGGATTGCCGACACGGTTGTTACCGGACCAACGGATTCCGCCCGGCGGCTCTCGAACAATTTCAGTTGTTGCTTCCGGAACGTCGAGGGCGAAAGCGTGCTGCTGGCGCTCGACATGGCGGATATCGCCGCTAGCAGCGGCAGCGCCTGCACGACCGGGGCGCTCGAGCCGAGTCACGTCCTGACGGCGATGGGGATAGATTCCGACCTCGCGCATGCGTCGCTTCGGCTCACGGTCGGCGCGAGCAATTCCGATGCTGACATCGAGCGCGTCCTCGATCGGCTACCCGCTATCGTCGCCCGGCTCCGCTCACTGGCGGGCGGCTAGAGACACCAAATCGGTCTCCTGTTATTCGAGCCCCTGCTGCGCGAGAAAGTCGAGGATGTCCTGGATCGTGTGGATGTTTTCGGCGTCCTCGTCCCGGATCTCGAAAGTAGCGTCGTCGGCGAATTCCTCCTCGATGGCGATCGTGAGGTCGACGATATCGAGAGAGTCAGCGCGCAGATCGTCCGTGAGCACAGCTTCGGGCTTCACTTCATCGGGAGAGACCTTGAGCTGGCGCACAACAACATCGCGGACGCGGTCAAAAACAGTTGCCATGGTGGAATGCCTCCAGGGGCAGAGATTGCGCTGCCGGGTTCCGTTTCCCGGCCGTTCGGTTAAGAGCGGCTAGGGTAGGTCACGGCTTGTACTTGCGGAAGATCACCGAGCCGTTTTGCCCGCCAAATCCGAACCCATTGGCCGAGGCGGCCCGGACTTCACGTGAGCGCGCTTTCAATGGCGTGTAGTCCAGGTCGCAGGCTGGATCCGGATTCTCAAGATTGATCGTCGGTGGGATGAGGTCGTTGTAGATGGCCAGAACTGCGGCCAGGGCTCCGACGGCACCGGCGCCCCCAAGGAGGTGCCCGACCATCGATTTAGGAGAGCTAAGGGCGAGCTTATAGGCGTGGTCCCCGAACGCTGCCTTAACGGCCCGGGTCTCAGAAGCGTCGTTCAGGGGAGTACCCGTCCCGTGGGCGGCGATGTAGTCGATGTCTTCTGGGAGCATTCCGGAATCGCGAAGGGCCTCTTCCATCGCGTCCTGGGCGCCCGAACCGTCCTCAAGCGGCGCCGTAATGTGGTAGGCATCGCAACTCAGTCCGCCTCCGGCGAGTTCTGCGTACACGCGTGCATTGCGAGCCAACGCTCGCTCTTCGGATTCGATAACGAAGACGACCGCACCCTCACCAAATACAAACCCGTCTCTGTCACGGTCGAATGGCCGGCTGGCGCGAGTTGGCTCGTCGTTGCGTCGGCTGAGAGCTTTCATGTTCGCGAGCGCGGCGATCGGGAGCGGATGGATCGCAGCTTCGGTGCCTCCAGCCAGGACGACATCGCAACGTCCTGAGGTGATCAGCTGCTTCGCTTCCATGAAGGAATAGAGGCCGCTAGCGCAAGCTGCCACGCTCGCCAGGGCCGGACCGCGCAGACCGAGGTGCATCGAAACCTGGCAGGCACCCATGTTCGGAGCCATGATCGGAATGTAGAAGGGACTGACGCGCGCTGGCCCCCGCTCGGTAAGAACCATCTGTTCGTCCATGGTGTCGATTGCTCCGCCCGATCCGGTGGCAATCGCGGAGGCGGCGCGTCGGCGTTCGTCATCAGCCAGCACCAACTTCGCGTCGTCTGCCGCCAACTGGGCCGCGGCGACGGCGAACTGGGCGAACCGCGACATCCGTCGCGCGCCCTTGCTATCCATGTAATTCCCGGGCTCGAAGCCTTTGACCTCGGTGGCAATCGTGACCGGCATGTTGGTCGTATCGAAACGCGTGATCGTGGCCGCGCCGGAAACCCCGGCAACGAGGTTGGTCCAGAAGTCTTGCGCAGTCAGGCCAATGGGCGTGATCGCGCCCAGCCCGGTGACTAATGCTCGGGTCACAAAGTTCTCTCCAGGGTTAGTTCGCCTTCTTGAAAATCACGGCGGAGTTGTGCCCACCGAGTCCGACTGAGGTCGACATGGCCACGTTCACCGTCATGGAACGGGCGACGTTCGGCACATAGTCGAGGTCGCATTCCGGGTCTGGCGTGGTGTAGTTGATGGTTGGGGCGACCTTCTGATCGCGAATTGCCATCACGCAGGCGAGCGCCTCGACCGAGCCGCTGGCGCCCATGCAATGGCCCGTGATTGGCTTCACGGAAGAGATTGCGGCGTTGTAGGCCGACTTGCCCATGATGTCCTTGAAGACGAGCGTTTCGACGCGGTCGTTCAAGGGCGTGGCGCTGCCGTGCGGGTTGATGTAGTTGATTTCGGAGGGGTCGATGCCAGACTTGCGGAGTGCAGCGTTGACGGCCCGCTTCAGTCCACGTCCCGTTTCGTGGAGGGAAATCATGTCGTAAGCATCGTTCGAAGAACCGTACCCGATTACTTCGCAGTAGATCCGGGCACCGCGCGCCTTCGCCATGTCGTAGTCCTCAAGGATCATCGAACAGGCGCCTTCTCCCGCGATAAAGCCATCGCGGTTCAGGTCGAACGGCTTGAGTGCCTTCTGCGGGTGTTCGTTGTCGCCCGCCAGTGCCCGCATGGAGCACCAGGTGGCGTGATAGATCGGTAACAGGACCGCTTCCGAACTGCCGGCGATAACCGCGTCGGCATCGCCGCGGCGGATGTGTTCGTACGCTTCGCCAATCGAGGTCGCGCCAGTCGCGCAAGCACTGACCGGCGCGAAGTTCGGCCCCCTTGCGCCGGTGTGGATGGCGATGTGGCCGCTGGCCGCGTCGGGTATGAAGTTCGCGACCAGGAACGGCGTGACGCGGCGGGGGCCTTTTTCATCGAGGATTCGCTGGTGCTCCAGGACCATGTCGGTGCCGCCGGCGCCGGAGCCGAAGATCACTCCGACCATATCCGCGTTCTCTTCGGTAATTTTGAAGCCGCTATCAGCCAGGGCTTCAATGGCCGCGCCGACGCCGAACGTCACGCCCCGGTTCATGTAGCGCTGTTGCTTTGCATCGACTCTCTCGCCGAGCTCGAAACCTTTGACCTCGGCCTGGATCCTGACGGGATAGGGCTCAGGGTCGAAGAGCGTGATGGGGCCGATGCCGCTGCGGCCGTCGATCATCGCCTGCCAGGTTTCCTCGGCGGAATGGCCGACGGCGGTGATCGCTCCAACTCCTGTGACTGCGACACGTCGGGTCATGATGACGCCGCCTCTACGAGCTGGAAGCGGTCACTCAGCATGCCTTCGTAGTCGTCGCTAATGGAGATGCTGTTGACGTCGTAGTCGATGCGGCGGATGAGCTTGGTCAGGACATTGCCTGGCCCCACTTCGATGAACATATCGGCCCCCGCATCCCGCATCCGTTCGATAGATTTTTGCCAGCGAACGCCATGGGTGAGTTGATCGGTTAACTCCTCCAGGATTTCCGGTCCGGTGGTCAGCAAGTCGGCGTTAACATTGCCCACGAGCGGGGCTCTCGGATCGCGGATATGCATTCGCTGCAAGAGTGAGCTCATGCCTTCGCTCGCTTTCGACATCAGAGGGGAGTGCGATCCGATGCTGATCGGGAGGCGTACCACTCGCCGCGCCTTCGCCTTTTCGGCGAGTTCGATGGCAATCTTGAGCGGCTTGAGGTACCCGGAGATGACGCTTTGACCTTCGCAGTTTGAGTTAGCGAGCCCGACATAACCTTCGACGGACGCTTCGGCGCAAATCTCAAGCACCGTCTCTTCGGGCAATCCGAGGATGGAGGCCATTCCTCCAGGATTCTCGGTCCCGGCTATTCCCATGAGTCGGCCGCGCTCGCTTACAAGCGCCAGGCCTTCTTCGAACGTGAGGGAGTCTGCGGCGACGGCCGCAGTGAATTCGCCCATCGAGTGTCCGGCGAACAAGAACGGTTCGACCTTCCGACCGTCGGCGGACCAGCGCTCTTTCAGCGCCTCGAGCCACGCGACCGATGTGACGAAAGAGGCAGGCTGTTGATTGGCCGTGGTCTCGAGTTCGTCTTCCGGGCCTTCCCAGCAGAGCTTAGAGAGGTTTCGGTCCAGCACCTCATCGGCGCGCTTGAAGACGTCACGGGCGGACTTCGAGACCTGGGCGAGACGCTGGCCCATGCCTATGTGATGCGATCCCTGGCCGGGAAAGATGAGTGCGAGCCGGATCCACGGCTTCACTTCCTGGTCCATAACGAACCGCTGCCTCCAGAGGGCGCGTGGGGGAGCACCCGTCTGCATCCGATGGTAACAGGGCGCCGTGAGTCGGGCGAAGGTTTCGCTCAAGCGAACAAACCCAGAGCCGACGCCCGGAAGGGGTCAGATGAGGCTCGCCGGATCGACATCCACGTGCCAGTTTTCTCCCAGTCGGACTCGTTCGAGCAATTGGGCAGGGTTCCGCCCGCGCATCAACAGTTGATAGCGATATTCGCCTCGTACTCGCGGTATGTACGCCGGGGTCGGGCCTAGGATGTCCGGTTCGGCGCGTCCGGCCGTATCACGGGCCAGTCGCAGTTCGGCACCAACCCGCGCAGCCTCTTCCAATGCGTGTTCCTGATTCGAATGCCTGTAGAACAGCCGAACGAGGCGATTAAAGGGTGGATAGCCCGCCCGCCGTCGATGAGCGATCTCTTCTTCGTAGAACGGGCGGTACTCGTGGCTTGCCGCGGCGACTATCGGAGCCGCTTCGGGTTCGTATGTCTGGATGTAGACCCACCCGGGTTTCTCTCTTCGGCCTGCGCGCCCGGCGACCTGGGAGAGAAGCTGAAACGTACGTTCGTGGGCGTGAAAGTCCGGCAAGCTCAGGCCGACATCAGCGTCAACCACCCCGACGACGGTCATCTCCGGGAGATCGAGGCCTTTTGCCAGCATCTGGGTGCCGACGAGTATGTCGATGTCACGAGCCTCGAGGGCTTGCAGCATTCGTTCGTGACTGCCCTTCTGCCGCGAGACATCGCTGTCCCAGCGGGCGACTCGCGCCCCTGGAAATTGCGACCGCGCTTCGAGTTCAATGCGCTGAGTGCCCACTCCGAACGGCCGGTATCGCGCACCGTTGCACTTCGGGCAGCGGTCTTCGAGGCGCTTCGACCGCCCGCAGTGGTGACAGATCAAGAGCGTATGGATAGGACTTTGGACGTCGAGGCTCATCGCGACCTCGCACGAAGGACAGAGCGGCAGATAGCCACAATCCCGGCAGAGCACGAACCTCGCCGATCCGCGACGATTCACGAACAGAATTGATTGCTCTCTGGCCTTCAGCGCGGCGTGCACCGCACGGCGCAGCGGACGAGAAAAAACGCTTCGGTTGCCCTCCCTGAGCTCTTCGCGCATATCGACGATTTCGACCGTGGGGAGCCGTCCTTCGACCGCGTCTCCCTCGGCTTTCGGACTAAGGCGCTGGAGAAGCTCCACGCGTGCGATGCTTCCGACCTCGCTTCGGTGGTACGTGACGAGGTCGGGAGTTGCGCTCCCGAGTACCAGGCGAGCGCCAGTGAGGGCACACAGTTTCGCCGCGACTTCTCTGGCGTGGTAGCGAGGTTGCGGGTCGACCTGCTTGTAACTCCACTCATGTTCTTCATCAAG
>JBDTNM010000027.1:0-21686 GCA_039933735.1 bacterium | reverse complement strand
GTGCAGGAGAGTCACTCCATCGCGGGAGGCCTCTGGCCATGGCGTGAAGTAGGCGTGCAGATACACAACGGCAATAATCGCTGCGCCGCGCAAGAGGTCGAATTCGAGAACGTGCTCACGGTTCGGTGGCGGTCTCATCTCTGCATTGAGTATGGGGCGCATGTTCTCAAGCGGAACCCCGCCTACCAGCCTGGCTCGTGCTCAATCGTTTCGAGGATTTCAAGGAGGCGATCGAATTCGATCGGTTTCGTCAGGAAGAAGTCCTCGAAGTCGCGGCCCGGCCTTGGGTAGGCGCTCATGAGAGCGACGCGCGGCCGCCAACCGTCACCGTTTGCCAACTTGCGCGCCAGTTGGCTGCCACTCTCGCCGACGAGGCGAACTTCAACCAGGACAAGCTTGGGCCGATTTTCGAGCACAAGGTCCAACGCTTGTTCGGCGGCTTCGCAGGCGATACAGCGGAATCCGGCGCCTTCAAGCACCAACCGAAGCACCCGGCGCACTGCTGGATCCCCATCTACGACGAGAACGGGACCTCGTTCAGCCGGCTGAGAAATGCTCACCAGCGATTCCTGTGTGGTTCTGGCCGTCGGGTTCACCTTCGATATTCTCACCGGCCTTAATGTTCTCCTCGATGCCACATCGCCAGTTTGGCCTTGCAAATCCATATCAGTCTTGAAAATTGTCTGTTACCGCAGCCTTGGGTGGACGGCTCGTGGACGATAGGTGACAGCCCCATTCGAACTTTGTAGGAACTCCATGGAGAGGTCCAAAAGGGGTTCACAACACGTGACTGGCCGGTGAATATGCGATGGACGAGCGGGGTACAAGTGGATACGGAGAAGGTGAACCATGACTTCTGCAACGCCTACGGCAATGCTGATTGATAGCAACGAACATGTACGCGGGCTGATGCGCGCGAAGCTGCAAGCGGGTGGAATCGAAACATTTGCGGAACGCGCGCATGGAATTGCTGCGCAGCAGGCCGTGAAAGACATGCAGCCCGAATTGCTGTTCGTCGCTATCGAACAGCCCATCCAACGAGCCATGCAAGTGATCGAATTTGCTCGGGCAATTTCGCCCACAACTATGATTGTCGCCTACGCGACATCGTGGTCGCCGACGATTGAGCGCCGCCTGATGCAGTCCGGCGTAAACGACTTCCTTCACGGCAAAATCACCAGTGAACAGGTGAAAAACATCGCGACCCGCGCTCGACACATGTCCCGCGCGTCCGAAACGACGTTCGAAGAAGCCCAGGAGAACGGGCGGATCATTGCTGTCATTGGTCAGAAGGGCGGAGTCGGGAAGACGACGACAAGCACGAACCTGGCGGCAGCGATCGCTCTCGATGGCAGCAAGAGCGTGCTACTGATCGACCTCGACACGCGCTTCGGGGACGTTGCCGTGATGCTGGACGTGCGCGCCGACTACACGGTCTCGGAAGTCGCCCGCGAGCCAGAGTACCTCGAACGCGAGGCGTTCCAGAGCGTGTTGTTGCGGCATGAATCCGGCGCTTACGTGCTCCCCGCGCCGCGGGACTACCGCAGTTGGCTCAATTGTTCGACAGAGCAGATCCAGGCGATGGTCCAGTTCGCCGCGACGATTTTCGATGTGGTCATCCTCGATACCCCCGGCACGTTCAACGACGTTGTGAGCTCGGCAGTCGACCTCGCCGACCGCGTGGTAGTAGTGACCAGCACCGACCTGACAAGCCTTAAGAACACTTCGCTGCTCGTTGAGCACCTGGACCTTCGAGGGCTCAAGGATGAGCAGGTGGCGGTGAGCCTGATTCATGGTCATGACGTTTCCGGCGGCCCGTCCCGGACCGATGTCGAGTTCGCCATCAGCCACAAGGTGAACTACGAAATCCCGTTCGACCGCAATGTGCGGAAGGCATCCCAGGTCGGCGTCCCAGTGGTGATGTACCGCTCGACGTCGCCAGCCTCCACCGTCTTCGGCGAAATGGCCGGCCGCCTCGGTGGCATCAGCTACGTGGCTGCGCAGCCATCCGCTGATGCGGTTCGCGGGCGATTCTTCCGGGTGTTCGGGTCCCGCAAGGCGGCTCAGGTTGAGCAAACGCGCACCGGAGTCGCTGTCTAAGTCTCCGCCTCTTCAGACACACTACCTCTCCAGCGAGCCCCCGGCCTTGAGCACCGGGGGCTTCGTTGGGTTCCAACGCTCTTTTCGAGCGTCAGTAGCTCAGGCGTTTACCACCGCGGCCATTGCGGCATCGTCGAATGCTTCAGCGGGAAGCATCTCGGGGCCGACCATCGCAGCACCTCGCGCCATAGCTAACGCCGGGTTCGCCATGATGCGAAGCTTTCGGGCGGTTGCATCGGGCCCGAACTCGGCATGAACGACCGAATCCATAGCGGCGGCGATACGCAGACGGCGCATTCGCTCGGTCCGCTCCTCCACATAGGGTTTGAATAGCTCCGGCCCCCATTGATCGGATCCGATGAGAAGTTCGCTTAGGACGCGGATGTCTCGCATGGAGATCGAAAGGCCCTGGCCGATAATCGGGTCGTTGTAGCCGGCGGCGTCGCCGAGCAGGACGATGCCGGGCGCAACGGGGACTTCAGTCCACGTGCTGTGGTTCGGGATGGCGTGGCAGGGCCCGGCGACTTTTGCGTTCACGATGCAATCGCTCTTGGGGACCGTCGAAAGCCGGAACGCATCGAGGAACTTTTGCTGCGCGTCTTTCCCCGCCAGCCGGCTCTTCTGTTCGATCCCGTAGCTTAAGTAGAGGCGGAGTTTGCCCGGACCCTGGGGGAAAACGAAGTACTGCACATCGCCTTCGGTGCCCATCGACTCGACGTCGGTCGGCCAGTCGTCTGCCCCTTCGACGAGCATCCCGGCGAAGAAATGGTGGGTAGGTTCCTGATGCAACTCGATGCCCGCCTGCCGGCGCACCACTGAGCCGCGCCCATCGGCCCCGGCGACGACTTTGGCTTCAGCCACGTGCTCGCCGCCGTCGACCGTGTAACTGACGGATGGCGCATCACCTCCGGAGACGTTTACGTCGGAAACTCCTCGAATGGCTACGGCGCCGGCGGCAGCAGCGGCGTCGAAGAGCGCCTGACACGCTTGCGGGTGGCCGAGGGAAAGCGGTCCAGGGATACCCGGGAAGAAGGCCAAGTTCAGTGCTCGCTCTGAACCCGTCGCCGGGTCGAGGCCGTCGCCGTATTCGATATGCGTCGGGATGTGGTAGTCGTTGGCAGTGCAAAGGTCTGCATAGAGTCCCGTGCGCTTTGCTTCCACGACGCCCCAGGGTGCGATCCATTCGCCGCGGACGACGTCCTGAAACTCATGCGACTTTTCGAGCAGGAGCACTTGCTTTCCTGCTCGGGCGAGCACAGTGGCGAGACCGCCGCCGGCGATCCCACCTCCAACGATGACGATATCGAAGCGTTCGGCCATGCGCGAAATACTAGCCGCTCGCCATGGCGGAAGCATGCGGGCGAATTAAGATGCGCCATGCCGCCTGTTATCTACCACCTCATCGGGACGCCCGCCGCCGGGAAGTACACCATCGGAAAGCTGGTTGCCGAAGCTACCGGCGCCCGATTTATCGACAACCACAGCATCGCAAACGTGATCTTCAACGTGATTGGTACCGATGGGGTCACACCTCTCCCGGAAGGGATCTGGACTCCGGTGGGCAAAGTCCGGGCGGCCGTCTTGGAAACGGTGGTTCAACTGGCACCCGCGCACCTCTCGTTTGTGTTCACGAACTACCTCCGCGGCGAAGACCCGGCCGAAGATCGGATGTTCCAGCAGATGGTGGAACTTGCCGCCACACGCGCGAGCGTCTTCATCCCGGTGCTCCTGCGCTGCGAGACGAGTGAACTGAAAGAGCGGGCAGCCTCGGAATCTCGCGTGGCGCGAATGAAGCTCATCGATCCACTGGCCATCGCACAGATGAACGACGACACGCCGCTCTTCGAAACCAGCCACCCAAATGTCCTGAAGCTGGACACTACGAAGCGCTCGCCCGCCGACTCGGCCCGGCTCATCGTTGAATGGGGCGCTTCGCGCCGCCTCGAATCTCCCGCATGACTTCCGGCAACGGGATGCCCTAGGATCGATGGCACTCCCGGGGGTGTATGACCATGGTTCTCGATCGCACGATGACGCGTCTCAATGGCAAAGAAGAAGATCTTTCCCAGTACAAGGGCAAAGTGGTGATGGTGGTCAATACGGCCAGCAAATGCGGACTGACACCGCAGTACAAGGGCCTGCAGGCGATCTACGACCAGTACAAAGACAAGGGTTTCGAAATCCTCGGCTTCCCGGCCAACGACTTCATGGGCCAGGAACCTGGCACCGCCGAAGAGATCTCGGAATTCTGCGAGATCAACTACGGAGTGACCTTCCCGCTCTTCGCGAAGATCTCCGTCAAGGGCGACGGAATGGACCCGCTCTATAAGGAAATCACCGCGATGCCAGAGCCTATCGGCGGCGACGTGATGTGGAACTTCCAGAAGTACCTGCTGGACCGCGAAGGCAACGTGGTGAAGAAGATCGGCCCGCAAACAACCCCGGAGGATCCTGAAGTGACTTCTGCCATCGAGGGACTGCTGGGACAGGCGTAACAAGACCGGGACCCCGAAGTCGTCCGAGGGCTCGCCCGGATGTGGCTGCGGCCGGTGCATGCGATGGGCCACTGGGTCGCAGATGCAACTGGTTGCAATGGCGAATTCAAGCAACTAGTCTCCTAAGAGCGATTTGACGGAGACCCTCGATGCACGTCCCTGATGGTTACCTGAGTCCCGCGACCTGCGCCGTTGGCTATGCCGTCGTGGTGCCGTTTTGGGCAATTGCTGTCGCGCGGGTGAAGAAGTTCGTTGGTGGCCGAACAGTGCCGCTGCTGGCCATCTTCGCGGCGTTCACCTTCGCCATCATGATGTTCAATGTCCCGGTGCCCGGCGGGACCACAGCGCACGGAGTGGGCGGCACACTGACCGCGATCGTGCTCGGGCCCTGGGCTGCTGTGATTTCCACTTCAGTGGCATTGATTTTGCAGGCCCTCTTCTTTGGAGATGGCGGCATCACGGCCATCGGCATCAACTGTTTCAATATGGGCGTCTTGCTCCCAATGAGCGGCTACTTCGGCTACAAACTGATAGCCGGGAGGACCGACATGCTTTCGCAGCGTCGAGTCGTGGCGGCGGCTGTCGGCGCATATATCGGCATCACGGTTGCGGCGGTCGCCGTCGGGCTTCAACTGGGTATCCAACCGCACTTCTGGAGCACGAACGGGATTCCGGATTACAGCCCGTACGACATCAGCACGGCAGTCCCGGCGATGCTCGTTTCGCACCTGTTGGGCGCGTCGTTCGTCGAGGCCGCAATCACCGCGCTGGCAATCGCGTACCTGCAACGGTCATACCCGGAGATTCTGCTCCGGCGTCAAACCCGCACTCCCGATATGGATATCACGGGAACAGGAATGAACCCCTGGATTCCCGCCGGCGGGCTGGCGGCCATCGCGGTCCTCGCTGTCTTCGTCGGCGGGTTAATTAAGGGCGGCGGCGGAATTGGCGAATGGGCTGGCCTCGACTGGTCGACCGTCGACAAGGGAGATTTCGGAGCAACGATCCTCGTCTCGGCACTTGTCTCGGTCGTCGTCCTCCCGGCGTTGTTCTACGGACTTCGTTCGCGGCGGGCGTGGCGCGCCCCGGTGATGCTTTTCGTTGGCATGCTCATCTGGGTGCCGATCGGTCTGATCGCTCCGGGTGGCGCGTTCGGCGAGGACGCCACTGCATCGCCAGAAGCGGTTTCCGCGGCCGTTGCGGCGAAGCAGGCCGGAGACTCAACCCTGTTCGATGCCCTTCCCGACGTGAACCAGGAGTGTTCATGCGTGCCGAACAATATTGAAGACGTGACCTACGCTAATAGTGCCATCCTCACCGGCTATCAGCCGCCGTGGGCCGGCGACAACGATCCTGCCTGGAAGCAGAACATCGGCTATCAAATAGCCGGATTTGCGGGGATCGGGATGGTTGTGGTCATTGCATTTGCCTTCTTCCGGCTCGGGAAATGGCTCGTGCCAGCCGCGCCGCCTGATTGGCGAAGTGCCTGATGGTGGCCATAGCTGTCCCCGCTGAACCGGTGAAACCTCGCTCTCGAGGCCGTCTCGGCTTCGTCGAGAAGACGCTCGCGGGCATCTCGGGCAGCATAGAAAACGCAGTTTTCTCCGAGGAGAACGCCCGCCGCGACGCTTTCTTGCAACGCCGGGACCCACGCGCGAAGGTCGTCGCTTTCGTGGCACTGATCGTCGCCACTGGCCTATCCCGGGACTGGCGAGTGCTCGGTGTGCTCTACGCCGTGACCGTCGCCGGCGTCCTGCTCGGGAAGCTTGAACTCATCCCGTTCTTGAAGCGGATCTGGTTCGGGATCCCGTTGTTCAGCGGCATCGTCATCATCCCTTCGATCTTCTTCGTTGGCGGTCATGATCTGTTCCATGTCCCCCTCGGGTTCATCACGCTGACGGCCACACGCGAAGGCCTCCGCGCTGCCGGCGTTTTCGTCCTCCGAGTCGCGGTGTCTGTCTCGTTCGCCGTCCTTCTGGTGTTGACTACGCGCTGGGCCGACATCCTCAAGTCACTTCGCTTCTTCCGTGTCCCGGCGATCTTCGTGCTCATCCTGGGGATGACGTACCGCTACATCTTCCTGGTACTGCACACGGCGAACGGCATGTTCGAATCGCGCAAGAGCCGGGTGGTTGCCAATGCGACGGGCAAAGAGCAACGCTGGTGGATCGTCTCCTCCATGAGTGTGCTCATGAGCCGTTCCTTCCGGATGAGTGACGATGTCTACCAGGCGATGCTTGCCCGCGGGTTCAACGGCCAGATCGTCACACTGAGCGACTACTCGATGCGAGCGCCCGATTGGCTCCTCGTGGCAGTCTCCATCGCGCTCTCGGTCACGGCAGTACTCGCGCACGGATGGATTTCTTGACGAACGACCTGGCGACTCCGGTTTTCGAGCTCGCAGGCGTGGAATACGTCTATAACCGGAGACAGAAGGCGTTGGATTCGGTCGACCTCGTGATTCGCGAGGGCGAACATGTCGCTCTGCTCGGCGCCAACGGGTGCGGCAAATCCACCCTCTTGAAGCTGCTCGACGGATTGCTGCCGCCGACGGCTGGAAAGCTGCGCCTCTTCGGCGAAGAGGTGGCAAACCTTTCCGAAAACTCGGACCAGGAACATCGCTTTCACCGGGAGGTCGGGCTCGTCTTTCAGGATCCCGACGTCCAGCTGTTCTCACCGACCGTCGGAGATGACGTTGCTTTCGGGCCGCTGCAACTCGGCCTGCAGCTCTCGGAAGTCCGCCAACGCGTGGAGACCGCCCTCAAGCAGATGGACATCCTCCACCTGCGGGACCGCGCGCCGTTCGAACTTTCGGGCGGCGAGAAGAAGCGCGCGGCGATCGCCTCGGTACTCTCGCTTGAACCTTCCGTGATCCTCTTCGATGAGCCAACCGCGAGCCTCGACCCGCGCACTAAGTGGGTGCTCGTGAATCTGATCCAGCAGCTCGGAGCCGAGGGGCGCACGACTGTCGTGGCAACGCACGAACTCGAAATCGTGCCGATCATCGCCGAGCGCGTGATCGTGATGGGAGAGAACCGGCGAATCCTCGCGGATGACACGCCGGCTCGCATCCTCGCAGACGACGAACTCCTGATTCGAGCGAACCTGATCCATGAACACCTGCACCGCCATGCAACCGTGACCCACGCCCATCCCCACGAAGACTCACACCATGAGTAGCGAGCAGAAACCGAAGATCCGGACGGTGAAAGTGGCAGCGCGCGGGCAGGGCTACCGAGTGGTACAGGTTGCGGGCAACCTGTTCGTTTGCTCACGCGAGAACGGCTCTTGTTGCTGCAGTTGGGAAGAGAAGGGCCGGCTCCCGATTGCCAACTCCGTGTGGAGCGACGAGTGGGAGAGACGTGGAATACGCCATCGCCTGCACCTGACGTTTTCTGGATGCCTGGGTCCGTGCATCGCCGGCAACAACGCGCTGCTCCAGGTGCTTGGGGCCTCCGTTTGGTTCAGCGACCTGAACAACGCGGCATTGATTCCGATGGTGTTCGGTTATGCTGAGGCGATTCTAGATTCAGGGGCGATCGTCCCGCCGCCGGCCGAATTGGCGGGCCATGTGTATGACCGCTACCCGGGCCCTGACGAAGACCCGGGCGGCAAAGACGAAGCAGATGGCCTTGAGCGCCTCGATCCCGTCTGCCTCATGGATGTCGACCCGACGACGGCGAAGTACTCCGCTGATCACAATGGCCGGCGCGTGTACTTTTGTGCGCCCTCGTGCCGAAAGCAGTTCATGTCCAACCCGGAAGCGTTCGAGCTTCTCCTCCCCGGCTGAATCAGTCCCGAACGAAATTCGGTTCTGTTAAAGTACCTTGGCGGATTGGGGCCGCATGTTTCAGGAGGCCCGGTTCTATGCTTGCAACACCCAACATCGGCGATCCCGCGTTCCTCGAGAATCCATATCCGTTTTACGAGATCGGGCGGAAAATGAGCCCCCTGTTCGTCGAGAGTCTTGGACTCTGGATGGCCTTCAACCACGACGAATGCCAGGCGATCCTTCGCGACAGCACCCAATGGCAGTCGGGGTTCGGTTCATCCGCCCTGGAAAACGATCCGTCGCTTCCGCCCCCGAGCATGCTCGGTTCCAACCCGCCGCGGCATACGCGTTTGCGCGCACTCGTCAGCCAGGCATTCACCCCTCGAATGATCGAACAGCTCGAACCCCGGCTCCGCCAGGTCGCCGCTGAACTGCTCGACCCCGTCATCGGAAGGGGCGAGTGCGACATCGTGGACACGCTTGCCTATCCGCTCCCGGTGATCGCTATCTCCGAAATCCTCGGAGTCGAAGCCGAGAAACGGGACCAATTCAAGCAGTGGTCGGATGAGGTGGTGGCTACGCTCGGCACGGGCGCTTCGGGTTCACCCCAGGAGAACGATGTCAGCGAAGCGACCTTCAACGCCATCCGCGACTACTTCGAAGGGATGTGCGCTGAGCGCCGCGCTCGTCCGCGAAACGATCTGATCAGCGGGCTCGTCCAGGCCGAAATGGATGGCGAAAAGCTGAGCTTCGATGAGTTGCTGCAGATGCTCATCCTGCTCCTCGTCGCAGGGAACGAAACGACGACGAACCTGATCGGTAACGCAGTCCAGGAGTTCATCGCGCATCCCGACCAGCTGGCCCGAGTCGAAGCCGACCCGGCGCTGATTCCTTCGGCCCTTGAAGAAGTCATGCGGATCAGCTCGCCGGTCCAGGCGACCGTCCGCCGGGCCGCAGCCGATACGGAATTCAAGGGCAAGCAGATCGCGAAGGATCAGCAAATTGTCGTCTGGCTAGCGGCCGCGAACCGCGATCCCGGAGTCTTTGCTGATCCCCTCACTTTCGATGTTGGCCGCACGCCGAATCGCCACCTCGGCTTTGGCATGGGCATTCACTTTTGTCTGGGGGCACCGCTGGCCAGGCTGGAGGCGAAGGTCGCCACGGAAGAGCTACTCAAGCGAGTGACGAACTTCCGCAGAGTCGATGATGCGGTACTGCCGCGAGTTCCCACATTCATCATGCGTGGTGTGAAATCGCTCCCGATCGCCTTCGACGCGCGCTAAGCTGGGGTTTCGAACGCGTGGCGGAGCGGAGTCCGGCGTGCTTCCAAGATGTTTCGTGACATATTTCACATGGATTTCATCCCTGACAGGGAGTTAGGGAATATCGCCGGGCTATACTGCCTCGGGTAGGGGGCAGCACGATGCGAACCGTGTTCCTTGTTACCCGGCACCCTGATGTGGCCCGCCTCGGCCCGGAGTTGGAGCGCGCCGGCTTCTCCGCGCCATCGATTGCGCCGGAACGGCTCGCCAATGACGAGGTGAACCCGAACGCCGACGTCGTCGTCCTCGACCTGCGCGACATCCCGCCAGCCGCCTTCAATATTCTGAGCACCAACTACGCCGAACATGGTGTCATCCTGATCGTCATCGCCGCGCCGGAACAGATGGACCGGGTCGCGGTCGACCTTCCGATTGATGACTTCGTCATGCTCAATGCCCAGCCGGAAGAACTTGCCCGCCGGATCGAACGCGCCCTTTGGCGGAAACACGGCGTGGATAGCGAGAACTTCGTCCGCTGCGGCTCGCTCACGCTCGACCTTTCGAACTACCGGGTGACGGTCGGCAACGAGTCGCTCGTGATGACCTTCAAGGAGTACGAACTTCTTCGCTTCCTCGCGATGAACGCTGGCCGCGTGTTCACTCGCGAACAGCTTTTGAATCGAGTCTGGGGCTACGACTACTTTGGCGGAGCGCGCACCGTCGATGTCCATATCCGGCGGATTCGGGCGAAGATTGAGATCCACGGTCACGCCTTCATCGAAACCGTGCGCAACGTCGGCTACCGGCTTGTGGCCGAAGCGAAAAAAGACCCGACCGACTAGCAACTCCCGGTCGCTCGCCCATTTCTGTAGGCTTGCGAGCATGACTAGTCCGCAACCGATCGAGATCCCGCCCCCTTCCATTGATGATGTGCTCTACGAGAAACGCGAGAGCTTCGCCGTCATCACTCTGAACCGCCCCGTAGTGCTGAACGCCATCAACTGGTCGATTTCCCGCCGCCTATGGTGGGCGCTTGGCGAGGCCGCGAAGGACGACGAAGTGAAGTCCGTCATCCTCACGGGCGCAGGCCGTGCGTTTTCCGCCGGCGGCGATATCCAATCGACGCCCCCTCCCGACAATGACCCGACTCCTTCGGGGATGGAAATCAACCTGGCCATCTGGCAGATGCAAAAGCCTGTGATCGCCGCGGTCCGCGGCTACGCGGTGGGCCAGGGCCACGAACTGGCCGGCACCTGCGACATGACGATCGCATCGGAGGATGCCGTGTTCGGCGAGTTGCAGATTCGCCACAGCTTCGGGCCGCCGATCCTCATCAGCCCGTTCCTTGTGGGGCTGAAGCAGGCGAAGGAATTGCTCATGCTCGGCGAGCGAATCTCGGCGGCCGATGCTCTGCGCCTCGGCCTCATCAATCGCGTCGTCCCGGGGGATGAACTGATGGTTGCAGCCGAAGACATGGCGCGAAAGCTGGCCGCGCTCCCGCAAAAGACGGTGCGCTCGAACAAGATGCTAGTGAACCGGGTCTACGAACTCGCCGGTTTCCGGGAAGCGCTGGATTACCGGTCAGATCCGGCGATCGCCGAGGCCCTGGGGACAACGGCGGAAGAGCCTGACCCGCACCTGAAGGTACTGCGAGAACAGGGCTGGGAAGCATTCCGGGCCTCGCGCGACGCGCTGTATCGGGGCACCGACAAGGGCTAACGCCGGGCCTATACTTCCAACGCACCCACGAATCGCTATAGTTTGCCTCACACGAAACACCCCGGAGCCACACCATGCGTTACACGTACGAACCTGAAGTCGAAGCCTTCCGCGACGAAATTCGCCAATTCATCAAGGACAACCTGCCCCCTGAGGAAGAGCGCCTGCAGCGAGGCTACGAGGGCGGTTTCAAGACCAACCAGGAAGAGTACGACTACACAATGGGCTTCCAGAAGAAGCTCAGCGAGAAGAACTGGCTAGCCATGGCCTGGCCGAAAGAATACGGCGGCGGCGGCGCCAGCCACATGCGCCAGCTCGTGTACAACGAGGAGATGGCCTACAACGGCGCTCCGGCGATGAACATGGGCATCGCATGGGTCGGCCCATCGCTGATGCTTTACGGCACCGAAGAGCAGAAAGAGCGATTCATTCCTCGGATCACTGGCGCTGACGACTGGTGGTGCACGCTCTATTCCGAGCCGGGCGCCGGATCCGACCTGGCCGCCCTCCAGACCCGCGCCACCCGCGACGGCGACGAGTACGTGGTGAACGGCCAGAAGATCTGGACTTCCGGCGGCCACCTTGCTGACTGGGGCTGGCTAGCGGCTCGCACCGATCCCGACGCCCCGAAGCACAAGGGCATCACCATGTTCATGGTGGATATGAAGTCGCCCGGTGTGAGCGTCCGGCCGTTGATCAACATGGGTAACCGCCACGGATTCAACGAGGTCTACTTCGAAGACGTCCGGATCCCGGCAAACCAGGTGGTTGGCGAAGTGAACCGCGGCTGGTACCACATGGCTGTCGCACTCGACTTCGAACGGTCGGGCATCCAGGCATTCGCCGGCGGCCGCAAGAGCGTCGAACGCTTGACCCAGCTTTCTAAGGACAACCCTGAACTCGTTGAACGCCGCCCGAGTGTTCGATACGAACTCGCGGACCGCGCGGTGGAAGTGAACGTCGGCACGATCCTCTCGTATCGCGTTGCCACGATGCAGGCGAAGGGCATGGTGCCGAACTACGAGGCGTCGACCGCGAAGCTGTTCGGTTCGGAGATGGGCCAGCGCATCTCGCTCACGGGTATGCACTTGCTCGGCACCCTTGGCCAACTGCGCGACGGGTCGAAGCACCAGGTCATTGACCAGGCATCGACGTATCTCGGGTCGGTTAGTGGCACGATTGCGGCCGGAACAAGCGAAATCCAGCGCGGCATCATCGCGACCCGCGGCCTCGGACTTCCACGAGGCTAACAACGGCCGGCATGGAGGCGCGGGCTCAGTGCCCGCTTCCGGCATGCCGCCAACCGAATCTCCTTCTCCATCGGGTTTCTCCCGGGGATGAAGAGAAGTCAGGGGGCGACGTTTGAAGGTCGGTATCTCCCTCACGAGTTCTCACCGCATTCGCGAGCCCCGCGAAGGGGCGCGCTGGATGATCGAGCGCACCGCCGCCGCGCGTGAAGCGGGGCTCGACTCGCTCTTCGTAGGCGATCACCATTCGACTGGCGGCGCCTACTACCAGAATGTCGCGATCATGGGCCGCCTGCTCGCTGAATGGGGCGACGCCCCGGCGGGCTGCCTCTTCCTCCTGCCGCTGTGGAACCCGGTGCTTCTCGCCGAACAGGTGGGGACCCTCGCCTCAATCGCGGAGGGTAAGTTCATCCTCCAGCTTGGGCTGGGCGAAGGTGCCGATCAGTTTGCTGCCATGGGCGCGAACATCAAGCATCGGCCGTCAGCGTTCGAGGAGGCGTTCGAAATCGTCCGGCGACTGCTCGTCGGCGAGACAGTGTCGTCGGCCGGGCGGTTCACGTTCGAAAACGCACGGGTCTCTCCTCGGCCGCCAGAACCGGCAGAATACTGGGTCGCCGCCAGTGCTCGCGTCGCTATCGAACGGGCGGCACGGATGGGCGACGGATGGCTCGCCGCCCCGTCGCTGGCACCCGGCCAGGCCGCGAAACAGCTTTCGACCTACCTCGAAGCCTGTCGCGCGCTCGGTAAGGTGCCCGGCGTTACCGCGATTCGGCGGGATATTTACGTCGGAGAATCCGAGGCCGAAGCGCGGGGTGTCGCCGACCCGATCCTGGACGCCGGTTACCGCGGGTTCGATCCGGCTGCGCCCATTGCCGGCTCTATCGACCAGGTTGCGGAGGCCTTCCGTTCGTATGCGGCACTGGGCTACACCGATATCATCGTCCGCCATCTGACCGACGATCAGGAAAAGGTCCTCGGGTCTCTGAAACGCCTGAAGGAAGTGCGCGAGGCAGTCCTTTAAACCCCGTTATTTCTTCGCGAATTTGTAGACAGCGCCCTCGGAATCCACGACGAAGTACAACTCGCCGGACTCGTCTTCGCCGAAGGCGGTCACTCCCTGGGGTAGTTTGCCGATCGTGGCAGTAGAGAACTTGCCATCGCCCGTCGCCGTGCTCGCCCAAAGTTTCCCCGAGCAATAGTCCGTGAACAGGTAGCGGCCCACCAGGGGCGCAACGGCCTTTCCGCGATATACGTATCCGCCGGTAACCGAACAGCCCTCGTCATGGTCGTAGTCGAAGATCGGCAAAACGAGGTTGGACTGGCTACAACCGTCCTGCGGCTGATAGCAGTGCGTGCCTTCCATCGTCTTCCAACCATAGTTCTCTCCGCCGCTGCTGCCTGCCAGCTGGAAATCGACCTCTTCGTATTTGTCCTGGCCGACGTCGCCAATCCAAAGGTCATTTGTGCTCCGGTCGAACGTGAACCGCCACGGGTTACGCAGGCCGTAGGCCCAGATCTCTTTCTTCGCGTCGGCCCTGGCGACGAACGGGTTCGATGGCGGGATGGCGTAGGGGCTCGCGCCGTTCACATCGATGCGAAGCAGCTTTCCGAGGAGTGAGTTGAGGTTCTGCGCGTTGCCATTCGGGTCGCCGGAACTGCCCCCATCGCCCATCGAGATATAGAGGTAGCCGTCTGGACCGAAGGCGAGCATGCCGCCGTTGTGGTTCGGGTACTGGTCAGGGACGCCGAATAGCACCTTGCCGCTATTGGCGTCCGCGACATCGGAACTGGGGTCGGTGACGTGGTATTCAGCGATCGTGTTGTCGGCGTTCTTCGCTGTGTAGGCGACAAAGAACCGGCCGTTCTTCTCGAAGTCCGGATGAAAGGCCAGGCCGAGGAGACCCTGTTCGTTCCCGGTTGAGCCGACGAGCGCACTGATGTCGAGAAGCGGCTGAGCGAGGAGGAGGCCGGACTTGATGACGCGAATCTGCCCCGGCTTCTCCAGTACGAACAGCCGGTTGGAGTTGTCCGCAGCGTTCGTCACGAGCGTCGGCCGCGTTAGCCCTGTCGCCACCCGGGCGGTGGCAAAGCTACCTTCCGCGGACGCTGGAGTCGCGGTCGGCACGGGCGTTTTCGTCGGTGGCGGGATGTAGTTGCCCGAATCGCACGCTATCGCCATCAGATAGACGATGCCCACGATGATCCCGATCCAACTCATCCGGAGCATGGGACGCTTTCTCTGCGGAACTGGATTCTGCTCACGAAGCCGACACCGAACGCCGCGTGCGGATGAATTCTCGGACCGTCGCGAGATACGCCTCGGGTTCCATATTCCAGGATCGAACGTGGCCCGCACCTGGCACGCGGACGTATCGGATGAGGTCGGGGCGCATGGCAGCGGCGCTATCACTCAGTTCGACAGGTATCGTTTTGTCTGCATCGCCATGGAAGAGCAAGACAGGGCAGGAGAGCCCGGGGAGCGTCTTGAAGTAGTCGAAATCCTGCCAGCGAAACCCGTAGCGGCGCGCCGCGAGGCGGTTCGACACGGCGAGAAACTTCGTCGGTAAGCCCATCTGCCGGGCGCCGTGGGTGACGGTTTCCTCGAGGCTCGTCATTGGTGCATCGAGCACAGCAGCGGAGACGCGGCTCGCGAGGCTCGACCTGGCAAGGAAACTCAGGGTGATCGCGCCGCCCATGCTGAATCCGACCACGACGAGGTCGGTCGCGCCGCGCTCGATGGCGTAAGCGGCGGCTCCTTCGAGTTCTTCCCACTCATCGCGGCCGTAGCTGTAGACGCCAGTTGGCGCCGGCGGTTGCCCGAGGTCGTTCCGATAGGTGATGGCGAGGCAGTGAAAACCGGCCCCAACCAGGGCCGGCATGATGCGAAGGCTCTCCCTGCGGTCGGCGCCCTTTCCGTGCGTGAGGATGGCCCAGGTGTTCGATTTTCCTGAGACATGCCATGCCGCAAAAGGACCTAATGGCGATTGAAATGTGACGTCTTCGAAGCTCAACCCGTGCGCTTCCATGGGATCCTGCGGGTAGGCATAGCCATCGAGACAGACGTAATCACCTGCGCGCAATTCACCGCCGCCGGGACGGTATTCGCGCACGGCGATCAGCTCATTCGATTCAAGCACACGTCCGGCGTAACCCCACCCACGGGAACCCGCGAGGAGATACTCGCCCGGGCTGTCGGGCGGGAGAGCAGGGCTCTTGGCCGCTTTCCGTAGAGTCACGGTCTGGTCGCTCACGGCCGTGACCTGCAGATCGAGCGCGACAGGCTTGCGGTCGCGTTCGGGTCGGAAGCCCTCATGTTGCAGCTTCTTCGCGAGGACGAGCGCGGGCAGCCCGAAAGCGGCAACCGCGACTCCGGCCGCTATCCCACCGATTGTGCGAACTCCCAACGAACCCCTCCGCCGACAATGGCCGCCTTCATCCTAGGCCCGGGGGCGGGAAAGCGGCCAGCAAGCCTTCAGAAGATCGCCACCGGGTTAACCGGAGACCCGGTGCCACCGCGAATGTGGAGCGGGTTGATCGTGAGCAGAAATTCCCAGCGGTTTTCTTCGCGGCAGGCTTCGGCGATCGGCTCGAGGTACGCATTGTCGAGCAATGGCATCCCGGCAAAAACAATGGTCAGGACGTGCACTGAGAGGCCCTTGAAGACCTGGTATCCGGAAGGCGTGGCGTCCATCTGGTCCCAGCCGAGGATGGCAGCGTCGTGCTCCTTCAGGTACGGGACCGTATCGACATGGAGACCTGGCGCAGGCGCCGCGCCCGGCACCGCGGCGGGGTTCGCCGCGTGATAGGCGCCCCGTCCCGAATAAACGATAACCGCGTCACCGGGCTTCAGGGGGCTGCCCTGGGCTGCGGCAGCATCTTCGATTTCCCATGCGCGAACGGGCTTGTCGAGCGCGACGTACGGTTCGCCTCGGAACTTCGGGATGTCGATGAGGACGCCGCGCGTGGTGATGCCGGTCTTCCATGCATCAACGGAGCCCGAGCGCGCACCGTTGCTGGTGACGTCAGTCGAAGGCTTGCCGTTGTACATCTTGCCTTCCCAGAAGATGTGACAGAGCGCGTCGACGTGGGTCGTGGCGTAGCCGTGAAACAGGAGGCCGATGTAGTCGACCGAAAAGTCAGGGCCGGTCCGCATGTAGTGCTGCGCCGGGTTCCAGTTCCCGGGGCCTCCGACCGTGTTGAGCGGGTACGCAAGCGACACTACCCGCCCCGTTTTTACGAGCGTGGCGGCCTCCTTCCGCTTCCCTGGGGTAATCAGGTTTACGGTGCCGGCGCTGTCATCGGCGCCCCAACGGCCCCAGTTGCTGCAACGGTCGAAATAGGTCTGGACTTCGGCTTCGGTGGGAAGGGGTTGCTCGGGCATGTGGTTCCTCCAGAGATTGCGCGCGCAGTCTAGCGACTCGCAGGCCCGACCGCCGCCGCTGGTCGAGACTGCCAGCCGAAGATGCTGGCGATTGCGTGCGGGGCAGGCGTTTACAATTCGTCCGTGCTCAAGTCAGTTTCAGAACCCGCGCGCCAGATCCCGGTCATCGCCGAAACCGACGTGCTCGTCATCGGCGGCGGCGCTTCCGGGATTGCGGCCTCAGTCGCCGCGGCGCGTGGCGGCGCCCGCTCCATGCTGGTTGAGCGCTACGGTTCGCTCGGTGGCCTCGCAACCAACGGGCTGATCATCCTTCTCCTGACTCTCGACGATGGTCGCGGCAAGCAGGTCGTAGCGGGGCTTTGCCAGGAGATGGTCGATCGCCTGGCCGCACGCAACGCCTGCCTGTTTCCGCCCAAGGACGAGTGGGGCCTCGGGGAGGCCGCGCTGGTAGAAAAATACCAGCGGCTCGGCCTGGTTTGGGGCGGAGCGCCACACGTCGTGCGCTATTCGGTGGCCTACGATCCCGAAGAGTTCAAATGCGAAGCGGACCAATTGGTTTCCGAGGCGGGCGTCGACCTGCGTTTCCACCGTTGGGCGGTCGGCGTGATCAAAGACTCGGATCGCATCACGCACGTAGTGTTCGAATCGAAAGCCGGGCGCGAAGCGGTCGCCTGCGGTGCGGTCATCGACTGCACCGGGGACGCGGACATTGCCGTCCTCGCCGGCGAGACGGTCGAGCGCGAGACGGTGCATCCATGGCTCTGGTTCCGTACAGCCAGCGTCGATGAATCGCTCGCTGAGACGTCGAAGTTGCGGCCCGGGTACTACCGAACCAACGCTTCCGGCGGTTATCTCCACCCGTGGGGGGCGGCCGAACGCATCTCGCGCGAAATCGATCCGACAAACCCGGATGACCTGACCTTTGCTGAGGTGGAGTGCCGGCGGCTTGTGCGCGCCGAAGTAGACCGCCTACGTGACAAAGCGCCCGGATTCGAACACGCCTATCTGGCCCAATTCGCCGCCACGCTGGGTATCACGGAGTCACGCCGGCTCATCGGACGTCACGTGCTCACGCGAGATGAAATGGATCAGCGATTCGACGACGCCATCGCGATCACCGGGCACTGGACAAAGTACGGCTCGACGTACCACATCCCCTGGAATTCGTTGCTCGCGGAAAGCACGTCGAACCTCGCCGTCGCCGGGCGTTGTATCTCGGTTGACCACCGGACGCATCACGCCACCAAAGAGATCCCGGCATGCTTCGCGACGGGCGAGGCGGCGGGTTTGGGCGCAGCGATGGCGCTGCAGCGCGGCCAATCGCTCGCCGAACTCAGTGTCCCGGCACTGCGCCTCGCGCTCGTCAATGCGGGCGCGTACCTGGATTGATGGAAAGCGTCTTCGAAGGAGTTGCCCTCGCGGCCGGCGCGATCCTCGTCGTCCTCATCCTGCGCGATGCGTTCGAGGTCATCGTCCTCCCGCGGCGTCTGAGTGGCAGAGTTCGAATTTCGCGCGGCTATTACAAGGCAACCTGGTGGCCGATCCGACGGGCGACCATGGCGCTGAAGTCGCCGGGCCGGCGTGAAACCATCCTCTCCTACTACGGCCCCCTCTGGATGATCACGCTGATCGGTCTCTGGGCAGGGCTGATGATTCTCGCTTTCGGCATGGTCCATTGGGGCCTCGGCTCGAGCGAGGTCCTGGCCCGGGGTAAGCCCGGCTTCTGGAACGACATCTACATCAGCGGCACTACGTTGTTCACGCTCGGCATGGGCGATGTCTATCCGAGTACCCCCATCGCTCGCCTGGTCGCCGTGATGGAAGCGGGGATCGGTCTCGGCTTCCTGGCATTGGTTATCGGCTACTTGCCGGTGCTCTATGGCTCCTTTTCGCGCCGAGAGGTGTTCATTTCGCTGTTCGATTCGCGCGCCGGTTCGCCGCCGACGGCCAGCGAGTTCCTTCGACGCTACGCCCGTAACCCGGATCCACAGCCCTTGCGCGCCACGTTGCTCGAGTTCGAACGCTGGACGGCCGAGATACTGGAGAGCCACCTCTCGTATCCAGTGTTGGCGTGGTATCGGTCTCAGCACGAACGCCAGAGCTGGCTCGCCGCCATCACCGTCATCCTGGATGTTTCGGCGATCCTGCTGGCGATGCCTGATCCGCGCTTCGCAGGGGAATCGCGCGTGGCCTTTGCAATGGCGAGGCACACCATCATCGACCTCGCCGAAACGTTCAGCGCCGGCCGTGCTCCTTGGCACGAACGGCTTCCAGATGCGGATTTCGAACGGCTCTACGCGGTGCTCGAAGCCTCAAACTACCCGCTCCCCGAGCACGGTGCCTTCCGACGTTCGCTGGACGACCTCCGGGGCAGCTACGAGCAGCACGTTGCCGATATCGGCGCTCACCTCATCCTGCAAGTCCCGGGATGGCTGCCCGAAGCTGGAGCGACGGATGACTGGCAGACTGGCCTCACCCAAATGCACCAGGCATTGCCGTAGAATCCGATTCGCTAACCGGAGGGATCAAATGGCTCACGCGAAAATCAATGGAGTGGAACTGTTTTACGACGAACACGGTGCCGGCGAGCCCTTGCTCATCCATCACGGCTATACCGGGTCGCACTACAGTTTCGATGATGTGCTCCCGTACCTGACACCGAAGTACCGGGTGTTCCGGATGGATGGCCGCGGCGCGGGCGATAGCGCCCGCCCGGATTCAGGCCACAGCATCGAGCAGTATGCCGCCGACGTGATTGGGATGGCGGATTTCCTCGGCCTGGACCGATTTACCTACATCGGGCACAGCATGGGTGGCGTCATCGGCTATGAACTGGGATTGAACTACGGCAATCGCCTGGATCGCCTGGTCCTGGTTGCTCCAGCCCCGGCCGCCGGTGTCACTGTGCCGCCGTCGTTCCGCGAGCGCGCCCGCAACATCCACTATTCGAAGGACGTGCCGAAGCTGGTGGAAGAGTCGATCGCAACGACGGCGCGGACGCGCGCGCGGGCCGATATCGAAGCTCAGGTGCGAATGGGCTATAGCGTCTCGGACGCCCACTACGAGCAGTCCTGGGACAGCCTCGTGAATTACCACAAAGGGGACCGCCTGAAGGAGATCACGGCGCCGACGTTGATGATTGCCGGGTCGGCCGACGGTCTGTTGCCGTTCAACCTCGCTGACTTCCAGCGTTTGCCAAACGCGACGCTGCACGTCTTCAGCAGGGTCAGCCACGGCGTGCCATACGAGATTCCCGCCGAATTCTCGGCGGTGGTGCTCGATTTCCTTGAGCACGGCGTCGTTACAACGGGCACCTTGCAGGCGAATCTCCGGACAATGGCCGCGGCCCGCTAACGGATTGTTTCCTGGGCGATCCCTGATCTTGTCCTTTGCTCTCGGTCTCCTCTGGCCGATTTGCTAGTATTGGAATCCGAGTGAGCACCCAAACAAGCGAGCCGCCGCCCCTGCTTGAGGGAGATGTCGAGGACGAGCAGCCGATGCTGCCCGCACCAGAGGAAGTTGTCTTCCGCATGCGCCAGTCGATTCTCGATGGAGAACACTGGTTCGAAGCACTGCTCGATGCCATCGCCCGCTGGCGTTCGCCCGAAGAAACCATCGGCAATCGATCCTACCGGTACCTCATTCACGGCGAGGCGTTCGATTGGCTGCTGCTGGCCGAACGTCTGCTCGACGAGGTGCCCGACCTGGTGCCGCCAGCACAGCGCGAGGCGTTGCTCTGGGAAAACCGCTGGCCGGTCGATATCGAAGACCACGAGTTCGCCGCCCGCCTGGGTAAAGCGAAACACAGCGCGCACCTGAACTTTCAGTACGGAATTTTGGTCGAAGAAGCGTTGCAGTTGTCTATCGAAGAGGAGATTCACAAGGAGAGCAGGAGCCGGGCATGGGGGGCGGACCTTCGGGCCGATGAAACGATGTTCCAACGTGTGTATGGCCATTCGCGCGAGGACCTGTTCGCCCTGCACTACCAGGCGACCGGCACGATGCTCCGAGACGACGTTTCGTATGCCGACTGGAAAGCGTTCACCTACTGGCTCTTCAAGTTCCGGCTGAAATGGCAGGACAAGGCTCGCGTCGCGAGCGACACGAGGAAGGGCCTGGCCCAACTCACCAGGATGGAACTGCAGGTCAGCGAGCGGCGCCACGGCGCCCGCTTAAACGAGACCGACTTCGCCGCACGGTACACCACCGACCCCGGTCCAACCCCTGCCGAGCGCAGGACCGCCCTGGGCCTCACGCGCTGACACGTAAGGGTTGAAGTACCGAACGACATTCGGTCTTTTGAATCTGTAGGGCGTTATGTGGCCCGGCGCACACTGTTTTCACAGAGGTTACAAAACCATTACACCCTCTCAGGGGTTCCCCTTATTGGCGCGAGTGGCGTCTCGTACCACGATCAGGGTGCGCCTCAAAACTCTTGGGAGGTCGAACCGAAATGCGTGTGGTGTGTGCGTGGTGTGGATTGGTGCTTTCGGAGGCCAATGCTGGGCCGGTGTCTCATGGGATCTGCGCGAGCTGCTCCCTGACCGTTGAGCGGAACTTCCTCAAAGCCCGGCTTCAGAAGAGTAGTCGCAACAAGCAGCCTCGTGGGCGTAGGGATCGCGCTTCTCACGGTCCTACCCTGCCGCTGCCGGGATTCCTGAACGCAGGCCATATCTAGGGTCTGGCGACGGCGGCTCTATGAGCCGAGGC
>JBDTNM010000026.1:0-21958 GCA_039933735.1 bacterium | reverse complement strand
TTCAAGATCTGGAGCGGCAACGACAACGATAATTTCCACCTCTGGTGCATGGGCGCATGGGGTGCGATCAGCGTCACTTCGCACATCGTGGCTTCGCAGCAGAAGAAAATGCTGCAATTGATCCAGGCGGGCGACATCGCCGCTGCTGCGGCCATTCACCGCCCGCTCTGCAAAGTTACCGACGCCTGTTTCCTCAACGGGAGCCCGAGCACTATTCGCTACGTATTGCGGAAACTCGGTTTCGATATCGGCACGCCCAGGCTGCCCGTAGTCGAACCCGATGAAGCTATCGGGCAAAAGGTCATGGCCGAGCTCAGCCGTCATCGGCTGGACGTGCCGGTCTCCGCGTAGCTGCCATGGCGATTGTCACGCGGCTGGAGCGGAAGTCCCGGCGCTGGGAGCAGGTCTGGTCCGGAGACGGTGAAGCCGTCGCAACAATCGTTGCCGGGCGCCTGGATGCGGAGGGCATTCGCGCTCGGGTTCATGGTTCGATGACGCCCTATCGCACGGCAGGGTTCGCACTCGGAGGGACCTGGGCGATCCTCGTGCCCGCCGGCAAAGCCGCCCGCGCCCGTGAGGTCCTTCGAGACAACGACGAAGGCCAGAACGTTGTCGAGGCCGAAGATGGAACCGGCCTGACGGCGAATCAGAAATCGACAATCCGGTTCGCCATTCTCTTTGGTATGGCGATGGTTGTGATTCTCCTGCTGGCGACGTTGAAGGGAGGCCTCTAAGCCCGAGCAGCTTCAAAGCCGGCGATCAACCGGTCCTGCTCGCCGCTGGCGGTGTCCCAGAGCTTCGCGAACGTAGCAAGTAGATGGGCTGCGAGTGCCTCGTCTTCGAAGACGACCGACGTCGTGTATTCGCCGGCCTCTGCTGCGTCCTGGATGTTCAGGAGTACTTTGCGGCGGTCGACGACCGTGAAAGGTCCGTTCACACGTTCGATCAACCGAATGTGCGTGAACTTCTGGAGGAACGTCCGCATGTCGAACTCCGGGTCCCACGTCGACTGGACGAGAAAGAGATGCTCGGGAGCAATCAGCGTCTTGCAGGTGATGCCTCGCCGAACGGCGTTGCCGTAGGCGCGAAGAATGAACTGGTCGTGTTCGTCCGGGCGCGTCTCCGGGATGACGAGGTCGATAACTTCGCTCTCCGCTGTATCGATCAGCCCGACAAGGCAGCGATGGAAGTCTGCGTTGCCCACAAACGACGTGCTTTGGCCAGTGGAAAAGACGCGGGCGGCGGGAGCTTTCGCGGGAGCAGTCATGGATGCCTCGGAAGTGTTTGGTGTTGCCAATCTTCCTTGGCGACTGCGTCAGTGAGGTGTAAGCGAGGCAACTCCAGGCGTCGAGATCAGGTCGAACCTGTGCTCATCGCACAGCACCCGAGGGTGTTCCCAGAACCTCGCCATAGGCAGTTCACGGTGCTTCCACTGATTCCCGTTCGAGTTCGCGGACGCCTTCGCCATGGAGGACTGCGAGGCGGGCGTAACGGCCCGGGTTTCCCGTTACCCACTCTTCAGAAGCGGTCCCGGCGATGGCGCGTTTGACTACTGCAGGGGTGCCCGCGGCCAGGACCCCAGGCGGGATCTCCGTATCGCCCAACACCACCGACCCGGCGGCGATGAGCGACCCTGCCCCGACCTTTGCCCCGTCGAGCACAAGCGCGCCGTTCCCGATGAGGGCTTGCCTGCCGATGGTTGCGCCGTGGATCACGCAGTTGTGGGCGATCGACGCGTCTTCTTCGATGATTGCTGGCAGGTCTGCGCGGCCGTGGACGACGGCGCCGTCCTGGACGTTCGCCCCACGGTGTATGACCGCGTAGCTCGTGTCGCCGCGCACAACCGCGCCATACCAAACTGAGGCGTTCTCATGGATCGTGACGTCGCCGACAATCGAGGCGGTCGGGGCGATAAAGGCGGATGGATGGATGCGGGGCACCTTGTCCCCAACTGCGAATATCGGCATTTGCGGATTCTCAGCGGGACTGCCTGAAAAGTCGATTCGAGCCTGCCGACGGCGCGACTTAGAATCGGCGGCCATGCTCAGGACGATCGAAGTGGTGGAGTACGACCCAGATTGGCCCGATTGGTTCAGGCGAATCCGCACTGCCTTGTTGCCGTCGCTGGAGAGCCTTTGCGTGGGGATAGAGCATGTCGGGAGCACCAGCGTTCCCGGACTGGCCGCGAAGCCGATCATCGATATCGACGTGGTAATCTCGAGCCGGTCTTTGTTTCCAGCAGTCCGCGATGCCCTCGCGTCGATCGGCTACGTCCATCGTGGCAACCTTGAGATTCCAGGGCGCGAAGCGTTCGAGCGGCCATCTGGCGGACTTCCTCACCACCTCTACGTCTGTTCGGTCGATACGCCGAACTTGCACAACCATTTGGTCCTGCGGGACACCTTGCGCGCTCGCGCCGATTTGCGGGAGCGTTACGCTGCGGTGAAGCGCCAACTGGCCGTCACTCATCGCGACGACGTTGACGGTTACGTCGATGCCAAGGGGCCGGTCATCGAAGAGATCATGGCCATTGGCCGCGCCGCCGCCACATTTGAAGATTTCCAGCCAGCCGAGAGCTGGCAATCAAGGAGTGACCACCATGGAACTAACGGATAAAGCAGCTGTCGTCAGCGGCGGAGGCTCCGGGATCGGGCGGGCAGCAGTGCTGGCGCTCATCGAACGCGGTTGCCGCGTGGTCGTCGCGGATGTCGATGAGGCAGGCGGTCACTCGACCGTGCAGATGGCCGCGGCCAGCGGCGGCAAGGCGGTCTTTCGCCGCTGCGATGTCACGAAGACCGAAGACCTGCTAGCTGCGTTCGCGGCCGCTGGCACGGAATTCGGCCGGCTCGATATCGCTTTCAACAACGCCGGCATTGGCGGCGAGGACTTGTTCGCCGATGACCCGGGCGACTGGGCCAAAGTCGTTGCGATCGATCTCACTGCTGTAATCGATGCTACGCGCATCGCCGTACGCGAAATGCGGCGCGCCGGAAGACCGGGAGTGATCATCAACACCGCCTCGATGGGCGGCTTGCTCCCGATGCCGAACTCCCCCGTCTACGCGGCCGCCAAAGCCGGAGTCGTCAATTTCAGCCGGTCACTGGGCTATCTCGCCGCCGAAGCAAATATCCGCGTCAATGCCATTTGCCCATCGTTTGTCGATACCCCTCTGGTTCGCCGCGGCGGCGAAGAGCGGATGGAAGAGATGGGCAAACTTGTCGGCGGAATCCTCATGCCCGAAGACATTGCCGCCGGAGTGGTCGAACTCATCGAGGACGACTCCCGTTTCGGCTCGGTCATGCGTGTCACGGTCCGGGGCGGGCGCGACTTCGCCCGGGAAGTGCGCCCCTTCTAAGCGAAAGCGGGATCTCATGGCGTCCCCATTCCCTGCCCACTGCTTGCTCGCCCGTGCGGCCCTGGGCCACCATTCCGGTTCGGAGGGCTGAATGGAAACGCTGCGCATCGAACGAGACGAAGAACTGCCGGGGCTCGTGACAATCACGCTTAACCGGCCGGAGAAGTTGAACGCCATCAACTTCCGCATGCAGGCTGAGATTCAGGACGCTTGCCGTGCGCTCGCGGATGACGCCGAAGCCCGGGTCGTGCTCATCACCGGGGAAGGCCGCGCTTTCTCCGCCGGTGCTGACCTCGGCGGGAGTTCGGCGCCCGGAACTCGTACTCCACTGGCGACCGCGAACGCAATGCCCTCCCCCCTCCTGGAACGGCTTCGTTCAAGTGCGGGGAATCGCACGTCGGCTGCTCTGGAAGGGCTTGACCAGGTGACGATTGGTGCTGTCAACGGCCTGGCGATCGGCGGCGCGGTGGTGTTCCTTGCCTGCCTCGACATCCGCCTGGCGGCCGAATCCGCCTGGTTCTCGATCCCGGAGGTCGATCTCGACATTCCGCTTACCTGGAACGCGCTGCCCCGGCTGATGCGCGAACTCGGTCCGGCCCGGACCAAGGAATTGGTGATGACCTGCGACCGGTTTAGCAGCGAGGACGCCCTGCGTTGGGGCTTCATCAATCATCGCGTCCCGGATGCGGAACTCCTCCCATCCGCCCGGGCACTGGCAAAAAAGCTCCTGGAAAAGGAACCGATCTCGCTCGCCCTCACGAAATCGACCTGCAACGCCCTCGCCGAGTCCATGGTCCCGGCCCATGTCACCCACTCCGACCGCGACTTCCTCATGCTTTCGCGGCTGCTCACACAGGAGCGAAATCGCGGGTGACAGCCCCGACTCCGGCCGAAGCTGCGAGACAACTCGGCCCGCGGCTGGACCCACAAGGCCGCCTCATGCGATGGCCGACGAAGCTGACATTTCAGCGCGCCGCCGTGCACTACCTCATCGCCAAATTCGAAGCCGGCCGGGAGTACTCAGAAGCCCAGGTGAACGAAGTCCTCGACTACTGGGCGACGTTTAATGACGCCGCGCTCGCCCGCCGCACCATGATCGAAGAGCACCTGCTCTCACGGACGACCGACGGGGCGAGGTATTGGGTGACGAAGGATTTGAGTTAGCTCTATCGCATCCCGGTACAGCCCGGCAGGGCGAAGTACGCGATCACGAGGGCCAAACCGAAAAGCATTTGCCTCACATACGAGTAATCGACTCACGGTGGCGCATCCAGTAGGCCGTGGACTAGCATCCTTCGGATGCCGAACGACCCGTACGCCACCGATGCTGAGTTCTATGACGCGATCCATGGCGATTTCCGAGACGACACTGGGCTCTGGGCATCCTTCGCGGGCCGCACCGACCGTCCTGTACTTGAAGTCGGCTGTGGGACTGGCCGCATTGCCCTCGAACTTTCGCGCCAGGGGTACGCCGTCACGGGGATCGACCCCTCTTCGGCAATGCTCGGGGTCGCGCGCCGGAAAGCAGAAGACGACGCGATCGACGTTACATTCATCGAGGGCCATGTCTCCGACCTCACGCTAGAGCAGGAACACTACGGCCTCATCCTCCTCCCGCTCGACGTCTTCCTCTATTGCGCCGATGGCGAGGAGCAACGGGACACGCTGCGGTGCCTCGCGAGTTCTCTCGTGTTCAACGGCCTCATCGCGATCGATCTGCCCGGCCCGGCTTCAGGTCTGGACCCCGATTCGAACGGTGTCCAGAGGCTCGTATTCTCTGGCGAGACGGCTGCCGGTACGAACTTCGATTGCTGGCATCTTCACGAGGACGACCTGGCCGAACAGACCCGCTATTTGCGCGTCACCTACGAAACGCCGGGCGAAGACGGCCTCGTTCGCCGCCGCGTGAGCGAACACCAGCTTCGCTACCTCTACCGCTACGAACTCGAATACCTGCTCGCCGATTGCGGACTGGTGCTCTCCGATATCTACGGGGACTATGACCTTGGCCCGCTTTCGAACGACAGCGAACGCATGGTGGCCATCGCCCGCAGGAGAACCGCATGACAGCAAAGATCGTGGTCGACGCGATGGGTGGCGATAACGCCCCCGGCGAGATCGTCGCAGGCGCGTTGATGGCGGCTGGCGGATTGGGCGTCGAGGTTATCCTCGTCGGTCGCAAAGATGCCATCGAAGCCGAACTTGAAGGTGCGAAAGCGAGCAACCTCAAAATAGTCGATGCACCCGATGTCATCGAAATGGACGAGCACCCGGCCGAGGCGGCGAAGAACAAGCCGAACAGCTCGATCAATATCGGCATGCGCATGGTGAAGGACGGCAAAGCGGACGCGTTCATCACCGCAGGCAATACCGGCGCGACCATGGCCTCGGCATTGCTCACGCTCGGCCGGATCAAAGGCATTGGCCGCCCGGCTTTGGCCACTATTTTCCCAACGGGTGAGGGCAAGCTCACCATGTTGCTGGACGTCGGCGCCAACGCCGATTGCCGTCCCATCCATCTGCTCCAGTTCGCCTACATGGGCGCCGCCTACATGGAGAGAATGTTCAAGATCGCCAAGCCGAGTGTTGGCTTGCTCTCGATCGGTGAGGAAGACTCCAAGGGCAATCAGCTCACGATCGAGGTGAACCAGGCACTGCGAGCGAGCCGATTGAACTTCATCGGCAACGTCGAAGGCAAGGACCTGACGAAAGGCGTCTGCGATGTCGCCGTCATGGACGGCTTCACCGGCAACGTCGTCCTGAAAACGGCCGAGGGCATGGCCGAACTTCTCCTTGGCGAAATCCGCAAGGCCGTCGAACTCACTCCGTGGAACCGTGCGGCCGGACTGATCCTGATGTCAGAGCTTCGCAAGGTGAAGCGCCGCCTCGATTACGCCGAGTACGGTGGCGCTCAGCTCGTTGGCGTCGATGGCATCGTCGTTATCGGCCACGGCCGATCGAACGCTCGGGCAGTGTTCAGCGCGATTCGTGCCTCTCGCGACGCGGTCGACAACAAGGTCGTCGAGACGCTGCGGAGCGTCGCCAAGGAGATTCCCGCCCGCACCACCCTCGTCGGTTCCAGCGCTCCACTCGCCGAGGATGCCGACGACTAGCGCCCTCGCTTGCTAGACTCGGCGAATGGCTGATGCCCTCGTCGCCGACCTCCAACGCATCGTGGGGCGCCTGCACGTCCTCACCGATCCTGAGCTGCGTGCCACGTACGAGACTGATTGGTCGCGCCGGTACCATGGCGCCTCACGCCTCGTGGTCCGTCCCGAAACGACCGAAGAGGTCAGCGCCATCCTTCGTGCCTGTTCGGCGGCCGGCGCGAGAGTGGTTCCCCAGGGAGGGAACACGGGGCTCGTTGGGGGTAGCGTCCCCCGCGGAGGCGAAGTTGTCCTTTCGCTCCGTCGCCTGGACCGCATCTCCGATCTCGATGCGACGGCTGGCGAAGTCACCTGCGGAGCGGGCGTCACGTTGGCGAATCTACAGCAGTCGGTCCGCGACGCGGGCTGGGCCTTCGGCGTCGATTTGGCGTCTCGGGACAGTGCCACCATCGGCGGGATGGTCGCAACGAATGCGGGCGGGGTTCGTGTCATCCGCTATGGCGGGATGCGTCACCAGTTGCTTGGCTTCGAAGCCGTGTTTGCCGACGGAAGTGTCGTGCGCCGCCTGCCCGGACTCGTGAAAGACAACACTGGCTACGATCTCGGCCAGTTGCTCGCCGGTAGCGAAGGCACACTTGCCATTCTTACCGCCGCCCACCTTAAACTCGTGCCCCAACTCCCCAACCGCGTCGTCGCCCTGCTAGGCCTCCCGGACTTGGCTGGAGCGCTCACCGTGGTAGCTGCCGTTCGTGCCGGAATGCCCTCGCTCGAGGCCGCCGAAGCCTTCTTCCCTGAAGGCGTCGAGCTGGTATCGCGGCACTCAGGCCTTTCGCAGCCGTTTGCGCAACCCGCCGGTTGTTACCTCCTGGTCGAGTGCGCATCCCCTCGGGACGAAACTTCCGAGCTTGCCGAGATCCTGGCGGGCTGCGAGGGCATCGAAGATTCCGCCCTCGCTTCTGACGGCCCGGGCCGCGCCCGCCTCTGGGCCTATCGGGAACGGCACACCGAAGCCATCAACGCCGAGGGCGTCCCGCACAAACTCGATGTCTCGCTCCCGGCGTCGCGCCTCGCAGAGTTCGAAAAGCGCGTGCGAACCGCGATAGTCGCGGCAGTCCCCCAAGCAAGGCCGGTGCTGTTCGGCCATGCAGGCGATGGAAACCTTCACGTCAACATCCTCGGCCTCGAGGCCGACGACGAACGCGCGGACGACGCCGTCCTCCGGTTGGTTGCCGAATGCGGCGGCAGTATCAGCGCCGAACACGGTATCGGCATTGCCAAGCGCCCGTGGCTCGACCTGACACGGGCGCCTGGCGACATCGCGGCAATGCAGGCGATCAAACGCGCACTCGATCCAACCGGCATGCTGAATCCTGGAGTTATCCTGCCACCGGCGTGATGAGCCTCGCGATGGTCACCTCGACCTCCGCTTTGAGCGCGTCAAGCTCCGGCACCTCACGCTCAGTTCGGGGCTCGGTAAACACGAACACCGCCTTCGCCACAGGGCGATGCAACGCACGTTCCAGCATCAGTGCGTAGGCCGCTCCCTGGAGCCGATACCGTTCCATCGCTCTGTCGATGTCGGCCTCGCTGCGGACCGAGTCCGTCTTGTAGTCGACCACCACCAGACCCTCCCGTCCCTCGTAGAGAAGGTCGATGAACCCTTCCACGAGGACGCCGTTGATCTCGCATCCGACATAGAGCTCGCGCCAGTACCGCCCCGGGCCAGCGGCAACCGCGGCCTGGACGGCGGCGGATGTCCGCGCACTTTCGGCGAGTCGCGCAATGTGTGGGGCTTCGTTGGCGATACCTTCGGCGATCGCCTGTGATTCGGCGGTCTCGGAGATGCCCGCCCCGCTGGCGAGGTCGATCGTTTGCATCACTGCGTGCACCGCCCGCCCGACCGAGGTGCCGGCCCGGCCCTTTTTCCATGGCTGATCGTCCTGTTGCGGTTCCGGCTCTTCTTCCTCTGCTATCAGTCCGTGTGCGATGGCGGTTGCAGCGAGTACACGTGCCCTGCCCAGGCGGTTGATGCGTTCCGTCCGTTCGGCCAGCCATTGCTCGCGTTCTTCTTCGGTCTCTTCGACGGTGCTGATTGCGCGGTCTCCCCCGCCCATCGGGAGACCGTGTTGGAGTACGTGCCACTCCGGCTTGCGAAGCACTTCGAGGCATTCGGCGACCGAGCACTTCTGCTCTCCGTGGCGGTCGGCGTGGCTTCCGCCGACGGCTTTGTGGAAAAGGCTCACGACCAACCGCTCCTTGGCACGTGTCGCTGCGACGTAGAACAGGCGATCGCGTTCGAGCCACCCGTGTTCGCGCTCGCTCTGCCGGAAATCCGCGAAGTTTGGAGTGTCGAAACTGGCTTCGGCCCGCCCGGTATGGACGGCCAATGTGGGCTCGCCAGCGCCGTTCACGCCCCAGGCGACCTTTGGCCCCCAGTTGCGTGGGGGCACTCCGAGTCCGGCCAGGATGACGATGGGGAACTCCAGCCCCTTCGCTGCGTGGATCGTGAGCATGCGGACAGCGTCGTCGTCCGGCTCATTGGCGACAGCCTCGGCGATGCGAGTGTTCTCGGCAGCCTGCGTACGAAGCCAGCGAACGAACTGCCGGAGTGAGGTCAAGGCGCCGCCGTCCCCGAGCGCGCGAGCCTGCTCGGCGACGAATCGAAGCCGACGCCAGGCCTCCCGGGGCCGCGGACTCGCCACTGAAAGCTCAAGCATTTTGCGTTCGGCGATCACTCGTTCGACGAGCGCGCCGATGCTCGCATGCCAGCGGGCCGAATGAAATCCGGCGAGTGATTCGAATCCGGAACGCAGCGGCTCCGGCGACTCGTCGGGCGGACTTTGGGTGTAGTCCCAGCGCCCGCCGGCATTCACGTGCGCCAGCAATTCGCCGTCCTCAACGGCGAATGCGGGCGTCCGCAACGCCGCGACCACGGACACTTCGTCGGTTGGGTCGTCGATAGCGGCGAGGATATTCGTGAGGTCTCGGATCTCCTGGGCGGCAAACAGGAGAGACCGGCTTTCCACCCTGAAAGGAATCCCAGCTTGCCCGAGCGCCGCCTCAATCGCCGGGGAGTTCGTCCGCGTAGGCAAGAGAATGGCGATGTCGGCAAACCGCGTGACCACCTTCTTGCCCTTTCCCGCGTCTCGCCCAAGCCAGTTTTCGTCCCGTGCCTGCAACACTGTCGCCACGATCGCGTCAGCTTCCTCGGCGCGTATCTGCGGCGCCAGCACCGACTTGTCTCCCGCGCCCCGCGCCCCACCGAGAAAGTGAACTGAGGGACCGGCTGATGCCTCTTTGAACGCTTGCAGAGGGATCCAGTCGGCCTGGCGCGAATCTGGCCCTGCGCCGAAGTGATCGAACATCTCCCCGCAGACAGTGTTCACCCACTCCACGATTCCGGGCCGGCAACGGAAGTTGGTGGTCAGGGGCACATGCTGCGCGCCGAACGAACCGCTGGCCTGCTTAAAGAGCTCGATGTCCGCCCGCCGGAAACGATAAATCGACTGTTTCGGGTCGCCGACGAAAAACAGCCGTCCGGGTTCGGCGATGGTCAGTCGCCAGTCAGTTGGGGCCTCGGGTCCGGTATGCGCGAGCAGGCTGGCAAGCTCGATCTGGATGGGGTCGGTGTCCTGGAATTCGTCGATCAGAACGCGCGTGAACTTGCGATGAAGGGCGGCACGGACCTGGTCATCGTCGCGAAGCAAATTCCGCGCGAGCACGAGCAGGTCGTGGAACTCTAGTTCGCCCTGGGTCTGCCTCTCCTTTGCGCCCCGGAGCACGAAATCTTTCAAGTGGGGGAGGAGTGCGCAGATGCACGCCGCGCGCGTGTCCTGAAGCATTGAAACGCGGGCATCTTCGGCTGCTTGCATCAGCGCCCGAACGGCCGCGATGTCCCAGTTTTCCTTCCTGCCCAGTAGACGCGCTCGCCCACGCGGCTTTGTCAGTTTCTCAACGCGCGCAAGGAGCCGCAGCAGGTCCACCGCCACCGCTTCTTCGTCGATCGATGAAGTTGCCCGGGCCTGATCCGCGACCAAACCCTCAAGGAACTCGACGAAACCAACGAGGGCTTCGAGTTTCTCGGCCATCGAATCGTCGCAGCCCGCACGCCGTTGCCTCGCGACTTCCTGGATCGGAGCGAGGACCGCCCGGGGATCGAGGTCCGGCATCTCGGCGGTCGGCAGCGTTACGGTTTCAAGCCGCTCCCAGTTCTCGTTGAACGTGTCGGCCGTCTCCCGTAAGTCGTTCAGGCGGAGGCCGATAGTAAGGCCGCGAAGAAGTACTCGCTCTAGCTCCGGTTTATCCAGAAGCTCGTCCTGGAACCGCTGCCAGCTGTCGCGAAATGCGAGGGTGGCTTCGACATCGTCGCGCAGTCGAATTTCGGGTGGCAGGCCGGCTTCAAGGGGATACAAGCTCAGAATGCGCATCGCGAAGCTGTGGAGCGTCTGGATCGCCGCCTGGTCCAGGTCGTGGATCGCAGCGAGGAAAAGAGGCCGATCCGTTGCGGATCCAGTTTCCGCCTCCGTTTCGAGTTCCTTGCGGACCCGCTCTGAAAGTTCAGAAGCGGCCTTTTCCGTGAACGTGATGGCGGCGATCGACTGGATCGGTATGCCTTCGCGGACGAGCGCGACCAGTCGGGACACCAATGCCGACGTCTTCCCGGTGCCCGCCCCCGCCTCAACGAAAAGCGTCTCACGAGTTGCCGAGGTTACCTTCGCCCGAGCAGCGGCATCGATCAGTTCAGTCATTGGGGGCGTCCTCACCGTCTGTGCCGTCCTGCAGCGCGGCAAAGGCCGCGAGCCCGGGATCGGTCTTCGCCGCCTCCCAGGCTTCAAGCCGCGAAGAGGACGGACAAAGCGAGTCATAGGGACAGTAGGCGCAGTTGTCGTGCGTCTCGCGTCCGGGCCGGTAGGTCTCTCCGCCGGGGACCGCCGGAAAGTAGCCACCGCGCATGGTTTCGACCAGCGTGTTCACGATGTTGCCGAACTTCACGTACTTCGGCTCATCGAGCAGGATCTCTTTGCTCTGGAAGTCTGCTTGCTCGCTGATGAACCAATAGCGCGCACGAACGGGCTTCGGCGATTGGCCACGGAACGCCAACGCATACACAGGGAGTTGGAGAAACTTCCCGCCTTTCATCGGGTCCGCGTCCGTGAGCGATTCGTAGCTGCGGGTGCTGCCCGTCTTGTAGTCCGTGATCAAAAGCGCTCCATCGGGTCCTTCATCGACGCGATCAACAACCCCCCGGAACGAGACTGTCTCGCCGTTCGCGAGTTGGAGCGTCGCCGCAGGCATCGGCGCCGGCCCGGAAGCTCGCCGGGTCGTGCCGAATGCGGCCTCGGCGAACTTGAAACTGAAGCCGTCCCGGCGCCGCTCACGCAGTTCTCGATCCAACAGCAACTCGAGGTCACGCAGAATGCGCTTCTGCTCGGCCCGCCATGTGAGCGACTTGCCCGTTTGCCCGCGCTGCTCGGCGGTCGCGAAGCTTTCCTGGGCCAGCCGGCCGAGGGTCGCACGCTCGCCCTGGCTCCACTCGGCGAACGGGTCGGGTCGGCCGCTCATCGCCTCGAAAAAGTGCTGAAGAATTTCGTGGACTATCGAACCAATGGTCGCTGGTTCGATAGTCACCACATCTTCGGGATTCTCCATCTCCCCGACGTGGAGCACATTGCCGAGGAAGTAGCGGAACGGGCATGTCGCATAGTGCTGAAGCCCCGTCGGGGAAATCGGACGCGCTGCCCCGGGGGTGGGGGCGCTACCGGCCGGCACTTTCCCCGTCCAGCCGTCCAGCCTTCGCTCGCCCCTTCGCGACCGCGAGCGGCGTGCCTCAATGCCTCGCTTCAGGGCGTTAGCCGAAGAAGTTTTTCGAAGGAAGAAGTGCCGATCAATCCGGCCCTGGTAGCGCAGCAAACTGCGCAAATCCCATTCCTGGGGAGAGGCTGGTTCGGGTGTCGTGCGGAGTGCGGCTTCGAACGAGTGCACAACGCGAAACCACGCCGGGGGCGAAGGCAGCATCTCTTCGAGTTCTCCCCCGTAAACCCGTTTGTGGTCGAGTGTCGAGGCTGCATCGAGTAGCCAGCGCGACGGCTGCGTGGCGCGCTGGCTGCGAAGGTCGGCTCTCGGCGCGCTCGCAATCCTCCGAGGTGCCGAATGCAACGCAGCCAGGTACGTCCGCCGCGACGCCAGTGGTGAATCTCCTCCGGGGGGAAGCTCCCCGTCGGCGCGAGCGCGTTCTTCGGCGCTGAGGATGGGGTCATCGCGCAGCGCCGAAGGGAACGCACCCTCGGTCATCCCGAGGACCACAAGCACGTCGAAATCCATCTCGGATACATTCCGGATGTCGCCGCAGAAGACGCCTTCGCCCAATTTCCCTTGTTTTCCGAAGGGCACAGTGAGCGCCTCTTCGAGCGCGCTGGCGAACTCTGCACGGCGCATCGATGGATTCATCTCGTCCGGAACGGTGGCTCCGAGTGCAACGATTTCCTCAAGTTGGCGCTTCACCCGTTCGCGCGCTTCCAGTTGGGCTTCGTCATTTTCGAGAGCGGCTTCTGGAAGATAGTTATCCAGGCCCTTGAGTGCTCGGGCCGCGTGGACGGCGTGGGGTGCGAGCTCGTCAGCACCGAGGTGGCCACGCAAGTCGGCAATGAACTGCTGAAGTTCCCTTGCCCAACGCGCGTTTCGGCGGAATGTGCCACCTTCGCCCTCGGCCCGTTCCTCTGCCTCAAGGTCCTGGTTGGCGGCATAGGTCGCGAGCCTCGCTTCCCATTGGCTCGTGCCGCGAACTACACCCGATTCACGGGAGATCTCGTCCCAGCGATGGGAGGGAACCTCTCGCCCGCCGTGCCAGACCGGCACACTCGTGAGCCAGTCCATTACGACATCGCGGGCGTATCCCGGGTCGCCCGGTCCGGCGGAAGCGGCAATGCGAGGAAGCCCGAGCACCGCGCGGCCGGCGAGTGTCTGGGCGAGGCTGCGGGTGGAAGTGCTGTTGTGCGGCACGCCGGCGGAATTCAATGCATCATCGAGCAAACCCGCGTAGGTCTCGCGGCTTGAATACGCGAACGCGATGCGGTGCAGCGGGATGCCCTCCGAAGCAAATGCCATCGCTTGCCGGATCGCTTCTCGCGCTTCCTCCTCCGGCTCAGTCGCGGAGACCACGAGTTGGACTTCGGGCAACTCCACGGGCGTAGCGGCGGGAAGCCCATCCCAACCCAACCGCCTCGCGAGCGCCAGCGCCTCTGCGTCCACCTCTTGGTCGCCAGTCAGCCCGAGGATGGCGTGTGCGCCGTGCCCCGTGTTAGCTGCCAGGAACAGGGATTCGAGCGACTTCGAAACCTTGCGCGGCAGGTAGAGGACAACCGCCCCGGCCTCCGTCGACGTGACAGCCTCGAGGGACAGGCTTTCAGCAGCCGCGTTCATCAGGTCTATCTCGTCGAAGTAGTTCGTCGTCATCGCTCGGAATTCGTCATACAGCGCGACAACATCGGTCGGGCGTTGCCCGGCCGACCGTAACCCTCTTCGCGCCGATTCCGAGACCTCACGGAGCTCGGCGAAGCTGCGCCCCAGGCCCCGGGCCGTGGACGGGTGGGCCGCCACGGATGCGAACACACCTGGCCGCCGCCGCAACGCCGCCCGTACGGCCTGGACTCGCATCCATGGGGTCAATGGACGCTTCCCCGCGCGTGCAAGCGCCGGTGCGCCGAGGAGTTCTGCAAGTCGCGCTGCTACCTGGAAGCGGACGTTCACCAGCGGCACGCGAGCGGCGACCGCCCTTCGAGTGGCAAGGCCGGAGTAGTTGGAAGACACGACGACCGTCACCGGCGCAAGTGGGTCGCGCGCCTTGATTGCCGCGATCCTCGCGATCAAGGCATCTTGTGCTGGCCTTCCATAGGAGACGAGGTCAATCATCCGCTGCCACACCTCGGGCCGAATTCCAAGCGTTCATTGACGCGAATCATCCGCACCACGGCGACAGGTGGCGACGAGTTCGGGAAATACTATTGTAGACGATGCCACCGCACGCATGTTCTGCTAACCTGCTCAATCACATGGTTCGATTCGTGCACACCTCCGATTGGCAGCTGGGCATGACCCGGCGGTACCTCACGCCGGAAGCGCAGGCGCGCTTCACGGATGCACGGATCCAGGCCATCCGGACCATCGGAGCGTTGGCCAGCGAACGGGATGCGAGCTTCGTCGTCGTCGCCGGCGACGTCTTCGAATCGAACCAGGTGGAACGACAACTCGTGCTTCGGACGCTGCAGGCCCTCAAAGAGGGTGGCGTGAGGTTCTATCTTCTGCCGGGGAATCACGATCCGCTGGATGCGGGTTCCGTCTTCAAATCGAACGTGTTCGTGAGCAACTGCCCCGACAACGTGTTCGTCCTCGACGGCGAACCTGTCGAACCCGAGCCCAACGTGACACTGGTGAGTGCGCCCTGGCGTTCGAAAAAGCAAACCGCCGACCCGATCGCTGAGGCATGTCTGCGCGCGGGCCAGGTTGGCGGGCTGAAGATTGTCGTCGGCCACGGCGGCAGCGAGGCCTACGCACCGGATCCGGACCGCGCGGACCTTATTCGCACCGCTCCGGCCGAAGCTGCGATTGCCGACGGAGCAGTGCACTACATCGCCCTCGGCGACCGCCACTCCCGGACGGAAGTCGGTGCCAGTGGACGCATTTGGTATTCGGGCGCGCCTGAGCCGACCGAGTACCGCGAGACCGATCCCGGACTTGTACTCGACGTAACACTTACCGAATCATCGATCGACGTCGTCCCGGTCAAGGTCGCCACGTGGAGGTTCAGCGAAAGCGTGGAGACTGCCATCGATTCGTCCGCCGACGTTGCCCGCTTCCGGAATTGGCTGGACGGGTTGCCCGGCAAGGAACGGACGATTTTGAACGTCGGCTTCGTCGGCACCGTCGGGCTCGCCGAGATGGCCGAGCTTGAGGAGACAATCGAGCACTATCGGCCTATGTTCGGGGCGATCGAACGGCGCGGCGGCGATAGCGACCTCGTCATCGTGCCCTCAGACCTGGACTTTTCCGAACTTTCGCTCGCCGGCTTTGCCGCCCGCGCGACCGAAGAACTTGGCGTGCTCGCAGCCGAACCGGGCGAAGAATTTCAGGCGGCGCGCGATGCGCTGGGCCTCCTCTACCGGCTTGCGCGAGGCGCCGCTTGAGATTCCACAGGGTGATGCTGCGCGACTACAAAGGGATTCGCCACTGCGTTTTCGAGCCTCGGGAAAACGGTGTCACCATAATCGAAGGCGAGAACGAGGCCGGTAAATCGAGCATCGCTGAGGCCCTTTGGCTGATCTTTGAACAGAACGATGACTCTTCGAGCCAGTTGGTGAAGGGGCTGCGGCCAGCCGATCGCGATGCGGCCACCGAAATCGAAGTTGAGGTCTCGTCTGGCCCCTACCGGTTCACGTACTTCAAGCGCTTCCACCGCGGTCCTCGCACCGAGCTGACGATCACCGCGCCCCGGCGCGAAGTTCTGGTGGGAAGAGAAGCATTCAACCGCGCTCGCCAGATCCTGGATGAGACTATCGATTTGGCGTTGTGGAAGGCTCTCCGTTCCCAACAGGGCGTGCAGGAGAGTCTCGATCCGCCAACCCCGGGACAGCACCGTTCCCTGCTTGGCGCCCTCGACGAAGCGGCCGGGTCATTAATGGGTGGCGATCGTGAACAATCGTTGTTTGCGGCTGCCAACGCCGAATACGAACGCTATTTCACGGCATCAGGGAAGGAAAAATCGGCCGGGGAAGGACCAAGCCTGCCAAAGTTGCGAGCCGCGGAAGTCGTGGCCCGGTCAGACTCGGAACGCATCCAGGCGCGAATCGCCCTCATCGATGAGAAGTCTCAGCGTGCCGCCGAACTCGAAGCTTTGCTGCGCGAACTAGGCGCGCGGGTCGAGACGTTCGAACCCCGGCGCGGTGCGCTTGCTGCTTCGGAACAACGACGACTCGCCGCGCACAGCGAAGTCGCCCGTGTACAGGCCCAGTTCGCGGCCGCCGAGGCCTCGGCACGGGAACTGATCAGCGAACAGGACGCACGCCAGCGGATTCTGGCAGCAATGGCGCCTCGGCAAGAAACGCTGGCCACACTCGCGGTCGATGCAGCGTCGCTCGAGCCGAAACTCTCCGAGGCGCGGAGTTTGGTTGAATCGGCTCGAGCTGAGCATGACGCCACACAGTCGCGCCGGCTCGCGGCGGAAACCGCCGTAAGGCAGTCCGAAGATCTCGTCCAACTGAGCGCCCGCCAGCTCCAGATAGACCAGATGGAGGAGCGCCTCGGTCGACTGGAGCGACTGGAACCGCAGGTCGCTGAACTCAATGCGTGGCTCGGCGCCTGCAAAGTCGATGCCAGGTTGGTCCAGGAGATCGAGGACGTCGACAAGAAGCTCGCCGTCCTCGATGCCCGGCGCGAGGCCGAGGCCGCCGCTGTCGAAATCACCGCCGCTGACGAATCCGTGATCACCGTCAACGGGCAAGAAATCACTCTTTCGCCTGGGCAGACTCGGCGCGGGAAAGTTCGGGGAGAGACTGCTCTCGAATTTCCAGGCGGCCTGACGGTGAACATCCGTGCCGGTTCCGCGGCCCGTGAAATCGAAGAACAGGCCCGCGTTGCGAAGCGGTCCCTGGATGCGCGCCTTGGCTCGGCCGGCGTGGAATCACTCGAAGACGCCCGCAAAATCTTCAACGAACGGACCGCAAACGAAGAGCGAAGCAAACAATTTGCAAGCCAGATCCAAAACGATCTCCGTGACCTGGCTTCGGCCCGCGAGCTTGGCGAAAAGTTGCACCGCGAACGGGACGCAGTCCGGCTCGTCCTTGAGGAATCGCTGCTCGCTACACCGCCCACCGTCGATGAGGCCAAGGCCCGCCGCGAACAGGCGATAGCGACGGCCCGGTCGATCGACGAGCAGCTCCGACTGGCATCTGAGGCACTCAACGCGGCTACCTCGGCACTGCGCGATCTCGAACGCCAGGTCGAAATTTTCAATGCCCGAGCGGAGGCCCTCAAAGAAGAGTTGGAACGCAATGAGCGCGACCTTGAAGCGCAACGGAATCGGCTTGCTGATGACGACTTGTCGGCCGCAATGAATGAGGCGCAATCGACGCGGGACGCGGCGCGCGAGACGCTCGACCTTGCGGAAAGCGAATTCGCTTCGCTCACCGATGCTTCGGAAGCGCTCCAGGAAGTCGAACTTGAACTCGATGGCCTGACCCGGGCGATGACCAGCGCGCGCATGGAAGAATCGGGGATCCGAGCCCTGTTGGAGGATGCCGGCGCTGATGGCCTTCATGGGCAGCTTGTCGAAGCCGAGCAACGGTTGACCGCCGCTTCCGAGGATTTGGCCTCGTTCAGTCGTCGTGCGGCCGCAGCCCGCCTGCTCTTCGAAACCCTCAAAGCTCGCAGGGACGAGGCTCGCGAGAGTTACGCAGGCCCGCTCCAAGAATGCATTGAACGCCTCGGCCGGAGGATTTACAACGACACGTTCTCCGTCGAGCTCTCCGACGATCTCCGCATCGTTGGACGTAGTCTCGATGGCATCACCCTTGATATTGGCCAGATCAGCGTCGGTGCTCGCGAACAACTTTCGGTCCTCACCCGCCTCGCTTGCGCTGCGTTGGTTAGCCGCGACGGTGGGGCCCCGCTCGTGCTCGATGACATCTTCGGTTGGGCCGATCCGCGCAGGCTCGATGCACTTGGGCCGGTGCTTGCCGAGGCTGCGAAAGACATTCAGGTGCTGCTGTTCACTTGCTCACCCCAGCGGTTCGCGACCGTCCGACCGGCCCGCGTCGTGACGATGCCAACTGGCAAGTGGTCGGACCGTAGCGTCGAAGGTGAAGTCGCTACGCCCGTCGTCGAGGGGACCCCCGAAAAGCCTGCGGCCCGGCGATCGCCGTTGGCCACACCAACCGTGCCCGGCGCGCGGGCCCCGCAGGGGGCATTTGATCTCTTCGAGGCCGCCGCCACCGCGGGAGAACGCCTCAACTAGGGGTTGATGACCTTTCTGAGACTGAGTATCATTCTGGCCATATTGAGACCGTGTCTCAGAGAGTCGGTCGATGTCTATGTCCGCCCCATTCGCCCCCGCTACTTCCCCCGATGATGCTGCATGACTATCGCGTCACGCGCAGGCGGAAGCGAATTGTCGATAACCCAACTTTCCGTGAGCTACGGCGCGAACGCTGCACTCAGCGCTGTGACGGCAAGTATCCCGGGCGGAACAGTCGTCGGCCTGATTGGGCCTAACGGTTCTGGCAAGAGCACCCTGCTCAAAGCCGTCGCAGGCGTCATCCGGCCTTCTACCGGCGAAATTCGGCTTGGCGGCGAACCGATTCGCGCGCGCGCGTCGAGAGTCGCCTTCGTCCCTCAGCGCGAAGAGGTCAACTGGGACTTCCCGGTGACCGCTCGCGATGTCGTCGTCATGGGCCGCTATCGTTCGCTGGGATGGTTGCGATTCCCCGGCGCCAGCGACCGGGCCCGCGCCGACAGGGCGTTGGAACAGCTTGGCCTCGGAGGCCTTGGCCATCGCCATATCAGTCAGTTCTCGGGTGGCCAGCAGCAACGCGTTTTCCTTGCACGCGCGATGGTTCAAGACCCGGAAATCGTCCTGCTCGATGAGCCCTTCACCGGTGTCGATGTGCAAAATCGTGCGGTTTTCCACGCGGCAATCCAGGATTTCGCGAGGCGCGGGATCACGGTCCTGATCGCAACGCACGAACTCGCCGAAGTCGAGGCCACCACCGACATGGTGATGTGTCTGAACCGGCGAATGATTGCGTTTGGCGCCACCGCTGAGACTTACACAGCGACAAACCTCCGAGCGACTTTCGGCGGTCAAGTCGCTGTGTTTGAAGGCGCCCGATGAGCTGGTTTACCGAGCCGTTGCAATACCCGTTCATGCAGCGGGCACTCATGGAAGTTGTGATCATTGGCGTGCTCTGCGGGTTGGTTGGCTGCTTCGTCGTCCTGCGTGGGCTCGCCTTCATTGGCGACGCCCTCGCTCATGCCGTCTTCCCCGGCGTTGTGCTTTCGTACGTTGCCGGCCGCAGTATCCTCATTGGAGCTTTCATCTTCGGCACGCTCACGGCCCTGGGGATTGGCGTCTTGTCGCGCTCGAAGCGAGTGAGCGAAGACTCGGCCATCGGCGTGATCTTCGCCGCATTCTTTGCACTCGGCGTCGTCATCCTTAGTCGCCAGGGTGGCTTTCGGCGCGACCTCGGTTCGCTGTTGTTCGGCAACATTCTTGGCGTTTCCATGAACGACGTCTGGGTGACCCTCGTGGTCGCCATCATCGTCGCCCTGGTTCTGCTGCTGCTCCTGAAGGAACTGACGCTGGTGGCCTTCGACACCACGATGGCCCGCTCAGCCGGCTACCCGGTGTTCGCGCTGGATATCCTCTTGCTCCTGCTCGTTTCAGCCACGATCGTCGTCAGTCTCCAGACGGTGGGGAACATTCTCATCCTTGCGCTGGTGGTGACCCCGCCCGCGTCAGCGAGGCTCCTCACCGACCGCCTGGGCCGAATGATGCTGGCGAGCGTTGCCATAGCGGTTGGCAGCGGCGTTATCGGTTTGCTGATTTCGTACCACGCGGCCACCGCAGCTGGGGCCACGATCGTCCTGACGGCGACCAGTGCGTTTCTTGCATGCCTGGTGTTCGCACCCAATCACGGGCTCCTCAGCGGCTATTTCGCCCGCAGACGCGGTCAACACCACGCGCACCACTACCACGCAGGAGAAGAAGCCGAACGTGCCTAGGAGCGGTTTTGTTAGCCTCTAGTGGGCTGGTGCGTGCGAACCGTGGGAGTCGGCCGCGTCATGGCCGTGAGGATCAGCATCATCGCCGGGCAAATCACCGGCGCGCATGATCGTGATCGGCGCGACCCACACCGGGTGTTCCGGGAAACCACCGATTCGGCGCTTGAAGAGATAAAGCACTCCGAGAACGGTCGCGCCAGCCGCGATACTCACCATCGACCAGATCGCGACTTCTTTAACGTCGCTCCAGTGCGGCCCCGATGTGTTGGCCGTTTCCCCGTCCCCATGCTCCTGTGCAAAGACAGCGGTTGCCGGCACGATTGTGAGTGCGAGGACAATGGCGAAGGTGAGGCTTAGGAATCGCTTCTTCATCGGGTGGTGAGTCTAAGGCGTGACGCCGTCTCGAACCACTCGGAACAGAGGGCAAAGAAAAGGGGCCGGTGGATGTGTGGAGCGGACACAGCATCCAGCGCGACCCGGGTTATTTTTAGCACCCGCTCAGCGCACCCGCAAGAGCGAAAATCAAATTCGCCACAACGAATCGATCGATTTGTTCCCCCTTGTACGTTGTGAACTGTCCGTTTGGCTCTCGCAATCCTCTTCATGCCGGTTCATTATCCCTTCGAACACGAACTCGGAGGCAGGCCATGAAGGCAATAGTACCGCTCGATGGGAGCGACAATTCCAGACGAATTTTCTCGACGGTTAAACGATTGTTGGCATTGCAGCCCGCTATCGAGATTCATCTCGTCAGTGTGCACGACCCAAAGTCCGTTCATGGGAGCCAGGATCACCTGATTTCCGAGCCCCCATCAGCGGCCGTTGGCCGGACGGCAGTTTCTGCGCCGCTTCCGCGCGTCGTGGAGTCCCACGGGGAGGCGCTCGACCGGGAGGCACTCGAAACCAAGTCTTTGCTCACCGAAATCGCGAATTCCGAGATTCCGGGCGCAGCGATGGTCGCGCATGTCGTTTGGTCGTCCCATCCCGCCAAGGCGATTACCGATCTGGGCGACGAACTTGACGCGGATCTGATCGTCATGGCCACCCACGGTCGATCCGGAGTCGCTCACTTGCTCGCGGGCAGTGTGACCGAGGCCGTCATTCGCTCTGCCAGCCGCCCGGTGCTCGTTCAAGGGCCTGCTGCTTCCTGACGAAAGTCATCCCAGGCGGGAGTACAATTCCGCCCGGTGGATCCACGAATTCAATACGCGCCGGCCAGTGCCGGCGCGAGCATCGCGTTCTGGCAGATGGGCGACGGCCTGCCGGTCATCCAGATGCCCTCGATTCCCTTCACTCACATCCAAATGGAGTGGGCGGATCCACACTGGCGGGCCTGGTACGAGGCGTTCTCGGCTAACGGTCTCCGCCTAATTCGCTACGACTCGCGAGGGTGCGGGCTCTCCTGGGCGCCCCAGCCAGAATTCACGCTCGAAGCCATGGTCGACGACCTCGCGGCGGTGGTTGATCGAGTTGGGGCCGACAGGTACGCGATCCTCGCACCGGTCCAGGCCACTCCCGCAGCGCTGGTTTATGCCGCCCGAAATCCCGCGCGGGTTTCCCGAATCATTCTCTGGTGCGGCATCTCGCGAGGCGACGAGTTACGGACTTCGAGTTTCGAAGCCTTGCGGACGCTCTCGCACACTGACTGGAGCCTCTTCACCGAAGCTGCCGCCCACGCACTGGTCGCCGGCTGGGACAACGCCCAGGCGGCTCACCGACTGGCGGC
>JBDTNM010000025.1:0-21972 GCA_039933735.1 bacterium | reverse complement strand
ACCAACTCCGCCACTTCTTCCGCACACCCGCGCGCCAGCGTGTAGCCGGCTCCGCCGTGACCGTAGTTGTGGATAATCCGGTCATCCCGCTCCAATCGCACAGTCGTCCGATAGGGCCGTAGCCCGCACTTCGCCCGGACCACGACTCCGGGTTCGAAACCCCGCAAGCGTGCACGTTCAAGAATCTCGGCTGTGAAATCGGCGTCGGGCTCGAGGCTGTAGTCATCGTTCACTGCATCCGCGCAGCCACCGAGCACTACGGTGTCTCGTCTCGGGATCGAATAGAACATGCGCTCATGCTCGCGCTCGTCGACAACCACCGTGTCGATATCGATGGCCCCGGGACGCACGACAACGGTCTGGCCGAACAGCCCCTGCAACTCGCGGTCGCCAGTGAGCACCCGCGCCGCCAGTCCTGTGCAGTTCACCACCACATCGCCCGGCTCCGCATCGAGCGAAACCACCCGCCGCCGCTCTATCGGCCACCGAAGTTGCGACTCTAGCCACGCGAGATGCAGCGCCGGTTCGATGCGTGGCGCCAAGAACTGCCAGGCGTAAGGCGACCCATCGGGCAGATGGCGAGCGACCAGTTCGAGGTCCGGAGCACACGCTGCCCACCACGGCCGCTCGGTCGATGCAACGATTTCGAAAGTCGTCACCAGGTCGACCCCCGCCTCGGGAGTCGAATCCGCCAGGCCAGTCAGCCAATCCTTCGAACGCATTGCCCAGCCGATTACGCGCTCGGGCGGATCGGCACGAAAGGGATACCAGACCGCCCCGGCCGCCGCCGAGGTCGTACCGTCGCCCGTCGCCGCGGCAACCACCTGCACTCGGTGCCCGCGCTCCTGCAGCACGACCGCCGTCGTCAACCCGGATACGCCAGCTCCAACAACCGTGACGAGCAATCGGCACCGTCCTCGTGAATCGTGAATCTCTAGCTGGCGGGCTCGGTGACCACCCGCATCGGCCCCCACTGACCTACCACGCCCTGCCCGTGGCAACTCACCGACTTGCCTTCGACGATGTCGATCTCGGACATGAGGCCGAGCGCAGCAGTAAAGCCGGAGATTTTGTCTGGCACATTGTCGTAGCGGTCGACAACCTTGCCGTCCGCCTCAAACTCCACGTAGTCGCCGCCCTGATCGTACGTGATGCGATATGAGTGCTTTTGGCCCTGTTTCGTGGGCAGATCCTTTAACTCGTTGAACATGCAGAAGGCCCGCGCGTTACCGGTGTCGGGCACGGCCGCGCCAGGAAACGGAAGCCGGCCGTAGACGGTGGCGAGCGTGTCGCCTCCCGTGAAGAAGTCCAACGCCCAGCCGGTGGTCAGGTCGAGCAAATTCCAGCTCACGTAGCCGTCATACAGATTCCCGGGCGTGGTGCCCACGGTGCGCGCGGAAATCTCGATTTCGAACGTGATCCGGCCACCCGTCGGCACCTCGAAGCGCTGCTTCGAAAAGTACATGTGTTTGGCGTTGTCGAGGATCTGGACTCGGTCATTTCCACGCGTATATGGCACGGCCGAAACCTGTAGGACCCCGTTACGAACCAGCACAACGGCGGCAGGTTCTTTGTATTGCCACGCTGAACCATCGGGCAGCGCAAACCCCCCGAGTTCCCACTTCGAGTCCGGTTCGAGGATTCGGTGATAGTCGCCAACGATGGTTTCGGCAGCGGATGTTTTGGGCGCCTTGGTAGTCATGCCCCGAATCTAGCCGTTCAAGAGTTCAGAGGGTAGCGAGCGACGTCACAACCAGTCGTGTCAACGACGCGTTCACAGGTCGCGAACGATCCGACGAGGGCCTTTACGAACCCCGTACCGTCGCTCCGAACTCCTTGCCGAGGCGTGTTACCAGCCCTTGCTGCACACGGGCGACATCTGCGTCGGTCAGCGTCCTGTCTGTCGCCTGGTAACGAAGTGAGACTGCAAGGGACTTCTTGCCCTCCGGCACTCCTGCGCCCCGGTACTCGTCGAACAAGTCGGCGACGATACGGATGGATCCGCTGCGGTGCGACCGCACGATATCGAGCAGCCTGCCGGCGGCGAGGTCTCCATCGACCAGCAACGCAAGGTCCTGGCGCACTTCCGGGAATCGCGAGGGGGCCGAATAATCCGGCCGTTCGGGCAGATGGCGGACGAGATCTTCGATGGACAGCTCAACCAGAAACACTGGCTCAGCGATATCGAACATGCCTGCGTTGTCGGGATGCACCTGGCCGAGAATCCCGACCCTTTCCTTCCCGACGAGGACTTCCGCCGTGTGCCCGTCAAGGAACCCATACTCCACCGTCGGGGCGAACGTGGCGCGAATGCCCAGGTCCCGCAAGAGCGCTTCGAGGAAGCCTTTAGCATCGAAGAAGTCGAGCCGTTCGGCGGCTGACCTCGCCCAACGACCTTCACGGCTACCGCCGAGTACGGCGCAAAGCACCGGCCGCTCGTGGGGTAAATCGGCCTCGACTGGAAGGTATTCGAAGCCGACCTCAAACACGCGCAACGCGCCGTCTTCGTGGTGTCGGTTGGCAGAGTATGTTTCGAGCACCGAGGGCCGAAGTGAAGTGCGAAGGAAGGTGTGCTGGGCCGCAACCGGGTTCACCACGCCAAGAGGGTCGCTGCGGAGTTCATCGCCGGCCGGCACCATCCGCTCAAGCCGTGCCTTGTCCGTCAGCGTATAGGTAATTGTCTCCTGGAATCCGAGCGCTGCGGCCAGGTCACGGACTCGTTCGCGCAGGTCGCGCAGCGGGTCGACCTCCGGAGCCGGCAGACGTCCGCGCAGCATCGTTGTTGGGAGCTTGTCGTAGCCGTAAATCCGTCCGATGTCCTCGATCACGTCGTCGGCGATTTCGACATCAGGCCGCCAGTCGGGCGGCTGAACACTGTATTTCCCGGGCGGCACGAAATGGCAGGTGAAACCCAGGTCAGTAAGGATTCGCCGAACGTCATCGGTCGGGATGGCAATTCCCAGCACCTGTTCGATGCGCGCCGACTCCACAACGATCGTCCGCGGCGGCTGCTTTCCCGGATAGACATCGACGAGGCCCGCAGCCACGGTGCCGCCGGTCAGCATTTCGAAGAGATGCAGCGCGCGGTGTTGCGCGTACTCGGGCATTTCCATGCCCAGGCCCTTTTCGAATCGCAATGAAGCTTCCGTCCGCAACTTCAGGTGGGCCGAAGTGCGCCGAATGTTGCCCCGTTTGAAGTTCGCGATCTCCAGGAGCACGTTTTTGGTGTTCTCGCTGACCTCGCTGTTGCCGCCGCCCATGATTCCGGCGATTCCCACGGGTCCGTCTCCGTCGCAGATCAGGAGCATTTCGCTGTCGAACTCGCGTTCAACGCCGTCCAACGTGACGAGTTTCTCGCCGGAGGCCGCGCGCCGGGCAACGATTCGCTTGCCGCGAACCCGGTCGTAGTCGAACGCGTGAAGTGGCTGGCCAGTCTCAAGCATGACGTAGTTTGTGATGTCGACGACGTTGTTGATTGGCCGCATGCCTGACCGCTGGAGCCGTTCTTGCATCCACTGGGGAGACGGCCCGATAGTCACGTTTTCAATCAGCGAGGCCGTGAACCGGTAGCAGAGATCTGGCGCCTCGATGATCACATCGATGGCATCCGACACCTTCCGACCGGATTCGGCATGCGTACGTTCTGGCTCCCGCAGCACCTTGCCGGTGATTGCCGCCGTCTCTCGACCGAACCCCATCACTCCGAGCAGGTCTGCCCGGTTCGCCCATGTGGAAATATCGAAGACCACATCACCAAGCTGTTCGACCAGCGGTCTGCCGTTCACTGCATCGGGCGGCAACACCAGGATGCCCTCGTGGTCGTCGCTGAGACCCAGTTCCTTCTCGCTCAGCACCATTCCCGCGGAATCAACTCCACGAATCGGCCGAAGCTTGAGCTTCGACTTCTCCCCACTGTGGCCGTCGACCAGTTCTGCGCCCTCAGTCGCGAACGCGATCTTTTGGCCGACCGCCACGTTTGGAGCACCGCAAACTACCTGCTGACGGCCCCTCCCGTCGTCGACCGTGACGAGGCGAAGCCGGTCGGCATTCGGATGGGGTTCCACCGCCACCACTTCGGCAACTCGGACTCGTTCGGGGTCCCAGCCGGCGCCGATTGTTTCCCAGTTCTCGACCTCCGCGGTTGAATCAATCAACCGTCGAGCCAGCTCGGCAACAGGAAGATCGACGTCCACGAACTCACGCAGCCAGTTCAAAGAGAGTTTCATTTCGTTCTCCTCCTAGAACTGCTGAAGAAAGCGGATGTCGTTGGCGTAGAAGTTGCGGATGTCTTCGATGCCCCAGCGCAGGAGCGCGACGCGTTCAACACCGATGCCGAAGGCAAAACCAGTGACTTTCGATGAGTCGTAGCCCGCGGTCTCGATGATTTCGGGGTGCACCATTCCAGCGCCGAGAATTTCGATCCACCCGGTGCCATGACAGGTGCGGCAGTCGCTCCCGTTGCCGCGGCAAATGAAGCAGTCGATCGCCATCTCGACTCCGGGCTCGACGAACGGGAAATAGCTATGGTGGAAAATGATCTTCCGGTCGGCCCCGAACATCTGCCGGGACCATTCGTAGAGCACTCCTTTGAGGTCGCTCATGCGCACGCCCTCATCCACCGCGAGCCCCTCAATCTGGGTGAGCATCCATTCGTGGGTGGCGTCAGTCGCCTCCTGGCGGTAGCACTTTCCCGGTACAACCACGCGCACTGGCGGCTCAGATGTTCGCTCAAGGACGCGCACCTGGTTCGGCGACGTATGAGTCCGAAGCAACATGTGCCGCTGCCCGTCGATGAGCGTGTTCACCCAGATGGTGTCCCACATATCTCTTGCTGGATGGTCTTCGGGAATGCGGACTCCGTCGAAGTTGTAGCGATCCCATTCGACTTCGGGGCCTTCAGCCACGCGGAAGCCCATATCGCCGAACGCCTTGAGGCAGTCCCGCATCGTCTGTGTGACTGGATGGAGGCGGCCGATCACCTGTGGGCGCCCGGGAAGCGTAACGTCCAGTGCCGATTCGGTGCTGAGGGTGTGTAGGGCGGCCTGCTTGAGCGCTTGTTGGCGTGTTTCAAGGGCCGACTCAAGTTCTTGCTTGAGCGTATTCGCCCCGGCGCCGAAGGCAGCGCGTTCATTGCCGGGAAGATCCTTTATCGAGCGCAAGAGGGCAGTAAGCCGGCCATCCTGCCGGCCAAAAAACGAGATGCGCCACTGTTCGAGCCCGGCTTCATTGGAAGCCGATGCGAGCGCTGCCAGCGCCTCTTCGCGCAGGCCCTCGAGGGACGATGCAGTTGACATGGGACTTTGAAGTATAGGGGGTGAGCCCGTTTACCGTCCGTGAACCCGTTTTCGTAACGTTTCGACCCAAAGAGCACACTGTTGCCTGATGTCAGACTTCCGCATGACGCGCACCCGTCTTCTGCTCCGTATCATCGTTCTATGCATGTTCCTTTTTGCCGTTGGATGCTCCAGCGGCGGTTCGAATTCGCCGAAACCGGCGGGCGGCGCTGACGTGGCGTCCACAAGCCCGAAGAAGTCCTGGGCAGGGAAAGACCCTGCCCCCGCAATTCCCACCGGAGTGACCTGGTTCAACGTTCAAAAGCCGCTGACGCTCGCGGAGCTCAAGGGCCGCATCGTCCTTCTCGACTTTTGGACGCTCGGCTGCATCAACTGCCAGCACATCATTCCCGACCTCAAGCAGCTCGAAGCCGAGTTTGGCGATTCACTCGTCGTTATCGGCGTCCATTCCGGCAAGTACGCCACAGAACACGATGACGACTCCATCCGCGAAGCGATAAAACGTTATGGCCTCGAACACCCGGTCCTGAACGACCCGGACTTCGCCGTCTGGAACGCCTTCGGCGCAAACGCCTGGCCCACTCTCGTTCTCATCGATCCCGCCGGGAACCTCGTCGGCGGACACGCGGGCGAGGGCGTTTACCCGCTATTTGAACCGATCATCAAGTCGTTGAGCGAAGAGTTCAGTGCGAACGGCTTGCTCAAGCCTCAGCCGCTTCCGCTCTCCCTCGATTCAGCGCCAGCCACCGCAGTTCTGTCCTTCCCTGGCAAAGCTCTTGCCGACGCAGCGAGTGGCCGCCTCTACATCGCCGACTCGGGAAATAACAGGATCGTTGTCGCGACGCTCAACGGGGAATTGCAGAAGGCCATCGGAACTGGCAAGGAAGGCTTCGCGGACGGCGCTGCGAACGAGGCCGCCTTCCGTCAGCCCCAGGGCCTCGCCTTGTCCTCCGACGGAAAGACGTTGTACGTCGCCGATACGCGGAACCACGCCATTCGGGCGGTCGACACCGCAACCTTCGAGGTCAAGACAATTGCCGGAACGGGTAAACAACTCGACCGTCTGCCCCAGGGCAACGCCGCAGCCCGTCAAACGGCAATGGCATCACCATGGGACGTCGTCGTCGTCGGACAAACGCTCTACATCTCCATGGCCGGCATTCATCAGCTCTGGGCGATGGACCTCGCGAAAAACACCGTCTCCGTCTTTGCGGGCACGAGTCGCGAAGGTATCGACGATGGTGAAAAGAAGTCCATGGCCACCCTTGCCCAGCCGTCTGGCATCAGCACAGACGGCAAAACGCTTTACTGGGTCGATCCCGAGTCGAGTTCGGTCCGCGAACTCAGCATCGGCGGCGACCAGGTGAAGACCCTGGTAGGCACGGGCCTCTTCGACTACGGCGATGAAGATGGCGCAGCCAAACAAGCGAAGCTCCAGCACGCCCAGGGCGTCACCTACGACGATCACGCCCTCTATATCTCTGACACCTACAACCACAAGATTCGGGTTTACGACCTCGTTGCCAACCAACTCGGGACGGCATCGGGCAGCGCTCGTGGCTGGTCGGACGGCCCGGCCGGCATGGCGATGCTCGATGAGCCCGGCGGTCTTTCCGCCGCAAACGGAAAGCTCTACATCGCCGATACGAACAATCACCTGATTCGCGAGTTCGACCCGGCCACAGGCCAACTCTCAACGCTCACCCTCACGAACCTCGCCGCCATCGCGACGGCGACGCCCGGGCATTCCGTCAAAGTCGACCTGCCGCCCGTCTCCGTTGCGCCCGGCGCAACGAACCTGCGTGTCACGATCAGCACGCCCGCCAGTTTCCATCTCAATGGTTCGGCCCCATCGAAGATGGAGTTCGTTACCTCGAATCCAGCCGTTCTGAACCTGGGCGAGAAGTCGGTGAGTTGGTCGAACGATGACCCATCGGTAGTCCTGCCGATCCCCATCCAGGCGGTGCCGGGTACGTCCGACATCACCGCCACGGCATCGATTTATTACTGCCGGACCGGCGCTGAGGCGCTCTGCTTCATCGGCCAATTCGAGTTTCACCTCACCGTTACGGTCGCGTCGGGCGCGAGCGCGGGGGAAATCGCAATTAGCTACGAATTGCCACCGGCCTAACGCGATCAGACGGGGAGCGTGAGTCCGTCCGCCGCGATCACGACTTCCCCCGAGAAGTGCGCAGCGGCTTCTGCCCGCAGCCGCTCGGCGTCTTCTCCCGGACACAGGTGAGTTAGCACCAAGCGCTTGACTCCAGCCTCTGCCGCAAGTTTCGCCGCCACATCCACGCGGGTATGGCTTCGGGCGAAGGCCGCAAAGATCGCATCTACTCGCGCCGAGTCGGCCCCGCGGGTCCAGTCGCGAAGGCCTGCCTCCGAGTACGCCTCGTGAATCAGGACGTCCGCGCCCTCAGCCAGCGCGATCATTAGGTCCGGCACCGCACAGGTGTCCCCGCTATACACGACAGTCGCGCCACCGAATTCGACCCGATGAGCCATTGCCACGACTTCCGGCGCGTGCGGAACAACGATGCTCCGCACCTTCGCCTCCGCGTGATCGGAGACCTCGCCGTCGGCCAGTTCCGTGACAGGTATTTGGATTGGTTCACCAAACTTCTCTCCGAGGATCGAGTGCACCATGCCGGTCGATTTGCCCACGAGTTCGACGAACGCACGAGTCCCGGGCGGGCCGACCACGCGCGGTATTACCCGGTATGGAAAGACGAGGTGAGCGAGCCAGTCGTCGAAGCCAAGGACGTGGTCCATGTGCAGGTGACTGACGACCAGCAGCGATGCTTTCGGCAGAGCCAGTCCCGAACGGAGGATGGCGCCGATTGAACCCGGACCGCAATCCAACAGCATTCCCCGGTCGCCGTCGTCGAGCAGGATGCAACTACCGGAGCGTTCTGCCGACGCTCCTCCCCCACCGGTGCCGCAGAAGGTGATCCGCATGTGGTCGAGATTCTAACCCGTTCGGTTGGCGCGATCCTTGACAGGCCATGCCCGTAGCAGAAAGATGGCCCCCCGCGTAGCGGAGGTTAAGGAGGCTCACTATGGCCGTTCGTGGCTACGTCCTCATCGAAACCGACGTCGGTAAAGCGAAAGCCGTAAGTTCAGCGATCCAGGAGTTCACCTATCCCGGGGCCCGTGTGGCCGTCGTTGATACTGTGACGGGACCGTACGACGTCATCGTCCAGTTGGAGGCCGAGGATCTCGACAGCCTGGGCAACGCGATCACCGACGCGGTGCAAAAGGTCGCCGGTGTTCAACGCACCACCACATGCCTCGCTGTCCGGCTTGCCTGACCTTTCATTCGAACAACGGTCCTCAATGCCGCCTGCGGGCGGCATTTTTGTTTCCGCCGTGTTCGACAACCGCGCAGGTGGAATCGACAATCCTCAGATGGCCGACCGAATGAGCATGATCAGCGTCGAAGAGGCACGCGCGCGGATTCTTTCCTACTTTTCTCGCCTGCCATCCGAGCGAATACCGTTACTGGACGCCGCTGGCCAGGTACTTGCCGAGGACGTGATCGCCCCGTTCGATATCCCGCCGCTCGACAACACCGGAATGGACGGCTACGCCGTTCGGGCCGCCGACACGGACGGTGCGTCACAGGAGTCGCCCGTAACGCTTCGGGTGACGGCAAATCTCGCTGCGGGCTATGTCCACCAGGTGCCGGTCGCCTTTGGCGAAGCCGTCCGGATCATGACTGGCGCGCCCATCCCACCGGGAGCGGATGCCGTCGTCCCCTTCGAAGAAACCGACGAAATGCTTCGGGGCCCCGGCGAGTTGCCGACTTCCGGCGACACGGTAGCGATCTTCAAGGGCGCTAACCCCGGTGCCAATGTCCGACCTCGGGCCGGAGATATCAGCGCCGGGAGCACGGTCCTCGCCGCTGGACGCGTCCTCCGTGCTTCCGAAATCGGTGTATTGGCGAGCATTGGTGCGGCCGAAGTCAGCGTCTACCGGCGCCCCGTCGTCGGCATTCTTGCCACCGGCGACGAAATCACGCCACCGGGCACCGCGCTTCTTCCCGGCCGAATTTACGATGCGAACTCCCCTGCGATTGCCGCCCTTGTCTCGAAATACGGCGGCGTACCAAAGCTGCTCGGCATCGCTCGCGACACCGTTGAAGACCTCACCGCCAAGATTCGCGAAGGCCTCGGCACAGATATGATTGTGACATCGGCGGGCGTCTCACGCGGGGACTTCGATGTCGTCAAGGATGTCCTCGCACGAGAAGGCGCGATTGACTTTTGGACGGTCCGGATGCGGCCAGGCAAACCGCTCGCTTTTGGCGCATTCAAGGCGCCGGACGGCCGCCAGGTGCCACATCTTGGCTTGCCCGGGAACCCGGTGAGCTCGATGGTCTCGTTCGAACTCTTCGGCCGCGCCGCCATCTTCACCATGCTCGGCCGCAACGACTGGGAGCGTCCGACGCTTCGAGCCATCGTTCGCCAACAGGTATTGAACACCGACCCTCGACGGTTCTACGGTCGTTGTTTCGTCACCCTTGGCGAAGACGGCCACTGGTATGCCGACCTCACCGGCCCACAGGGCAGCAACATCCTGACCAGTATGAGCGCCGCGAACGCGCTCACCGTGATTCCCGAGACCGTCGCGGTCGTCGAGGCGGGGACGGAAATCGAAGTGATGATGCTCGATTGGGAACACGCGCCGTGACCACTGCCGAGGCCTCCCACTGAGCATCTCGACGGCCTGGCGGGCAACGTCCGGCCTCACCCGCCGGACCCCGTTGGGACTTTTCGTTGGTCTCCTCGCCATCGTCGGTTGGCTGGTGGTTGCCGGGCTCCTGGTGGTGGTCGCAGCCCGGCTCGTGCGTCCGGATTCGAACCTCTTGTTCATCTGGGCGAACGCGTACACGTTCTGGATCTACCAGCCTGCATACCCAATTGCACTGTTCGCGCTGGTCTTCCGGCGTTGGTGGCTGCTCGGCGCCGCAGGGGCTGTGGTGGTGTTCCACCTCGCATGGGTGCTGCCCGACTACCGGCCTGCCCAACCTATTCCGGCAGAGGCTCTCGCCGCGCCACACATTCGTTTGATGACTGCCAACGTGTACTTCGAGAACCCCGACTACGCTGGTATAGCCGCCGAAATAGCCGACGTAGACCCGGACGTGCTCTTCCTCCAGGAGTTCGGGCCTCGCATGGACCTTGCGCTGCGCGACAGCGGCGTCGCCATCCGCTACCCGTACGTCAAAATCGCCTACGAAAACGCCTACTTCGGGACCGCTCTCTACTCGAAATTTCCGCTCGATGACGTGACGGTGGTGGAGGCCGGGGGCCGACCGTACATCCGTGCAACCATCCAGATCGAAGGTCAGAACGTGGTGCTCTATGACTTGCACCCAACCTCCCCCGGGCTCGGAGCGACGATTGCGAACCACTGGAACGACGGCTGGACGGCGATCACCGACGCATTCCGCGATGAGACTGGGCTTGTGATCGCGGCCGGCGACTTCAATCTCGACCAGCACCATCGCTGGTATCGGGAAATCAAAAAGACCGGACTCATCTCAGCTCACGAAGAGCGCGGCCGGGGAAACGCGACTACGTGGCCAAAAGACCGAAAGCTTCGCCCGATCCGCATCGACCAGGTCTTCCACAGTCAGGGAATCGTGTGCTTGTCGATCCGGGAAGGGCGGGGAGAAGGCAGCGATCACCGGCCGGTCATTGCCGACCTCGCTATCCTCGGGCGCTAACAAAAGCCCGAAGTTCGAGAGTAGAGCGTGTCGAAAAGCCGCGAGCCTGAAGGCACGCCGAATCGGAGGGGACCCGAGCGCCTACGTTCCGTTCGGTTCGAGCCGCTCTCCGTATTGAGTTTGGAAGTACGTCGCGAACGCCCCGGATGCATTCGTTGCGCCGTCCGGATGTGCTCGGTACCAATCGAAAGTCCGGTAAAGCCCGTCTGCGAAGTCGACTTTTGGGCTCCATCCCAGGGAGCGGATACGAGAGGAATCCACTGCATAGCGCCGATCGTGGCCCGGGCGGTCGCGGACCGACTGGATGAGTTCGGCCGGCCGTTCGGCAAGTTCGCAAATCCGCCGGGCCACCTCGATATTCGAGCGCCTGTCGGCGGAGCCGATGTTCAGTCGATTCAATCCCGGGCCTGTCGGCACACGGCTCGCCAACAACACCGCGTCCACCAGGTCATCAACGTACAGCCACTCGCGTTCTTGCAGGCCGTCGCCATACAGCGGCATCGGTTCGCTCGAAAGAGCACGGTGGATGAACAGCGGGATGAACTTTTCCAGGTGTTGATTCGGCCCGTAGACGTTGCACGAACGCAGCACGGTCACTGGCAACCCGTAGGTCTCGCAGTAGGCCTGGATCATGAGTTCGGCGGCCGCTTTGCTCGCTGAATATGGCGAGCTCGGCGCGAAGGGCTGGTCTTCGGCGGCCTCAAGTGGCGCCTTCAGCGGTCCGAAAACTTCATCCGTGGACATATGAATCAGCTCGGCCCGCCCATCCAGCCGCACGGCCTCAAGAAGGCACACCACGCCCTCCACATCAGTGCGCGCAAAAACCGCCGGGTCATGAAGAGAACGGTCGACGTGCGTCTCGGCGGCGAAATTGAGTACCAGGTCCTTGCCAGCGACCAATTCACGCACGAGCTGCGCATCGCAAAGGTCCCCCTCGACGAGATCGTAGGCGGGCGAGTCGGCGAGCGAGGTCAGGTTCCCAGGGTTTGCGGCATAAGTGAGCTTATCCAGGTTCGTTACAGACCAGCCGTCTCGCACCAGCGCTCGCACAACGTGGCTCCCGATGAAGCCGCATCCACCTGTAACGAGAACCCTCACGCTCCCACCTCGAAGCGCGAGTGGTCGCCGAGCACCAGCCGCGAGTTCGAGGGAGCACAGTTCACGGACGCGAATCGCCCGATCATCGAATCTACGATTCCGGGGCAGTCACGTACGGACGTCGACTCCATGATGATCGCGTTGCTGATAGACGAATTAGAGACAGTGCACCCTTCGCCGATTGCTACGTTTGGGCCGATTCGGGAACCGGTGAGCCGGGCACCGGGCCCTATAGCCACCGGCCCCAGTATTTCGCACCCGTCGATCACGGCGCCGTCCGCCACCGTCACGATTCCCGACATGGTGCAATCCCGAATCGTGGAACCCGGGCTCAACTGAGTCGCGAACGTGCCCAGCACGGCGCCGTTCGCTTCGAGCATGTCCTCCATCTTTCCCGTATCGATCCAGTAATCCGCCGTGACCGCGGCATCCACCGCCAGGCCTGCCCCGATGAGGCCATTGATGGCGTCAGCGATTTCCAGTTCGCCGCGTGCGCTCGGCGTGAGGCCATCGATGATGTCGAAAATATCGGCTCGAAAGGCGTAGACCCCGATGACGGCCAGGTTCGTTTCGGGTTCCGCGGGCTTCTCGACGATCCTCGTAAGGCGCCCGTCTTCCAATGCCCCCACTCCGAACGCGCGCGGGTCATGAACTTCCTTCAAGATCACGGACGCGGCCGACCGGGATGCAGCGAAGTCACGCACGAAGTCACTGATTCCACCGAGCAGCACATTGTCGCCCAGATACAGCACGACGGGCTCTCCGGAGGCGTGCTGCCGACAAATCCCGAGGCCGTGCGCGATGCCTAACGGCGCCTCCTGACGGATATAGGAGAAGCGCGCGCCGAATCTTGAGCCGTCTCCCATCGCCGCCCGGATCTGAGGTTCGGTTTCGCCCACAACCAGAGCAATATCGGTGATACCGCAAGCAACAAGCTGGTTGACCGGGAAATGAAGCACAGGGACGTTCGCGATCGGCACAAGCTGCTTGGCACCCGAGTAGGTGAATGGCCGCAGCCTGCTGCCCTTGCCACCTGCGAGAACGACGCCCTTCATGCGGACGGGATTATAGATTCGGGGCTTCGTAGGATCGCCCGATGCCTCGCGAGCCTCTTCGGGTGTTCTACAACGCCAGCGCCATTCCCCCAAGGCCGGCGGGAGCTGGTGTCTATACCCTCGAATTGGGCCGGGCTCTCACGCGTCTTGACGGCGTGGAACTACAGGTTGCTGCGGCGGTCGCGCCTGGCTTCGGTCAGCACATTGCCGTTCCCGACAGTCGGCCATCGCGAATCGCCTGGGAAGAAGTCGCGCTCGCGCGCTGCGGGTCTTTGCGCGCCGCGGACGTGTACCACGGACCTCATTTCTTTGTGCCTCGAACGAACGTCCCTGCCGTCGCGACCGTCCACGACCTCACGTTTTTCCGTATTCCCGCGCGCTATTCGCTGGGCCGGCGGCTTTACTATCGCCACCTCGCCGCAACGGCAACGCGCGCCGATCGCATCATCGTCCCATCCGCGGCGGTCGCGAACGATGTTGTTCGTTACCTCCAGTACGCCCCCGAGCGCGTTCGCGTCATCGCCGAGGCGCCTCGATCGTGGCTCGCGCCTGCCCGGGAATCGGCGATCGCTGATTTCAAGGCGAAACACAACATTTCGAATCAGTACATCTGCGCTCTCGGTACGGCAGAACCGGGGAAGCGAGCCGTGGACGTGATTCGGGCCATGCCGGAAGTCGTCGCCGCGTTCCCAGACTGCACGCTCGCTCTGGCGGGCAACTCCGGGACCTTGTCCCTTCCGTTGCAACGCGAGGCTGAGCGACTGGGTGTGGCATCCTCAGTGCGCTTCTGCGGTTACGTCCCGGATTCAGAACTCGCGGCAATGTTGAGTGGCGCCGTCGCACTCGTCTTTCCTTCGCTCTACGAAGGGTTCGGGCTGCCTCCGCTCGAAGCGATGGCATGTGGCACCCCGGTCGTCACCACGAAGGCGCCTGCGATGAACGAAATATTGTCGGGCGTTGCGTTGTTCGTCCCGGCCCGGGACCCTGGCGCAATTGCCAAGCAATGCCTTCAGCTACTTCGAAATGCCTCGGTGCGCCAGGAAGTTGCGGCCGCAGGCCTTGCGCACGCCAGCCGATTCTCGTGGGATCGCGCCGCTCGCGAGACAGCGGCCGTGTATGCGGAAATTGCCTCGTGACGGTCGGTATCGTGATTGTGACCTACAAGTGCCGCGACCTGGCAATCGCTTGCATCGAGTCCGTCGAAGCACATTTGCCGGATCTGGTGGCGGCTATTGTCGTCGTCGATAACGCTTCCGATGACGGGACGGCGGCCGCAATCCGCGCTCGCTGGCCCGCGATTCGTGTGGTCGAAAATCGCCGCAATACGGGTTTCGCCGCGGCTGTTAACCGGGGGATTGAGGCGATCAAAGACGTTTCGGTCGTCTGCCTCCTCAATCCGGACGCAACCTTGCTCGATGCCGGCATACCCTCCGCCGCCAGTTATCTCGAGGCGCACCCGCGGGTTGGCGTGCTCGGCGGGAAGATTCTGAATGCCAACGGGACCGTTCAAGCGAGTGCCCGCTCATTCCCAAGTCACCGCAACGCGCTTTTTAATCGCCATTCCCTCACCACCAAATTGCTTCCCAGGAATCGATGGTCGCGGGCGTACCTGTTGAGTGACTGGAAACACGACGAGATTCGGACGGTCGACTGGGTCTCCGGGGCGTTGATGCTCATCCACCGGCGAGCCATCGATGCCGTTGGGTTGTTCGACGCCGGCTACTTTTTCAGCATCGAAGACGTCGACTTCTGCAAACGCGTCCGCGATGCCGGCCTCTCCGTCGAATACTTTCCGGCCGCTGCAGTCCGGCATCGCATCGGCGGGAGTTCGCGAAAGGCTGTCTATCGAGCGATGGCCGCCCACCATCGGGGCATGTGGCGGTACTACGCGAAGCACATGAGAGGGAGCGGTTTCGTTGATGGGGTGACGTTTGCGGGGATCTGGGCGCGCTTCTCTTTGCACGCGGTCTCGTATGCGGCGCGCTCTGCCCGGAATCGCGTGCTGCGGTACGGCGAACGGTCGGTTTAGGCCTGCTCCTTCGCCTCGGCGCCACGCCAGGCGAGCACCCTTGTGGAATTCCAAAACGACGTCCCGTATCCGAGGATTGCCGTCAGGCCGATCGCGAAAGCGATGATCGCCAGCCCAACGATCGCCGAACCCGCGGACTTGTACCAGATATGGGCGCCCAACGCCCCGAGGCAGAACAGCGCCGTGATGCCGTAGCACGCAATCGTCACGCGCAACGGCCCGAAGCCCGCGACATGTTCGAGTCGATCATGGAAGTGGTCACTATCCGCTTTGAACGGGTGCCGGCCATCGAGGAACCGGCGCATGAACGCAACCCCGGTGTCGAGTGCCGGGAACCCCAAAGCAACGAGCGGTATGTAGAGCGGCACCCGTCCCGTAGTGTCGACAAATCCGGAGACACTCAGTCCGGCGATCATGAAGCCAAGAAAATACGCACCCGAATCTCCCAGGAATCGACGTGCACGGGGAAGGTTGAGTGGTACGAAGCCCAAGGACGCGCCGCCGAGGGCCGCGAAAAGCATCGCGATCACATCATGACCGAGATCCCATGCGATGTACGCCATCGTGCCAGAGACGAGGGCCGCCACTCCAGCTGCCACGCCGTCGCGGCCGTCGATCAGGTTGATAGAGTTGGTGATCAACATGATCCAAAAAATGCTGACAATTGGGTCGGTCCAGCCGAGGGCCACGTTCCCCCCGCCCGGCAGGGTCATCTCGCCGACGCGAAAGCCCACGAGGTAGATCCCCAGGGCGGCGAGGAAATGCGTCGAGAGTTTGTAGCGCCAGTCGAGGTCTTTGAAGTCGTCTTTCGCGCCAACTGCCCCAACAACCGCACCGCAAACAATCAGCGTGAGGAATTCTCGACGGTCCTCATTCAGCAGTCGGCTGGCCTCGTTGGAAAACGTCGCGACGAGGAAAATGGCGACGACAAAACCGGCGAGGATGCTAAATCCTCCGACCCTGGGCATAAGTTCGCCCCGCCGGCCCGCCTTCGTCGGCAGCCTGAGCACAAACGTGAGCGGCAACGAGACCGCTAGCGCGAATGCGGCTGCCGCAAACTCGATCCCCAACCGCATCGCCCCCACTCGGATGCCGAATGGTAGGCCGAATTTCGCGGAGGATCACGCCGGCACGGTTTCGCTTTTCGCGATCTCCGTCATCAGCCCGTCGTGCATCGAGAGGATGCGGTCGGCAAGGGCGGCCATTGCCATGTCGTGCGTGACCATCAATCCGAGCTTTCCCCGTGTTTTCACCTCGCGAATTAGTGATTCCACCACCTGGCGTCCGCGTGCCGAATCGAGGCTTGCGGTTGGCTCATCAACCAGTACCAGTCCGGGGTCATTCATCAGCGCCCGCGCGATGGCAACACGTTGACGTTCGCCGCCGGAAAGCTCGGTGCTTACAGCGTTCGCCCGTTCCTGGAGGCCAAGTTCATCGAGCAGCTGGCCCGCGCGCTCTCGCGCGGCTTTCCGATTCGCGCCCGTGATCTGCGCCATCACCAGCAGGTTCTCCCGCGCCGTAAGGAACGGGAGCAGGTTGTTCGCCTGGAAGACGTAGCCGATAGTCTCGCGCCGGTAGGCAGCCTGCTCGCCGCGGGAGAGCCCGGCAATGTCGCGGCCGTTCACTACGATGCTTCCGGTGGTGGGTGTGAGCAGCCCGCCGATCATCGCCAGAAGGGTGGTCTTCCCGGATCCGCTCGGCCCGACGACCGCCACGAATTGGCCGGGGTCTGTCTTGAAGCTGACGTGCTTCACCGCGTGGACGGCGCGTTCGCCTTCTCCGTAGGTTTTCGAGAGGTCGCGGACTTCGAGCTTCACGGTCATCGCGGCACCTACTGCTGCTGCCCGAGGGCAATGATGGGGTCGACCTTGGCAACTTGCCGACCCGAGAACGCTGCGCCGACCGCAGCCATGAGGACGAGCAAGAGCGACGTGGTGAGGAAGGTGTTGGCCGTAAACGCAATTGGGACCGGGTTCGGTACTCTCTGGAGCGCGTTGTTCGTGAGCCAGGCGAGCGGCACAGCGATGGCGACGCCGATCGTGCTGATCCCAAGGACCTGGATCAACACCTGGCGAAAGACGAAGAATGAACTCGCCCCAACCGCTTTGAGTACGCCAATCTGCCCGGTCTTCTGAAGAGTCAACACGTAGAAGAAAACGCCAATGACGAGTCCTCCGATGAGGTACCCGAACACCTGCAGTGCCTGAACCGTGGACTGCTGTCCGGAAACGCCTTCGATGTTTGCGAACGCCGTCGTCTTGGAGACCGCTTCCCAGCCCTGACCGGACTTCCCAGCGAGGCGTGGACCCTTGAGCAAAACCACCGAAGCTGCGGGTTGGTCCGCGCCTGACTCGCCGTACTTCAACTCCTGCCAGGAGCTGCGAAGCAGGTAGACGGATGGCTGGAAGAAGAAGCTGCCCTCGTCGATCGCGCCAACGATGCGAAACTGCCTCTCGCTCAGCCGTACCGAGACGGTGACGGTATCGCCCACCTTCAGGTCTGCGTAGCGAAGGAAACTCCGGTCAGCCAGCACGGCATCGCCGTCTTCGGACGTGAGTGTTCGCCCCTCGACCACCTTCGGTTCGGCAATGGTCCCTGGGTCGAACCCAAGGAACGCTGCGGACTTAATGGAGCCGTCGGCCTTTTCGTAGTTGGCGGCAACGTACCCGAGCGGAGCTGAGGCCGTCGATCCGGATTCTGTTCCGATCCGTTGGACGAGTTCAGCGCTGAGTTCCGAACGGATCACGCTGAGTCCGGCGCGGTCGGAATAGGCGATAGCGTTTGCATCGAAGCTCTTGAGCGCACTACCAGCCTGCTCGTTCAGGCCCACCCCGAGACCGTTGATCATGAGCACGAGGTAGCTGATTAGCGTGACGATCAACGCAATCAAAGCGAACTGGAGTTTTCGCCGCCGAATCTCAAGCAATCCAATCAAATACGTATACCTCGGTCTCGGCTTGGCATTGCACTAGGAATACTCGAACTGATGGAGTTTCCGCCAATCAGTCCAAATGACTGTACCAAGCGTCAGCCAGGTGGCGGCGAATGGAAGGGGCAGGTAGCCTCAGTTCGTGCTCGAAGATCCATCGCTCCACTCCACAGCGATCCACGTCCCTAAAGCCAGCCTCGTTTTACCTTCCGGCGAGTTGGCTGACGTCCGCACCGAGATTTGGATGGGCGGCGCGCACAGTAACGTCGGCGAATCATTCCGAGGCCCACTCCTCGCCGACTCGTGGGTCATTGATTGCGCCGGAGAAATCGATGCGACCTTCCGAGCCGCAACGAAGAAATGGTTGGCCTGTGTCTTTCCCGATCTTGATGGGCCACTTTCGTCGTCGAACCGCGTTGCTGAAGTGGTACGGATGGCGCTCGACTCAATTGCATCCGGCGGTGAATCGAGTCCAGAGCGAATATACATAATGTGCCAACACGGGATGAACCGCAGCGGCCTGGTGACCGGACTGATACTCCGCGGCCTTGGGATGCCTCCACGCGAAACAGTCGAGCGAATACGGGCCGTTCGCCCTGGCGCCCTTGCGAACGACTACTTCAGGCTCATGGTGCTGACGGATTAAACGAGGCGCGGGTTGGCGAAGCTTATACTGCTCTCATGACGGCAACGCCGGTTTCGAAGATCTACACCTGGGAAGACGCCCTGGCACTGCCCGACGGCGAGCGCTACGAAGTCATCGATGGCGAGTTGAGGGAGCGGATTATGAGCAGCATGTCGTCGTATATCGCCTCGGTCGTGATGCGATTTCTTTGGCGATGGCTCGACGACGGCCGGCAGGGGTTTGTCACCGGCTCGGATGGTGGCTTTACGATCTTTCCGTGGGCGCCGGGCGACGTGCGAATGCCCGACGTTGCCTACCTCTCACGTTCACGGTTAAAAGAGATGCCCGAACGGGGCTGGATTTCGGTGCCGCCGGAACTGGCAGTCGAAGTCGTTTCCCCCACTGACCAGATAAGCGCCGCAGAAGACAAAGCTCAGGACTATATACGCGCAGGCGTCGACCTCGTCTGGGTCGTTATCCCAAGCACGAAAAGCGTGCACGTCTGGCGCAAGAATGGCGAGCGCGCGGTTGTCAGAGACGGCGGTACGCTCAGCGGCGAGGAAGTGCTCCCGGGTCTGAGCATCGAAGTCGCGTCACTCTTCCCCGAATCCGACGAGAGTTAGTCGAGCAAATCCGGCCGACGTTCGCGCGTCCGCTCCATCCGTTGAGCGGCCTTCCATTTCTCGATGTTTGCATGATGCCCGCTGAGCAGGATTTCTGGCACCGCCCAGTTCTTGTATTCCGCCGGCCGCGTGTACTGGGGATGTTCGAGAAGCCCGTCGGCGAACGACTCTTCCTCTGGGCTTTGTTCATCCCCCAGCGCACCCGGAACATGGCGAGTGACTGCATCAATCAGCACCATCGCGGGCAGTTCGCCGCCCGTCACGATGTAGTCGCCGATCGATACTTCGCGGTCGACGCAATGATCGATGAAGCGCTGGTCGATCCCCTCGTAACGCCCCGAGATAAGGACGAGCCGTTGATTTCGAGCGAGTTCTCGAACCAGGGAATCGTTCAGGACTTCGCCCTGCGGCGTCAGGAAGACGACCAGGCCCTGCGTTTCATCCAACCCCTGGACATGCTCCAGCGCTCGGTCGAGCACATCAACGCGCATCACCATTCCCTGGCCCCCGCCGAAGGGATAGTCATCCACCGAACGGTGCTTGTCGGTGGCGTGTTCGCGGATGTCGTGAGTGTGAAGCTCGAGTAGCCCATCCTCCCGAGCCCGCTTGATGATTGATACGTCCAGAGGGCCAGCCTCGAACGCGACCGGGAAGAGCGTCAGGACGTCGATTCTCATGCCGATGCCGTGGTGTGTTCCACAGGCCCGGATAAGAGCTCAGCAACATGGGAAAGCAAAGGCAAGAGCACATCCATTCCCTGGGCCACCGCCTTGGGACTGCCAGGCAAGTTCACAATGAGGGTTTTCGCCCTCGTGACGGCCAGCCCGCGAGTTAACGCTGCGTACGGCGTGTGCTGCAATCCATTCGCCACGAGGGCGAACGCGATCCCGGGCACTTCGCGTTGGGCGATATCCTTTGTCGCCTCGGGTGTCACGTCCCGCTCGGTGAGGCCAGTCCCACCCGTTGTGAGAATCACGTCACACAATCCATCGTCCGCCCAAACGCGAAGGTGCTCCGCTATGAGCGCGCGGTTGTCGGCGACGACGTCCTTCCGCATCACTTCGTGGCCCGCTTCCTGAAGCAGCCGCACAAGCGTCGCACCGCTTTCATCTTCACGTTCGCCTGCGGCCGCCTTGTCCGAGGCAGTCAGTACTCCGATTCTTGCCACCTTCCGATGGTAGCACCCGCACCTCCTCGGACGCGCCCGCCCATACACGCCCCATGTAAATGTTCAAAGAGTGTATTGACACCCTGTCGGAGCCCCATCTACTATCCCGATGGGGTGAACGGGGGACAAATGGGGAATCAACCCATACTCTCCCAATTCTATGGGATCACCACCCACGCCCTCAAAGGCCACCCGGTCGATGCTGTTCGTCGGCAAAGTCGAGTACCAATTGGATGACCGGAATAGGGTACCCATCCCTCCGGCGTACCGTGGTGCTTTCGATGGCGGCGGATATCTCAGTACCGGCAACGACCCGTGCATCGTTCTGCACACTACCGAATCCTTCACCAAGACAGCCCAGATCATCGAAGCCATCCCCGCTGAAACCGAGGAAGGCGATGACGCCCGCCGCGACTTCTACGGCAACGTCTGGGCGGCTCAAAGAGACGCGCAGGGCCGCATCACCCTTCGCGAAGACTTCCTCGTTCACGCCGGCATCAGCCGCGAAGTACTCGTCGTCGGAGTCGGTGACAAGCTTGAGTTCTGGGATCGCGCCACGTACGCGGCAAGAGAACAAGAACAACGTGAAAACCGTAGACGGGCGACAGCCCGCCGGAGCCACTTGCCAGCAGGGGAGGCGTAACGTGGTCGTCATGACAGCACCTACTCCTGTCCATGTGCCGGTTCTCATCAACGAAACGCTCTCACTCCTCGATGTGCGCGAAGGCGGCACATACATCGATTGCACCACCGGCCTCGGCGGCCACAGCGCGGCAATTGCTACGCGAATGGGCGACTCTGGCCAACTCCTGTGCCTGGACCAGGATGGCGAAGCACTGGAGTTCGCGCGTGCGAAGTTGGCTCCGTTTGGGAGACGGGTCAGTTTCGTCCACGCGAACTTCCGTGAACTCGCCGAAGTGGCGGCACGAGAAGGGTTCCACGATGTCGATGGCATCCTCATGGACCTCGGAATCTCATCCTTCCAGATCGGGGAGGCACGGCGCGGGTTTGCATTCGCGCTCGAAGGCCCACTCGATATGCGGATGGATCCGGCGTCCGGCGGCATTACTGCCGCTGAGATCGTCAACACGTGGGACGAATCGTCGCTTGCAGACCTCTTCTTCGAACTTGGAGAAGAGCGCCAATCCCGCAGGATCGCTCGCGCGGTCGTGGCGGCCCGGCCCCTGCAAACGACCTGGGAATTAGCCAGATCTGTCGAGCAGGCTGTGGGGGGTTCCAGGAGACAAACCCATATTCACCCCGCCACCAAAGTCTTCCTGGCGCTCCGGCTCCGTGTGAATGGGGAACTCGACACCCTCATCACGGCTCTGCCGCTCGCCTGCAGCCTGCTCGGCTCTGGAAACTCGCATGGAGGCCGCCTGGCCGTCATCAGTTTCCACTCTTTGGAAGACCGCAT
>JBDTNM010000024.1:0-22136 GCA_039933735.1 bacterium | reverse complement strand
TGAACTCCACCGCTGGTGAAACCGCCGCGAACCTGATTGGCTCGTTCACGAACGCCGTGAACGACACCGTTGTTGTTGCTGGCTCGGGCGCAGCCGCCCTCCAGGTCGGTGCGAACACGACGGCCTACGACACGATGAACATCTCGTTCAACGACGTTCGCGCCACGCAGGCCACCGGTCTCAACCTGGTCACGGCCGGTGCTGTGAACTGGACATCCTCGGCGACGATCGTTGCTTCCAACGCCGGCGCCCAGGCGTTCATCAACCAGATCGACTCCGCCATCACCACGCTGAACACCCGCCGCTCCGACCTCGGTGCTGCGCAGAACCGCCTCGAGCACACCGTGAACAGCCTCGGTGTGAGCGTCGAGAACCTGACCGCTTCCGAAAGCCGAATCCGCGACGCAGACGTCGCCAGCCTTTCGAGCGAAATGGCAAGCAACAACATCCTGCAGCAGGCCGGCACCGCCGTTCTCGCCCAGGCGAACCAGGCCTCGCAGAGCGTCCTCACCCTGCTCCGAGGCTAATAGCTAGAGGTGGTCCTTTCCGTAGAGGCCCGGCAGAAATGCCGGGCTTCGCCATTTCTCCCGGGTAAAGCCGCCACTCAAGTATTCGGGCATCCCACCCGAAGATCAGGTAAGTCCCCGAAAGGATCCGACGATGGCCGACCTTAGACTGGCTGCCATAGACCCCGTCCGGCTATCGAGTGCGATGGTCGCCGCGGATGGTCGTCGGGGGAATGGCGGATACGCCGCTCCTCGCCGCAAAACGGCGAAAGAACGGCTTGTCTCGGCGCTTGCGCCGGGAAGGTCCGCGGAGGCTTGTGAAGTGGATTACGTCGTGGATGCCAACGGAGTCATGGTCGCCGTCCTGGTCCGCGATGTGTCGTCGGGGGAGGTCATCGCCCGCATTGAAGCGGAGAACCTCTGGCAGCTTGGCGCGGAAGAAGCTACCGGCGGCCTGCTCCTCGAACGGAAGGGATAACCGATGGCAGACCCAGTACGACTCGGTGGCTTCTACGCCAGCTTCGATACCGAGGCCGTTATTACTCAGCTGACGAACGTCCGCATGAACGCAGTAACGCTACTCCAAAACAAGTCGGCGAAAGAGACCCAGAAGAAGAGCGCCGTCGCAGCCGTCCAGACAGCAGTTACCGCCCTTCTCGCGAAACTGAACACGCTCTCCGCGACTAACTCCGTCAGCGGGAAGTCCGCGATCAGCGGTAGCACCGCCGTCTCCGCGACGACTTCGCCGTCCTCGCTGCTCGGGCAATTCACGGTCAATGTCACCAAGCTCGCGAACGCTTCGACCCTCGTCGGCACCTCGATAGCAGCGCCCATCGATCAGTCGAAGGCGATGAACGAATCGAATTTCGGCACCGTGCCCTCGAACGGCAGCTACACGATTTCGACTGCGACCGGCGGGGCCAAGACGTTCGGTATCAGCGGCGGACCCCTTCAATCTGCCGCCCTCCTGAATGCGGGTAACATCCAACTACCGGTCACCAGCGGCACCTTCACCATTTCCACGGCGACCGGCGGTGCCGCCACCCTCACCGTCGACCCCACCACGCAATCGCTCGATGACGTCATCGCTGCGATCAATGGCTCCGGTATCGGCGTCACGGCTTCGATCACGAATGACCAGTACGGCCACGCCAACCAGATCAGCGTGGTTTCAACACAAGGCGATATCACCTTCGGTTCTGGAAGCGACACCTCGACCTTCCTGACCGCGACGAATTTGCTCGCGTCGAGCGGCACGACAACCCGCACCAGCAGCACCGGCATGACCAAGATGATGACGCTCAGCGACGTGGTCGCGGACATCAATGCCAGCACGATCGGCGTGACGGCGAGCATCACCAACGATGCCCAGGGCCGCGCGAACATCCTCACGATCGCCTCTTCCCAAGGAAACATCACATTCGGCAACGGCGGCGACACCTCGAACTTCCTCTCCGCCAGCGGCCTGCTTACGTCGTCCTCAGGTGCAACTCGGTCGAGCATTTCACCGCTCTCGCGCGCCCAGCAAACTGGCCCGCTCGCGACCACGCCGTTCTTCTCGGGAACCGTCGCGGCGGGTGACCACAATCTCGTAATCAACGGCAAGAACATCGCTTACAACTCGGCGACGGACTCACTGGCCGACATCATCAACCGGATCAACGGCAGCGACGCGAGTGTCACCGCCCGCTACGACTCCATCTCCGACACCATCAAACTGCAGAACACGAAGACCGGCCCGCTCACGGTAACCGTCGCCGATGACGGCGCCGGCGGCGACCTGGCCGCCAAGCTCGGACTGCTCGCTGCCACGACTACCGACGGCCAGAATGCGGAGTACTCGATCGATGGCGGCCCGACGCAAACATCCGCGACGAACTCGATTAACTACAACGGCATCGCGCTAACCTTCAACGCGCTGACCGGGACCCCTGCGACCGTTTCCGTCAGCCAGGACACGGCCACTGCCCTCACCGGCTTGAAGGGCTTCGTCACTGAGTTCAACAACGTGATGACGCTGATCGACAAAGTTACTAAGGCCGATGGCTCGAAGACGAACAACACTTCCGGCCCGTTGAGCGGTGACACCAGCTTGCGGCAGCTGAAGTCCGACCTTCGCTCAATCCTTGGCGGAGTCGGCGTGAACATCAACGGCAGCTTCTCGACGCTGGCACAAATCGGCCTCTCCTTCGGTGCTGTTGGCGCCGCCGTCGGAACCACCAATACGCTGGTTCTTGATGACGCCAAGTTCCAGGCAGCCCTTGCCCAGGACCCGGCCGGAACGCAGTCGCTCCTCAGTTCGCTCACGCTCGGAGCAACGCTCGACCCGGGGGGCACCAGTTCCATCAGTAGCCTCACGGGCGCTTTCACCGGCTCCCAGGCGGGCAGGTATTCGATCCAGGATGACGGCGCGGGCAACCTCGTTTCTACGTTCACGCCCTCCAATGGCGGCCCGCCGGTAACCACCTCAGCGACCGTCTCCGCCAACGGCGCGACCACCCTTCTTATCCCTGGCATGACCGTGAACATCGGCGCTCTTCTCCAGGCGGGCACGCACACGGTGACGGTCGCTCCGTCATCTCAGAGCGTGATCCAGAAGCTCAAGCAGTTCGCGGACATCCAGGCCGGCGCCGGCGGCGTGCTCCAGAAGCGGCAAGAGTCGATTACAAAAGTCACTACCGACATTGCGGACCGCATCGATAAAGTGCAGACGCGCATCACGAACGAGATGGAAGTTTTGCGCAAGAAGTTTGCCATCATGGAACAGGCCCAGGCCAAGGCCCAGGGCATCATCAGCGGGCTGCAGGCCCAGGCCGCCAAGTCGTCCAACAACTAACGCTTATGCATGGGTGATTTCCCGATACCGAGAATCACCTATCCCGCCGATGCTTGTTCTGAGCGGACGGTAACGAGTGAAGGAGTCGCCCCGCATGTCGAGCAACCCGTATGCTGCCTACCGCAACGTTGAAGCCACCACGGCCGATCCCGTCACGCTCACCACGATGCTGTACGACGGCTGTGTGAAGGCCCTGAAAAAGGCTGTCCTGCACATGGAGTCAGGCAATCGCGAGGGCTACAACAACGAGACGAACCGTGCGTACCTCATCATTGGCGAACTCGCCAGCACCCTCGATATGTCCCAGGGCGAGATCGCGACCTCGCTCGCTTCCATCTACGGCTACTGCATGAGGCTCGTGGTCGAATCCACGCTCGGCGATGCCGAGAAGTTGCTCGAAGTCGAACGCCACATCACTCGCATTGGCAATGCATGGAAGAGCGCCACCGCCGACCTCAAGGCTAGCCGTGCGCCAGCCCGCGCCGGCGCCGAAGCGGCCGCCTGAGTGCAATCCCCGCATGTTGTCGCTGCGCTGGAGTTGGCAAGGGCGCGCCATAACGCCATCCGCGAGGAGGACCTCGAACGTTACGCGGCCAGCGAGGATGAACTGATTAAGCATTGTGCGGTGCTCGGCATGGTCGATCCGCTGAGACAGTCCCTCGAGGACCGGGCCGCCCTGGACGAACTCATGGCCCTCGAAACGGCCTCGCTACGGATCGTTGAACGGATGTCCGTCGACGTTTCTGGGAGGTTGGCCGAGCTGGCGGCGAGATCACGCACCAACTCGGCCTATCTGCGCTCCGAACGGTCGTCCGTAAACGCTCTGTAACCGCGCTGAGACGGTTCGGTAATACATCGACGAAGTCCTCGAATTGTCACCGTTTGGTATCCCTTATTGGGTGATCGGCCCCCTCATCGCGGTCAAGATTGGCCCTGAACTGCCGACACTCACGGGAGAACCGAAGCTCGTTGCAGCCGGTGCAAGGGACAATGAAAACGACAGACGCTAAGCCAAACGCGAAGCTCTCAAAGACGAACCTCGTCGCTGCTTCCTTCGTCGTTGGAGCCGCCGCCTTCGCCTGGTTTGGGATGTCTGGTTCGCCGGCTCCCCATCCTCTGGTCGAACCGGTGACCGTGGCGAAAGCCGCGGAGCTGAACCAGTCCGCAGTTCGAAGACTTAGCGATTCCGGGCTACCAACGCGCATCGTTGTTGCTTCGGCCTCCGTCGATGCACCGATTTCCGAAGTCGGCGTCACCTTGAGCGACGGCAAGCCGGTTTGGGAAACCGCCTGGAAGGCAGCGGGCCACCACATCGACTCGGCCATGCCGGGGCAGCCCGGGAACATGGTGATCACTGGCCATGTCTCCGTGGCCGATCGAAACAACCTGGCCGCGTTCAAGCAGCTCGACCAGGTCGTCGCCGGTGACACGGTGGACGTGTACTCCGGCGAGCAGGTCTACCACTACAGTGTGAGCAAGGTGATGGTTGTCTCGCCCAGTAACGTGAAACTCTTGCGATCGGACACGAACAGCACCGTCACGCTGATCACGTGTACGCACGACCTGAAGAACCGCCTGGTGGTGGTCGGAACGTTAGTCGCATGACGACGTTGAATTCGCGCTCTCCAAGCGCCTACGATAAGGGAGTCGGAACGGGAGGATGGACAACATGGCAGGGGTAAAGAAGACCTCCGGCAGCAGTGCAACTGGTGGAGTTGTGTACGACCTTTCGCGTGCCCGCACGAGCGCGCCCACTGCAGAGCCGCCAGGCCGGACCGACAGTTCTGGTATTACTGGCGCCGCCCGCGAACTTTCCAGCGCACTTCGCGTCGTCGAAGAATCCGATGACGTCCGTGCCGAAAAGGTCGCGGCGTTGCGCGCCCAGATCGCCAACGGCACCTATAGCCCGGATCCCAAGGAAATTGCGCGCAAGCTCGTCGAGCGCGGCTTTTAGCATTCGTTAGGCGGAAGCACGGGAGTTCCCGTGCGCGAACCCGCCAACCGAATCTGGGGAATGCCCCAATAGGAGCGGCTCCGCGAAACACATACCGTTGGGTATGGAAGTGGTTGGGGCATGATTCCTCCAGCAATCCGCTTCCGGATTCGCCGGCCTGCCGCGGGAGATCCTCATTTGCCAAACGTGCTTGCCATTGACCCTGCAACCCCCCGCTCGCTCGTTGGGCGATCGTTGCTGGGTGAGAACCTCACCATCGAAATTGTTGCCGACGCCTCGTTCGCGATCGGCCGGGCGGCGGAAGATACCTACGATTTGCTCGTTCTCGCCGGCCTCAGTGTCGATCAGCAACAAGAGATCGTGAGCCATTTCCATGGCCATCGTCGCTGGCGCCTGGTGCCCGTGTTGTACGTGAGTGACCCCGACTCCGGTGGCCTCGCCATCCCGGGTTCGTACCGCCCTGAAATCGATGGACTTGTGCGCGGTCGCCTCGATTCCGTAGTCGTTCAGAAGAAGATTGTCGAACTTGCCCGTGACGGCATCGGCAACGCGGATATGGTCGTCGCCGGTCCGTACGAGCTCGATCCCGTTCGGGGCAAGCTCCGCCTGGCGGAACTCGAAATCACACTGACTGACCGGGAAGCCGAGATCTTGTCGATCTTGCTCTCCCATCCGAACCGAACCGTTGCGGCATCTGAAATCATCGAGCGTGGCTGGGGTACGGCTGCCGATGCGCGCTACCTGCAGATCCTTCGTCGCCACGTCTCGAACATCCGCCGGAAACTTGAGCGGACATCGGCGGCACGCAGCGTGCGCACCGTTCGCGGCGCCGGCTATCGGTTCGACGTCAAACTCGCCAGCTAGCAGCCCTCTCGTCTCGGAAGCTCGTTCCAATCACTTTTGCCTTCTGGAAGCGTTGGCTTCACAGCGATCCGCTCGGACCGCAAACGGCTGTTTCGGTAGGTCGCCCGACGAGACGCGCGCGCGATTTCCTTGAACGCGAGTGCTAGGCCCGTTCCTTGCTCCGCGCATCGAACAACGCCTGCAGTGCCCTCGCGTCAAACCACGACCGCAGTTTTTCGGCGTTGTCTCCCACTTTCCGCATCGCTGCCCCGATCTCCCGCATCAGCTCCGGCGAGTCCTCGTAGTAATTGCCCGACACCTGAAACTCGACTTTCGCCATACGCTCGGCCACGGGGCAGTCGCCCTTCTTGTAGACCACCGGCTCATCGGCGATCGCCCACGGATAGCCGCGACCGAAGTAATCATGGTTCTGGAAGCGCGGGCGCAGATAGAGCGGGACGCGCACGTACACGTTCCCCTGCACGCCTTCGGCCTTCAGCGCTTCGACGAACTCGTCTCGCGAGAGAGGGATCTCCTCCGGCTGATACGTGAACGGGATGTTGTAGTAGGCGTGGCGGTCGGTTTCGAGCAGCGCCGGGGGCACATTCACGTACGGCAGGTCACGGACCTCGTCGTAGAGCGCCTGGGCATTGCGGCCGCGGGCCTGCGTCCAGCCTTCCAGGTAGTGGAGCTGCGAATTCGCCATCGCGGCCGACATGCTGTGCATGCGGTAGTTGAAGGCGAGGCTATCGATCTTTTCCCGAAACTCCGGCAGTTCGAGCTCAGCGGAGAGCCGCTGCGGGTGCGTCCCCATGCTCATCGCGCGTTCGTAAACCTCGCGGTCGTCACAGATGAGAATGCCGCCTTCGCCGCCGGTGAGGTTCTTCGAAGCCTGCAGCGAAAACGCGCCGACCGTGCCCCAGGAGCCGAGCATTCGCCCGGCGTGCTTGCCCGCATGGGCCTGGGCGCAGTCCTCGATGACGGCCAACTCGTGGCGGTTCGCCACCTCCATGATCCGCGTCATGTCCGCCGGGAATCCGAAGATGTGGACGACCACGATGGCCTTCGTCCGCGGTGTGATCTTGGCCTCGATTGAGGCCGGGTCCAGCGTGAAGGTGTTTGGGTCGATGTCGGCGAAGATGGGGATGGCCAGGTTCTGGAGGATGCAGCTGACGGAGGCGCCCCAGGTGAACGGGGAGGCGATTACTTCGTCACCCGGCTGCACGCCCGCGCCATGCAGTGCGAGCATAAGGGCGGCAGTACCCCCGTTCACGGCCAACCCGTACTTGCGGCCATGCATCTCGGCGAACCGCCTCTCAAACTCGCCCTGAGTGCCTTCCGCGCCCACCGGGCAGAGTGTTTCCTCGGTAATCACCCGTGTGATCGCTTCGAGCGTCTCGGCGTCGACCAGCGGCCAGGGTGGCGTGGGCGTGGAAACGGCGGGCGTGCCGCCCAGCAGTGCGGCGCTTTCAGTCATGGCCGGAGTATGCGGAGCACGGGGGCGGCGGACAACTCCGGATTGGCAACCATGGCCGTCGCGAATTGGCCCAAGCGGGCAGTCCGTTTCGCCATTAAACTGTCGCATGGCCGTTTCAGAACCCGTCGCCGAAACCCGTTCGCGCTTCTCTCCCGCCAGCCTTGCCGAAAGGCGGGGCGTCCACTACGGCTGGGTCATGGTCGGGGTGACCTTCCTCCTCGTAACCGTGACCGCAGGCATTCGGTCGGCCCCGGGCGTCATGATCACCCCTCTGAAGCATCAGTACGGCTGGAGCACCGGAGAGATATCCCTCGCGATTTCGCTTTCGATTCTCACGCTCGGGCTCGCTGGCCCGATTTCGGGAAAGCTCATCGACCGCCACGGAATTCGGCCAGTCATCATCGGATTCCTGGTCATCGGCTGCCTCGGGGTAATCGCGACGTTCACGTTGCATTCCCTCTGGCAGTTCTACGTCTACTGGGGATTGCTCGTTGGCTTCGGGGCCGGCGGGACCTCGATCGTGCTAAGCGCGACTGTCGCCAACACCTGGTTCTTCGAAAAGCGGGGGCTGGTTACGGGCATTCTCGGCGGCGCAGCGAGCGCGGGCCAACTCGTGTTTATCCTGCTGCTCGCTGTGATCGTCGATGCCTGGGGGTGGCGACAAGCGGTCGGTCTCATGGCGATCATCGCCACGGTCATTGCGATGCCGCTCGCGGTGGTACTCCTCCAGAGCCGGCCGAAGGACGTGGGACTGCTTGCCTATGGTGCTCGCCCGGGACAGGTCCCGCTCGCCTCAGATGAACGGCTGGTGCCCATGAAGGAGGCGTTGCGTTCCGGCGATTTCTGGCTGATCGCACTGAGCTTCGGCGTCTGCGGATTCACGACTATCGGCCTCATCGGCACGCACTTCATCCCACATGCGACGGAACATGGATACACCGAAAAGCAGGCCGCCGGAATCCTGAGTGTTATTGGCGCCTTCAATGTCGTAGGCACGATCGCTTCGGGCTGGCTGACGGACCGATATTCGCCCCGCAAATTGCTGGCGCTCTACTACTTTCTGCGGGCGATTTCTCTGCTCGTGCTCCCCGCGATTTCCGGCGTCCCGCTGATGTCCGCCTTCGCGGTCGTTTTCGGCCTTGATTACATCGCGACGGTGCCGCCGACCGTGATGCTCACCGCAAATCGGTTCGGGCGCAGATCCGTGGGCACGATTTACGGATGGATAACGTTCTCGCACATGGTTGGAGGGTCGATTGCGGCCGCTCTTGCTGGCTATATTCACGACGCAGCGGGCGACTATGGCTATGCCATGTACCTCGGCGGGTTCCTGGCACTACTGGCCGCCGGGCTGGCCTTCAACATTGGTGCCCGGCCTCCCAAAGTCGCGGGTCTCACTCCGGCCGCGGGGTACTAGCGCGTTTCCTCAGAGGCTTCGCTGACACTAACTCATGGCTTCGACGAATCCAGTCGAGAGTCATTTCGAACTCGGCTTCGCTGCCGATAGCCGAGAGAATCCAGTGATTCTTGGCCATGTACGGTGCCGGACGGACGAACGGAAGGGTCATCGCTTCGATGACCTCGTCGGGCGTGAGCTTCAGGGATACGTGTGTGCCGTCGTCATGCTCTGATACGACCGCAAACATCTTGCCGTTTGCAGCTTTGTAGACCGGGTGGCCAGGTCCGAAAGAGAACTCCTCGCGCGCACCCTCGAAGGCAAGCGCGAAGGCGCGGAGTTGCTCAGCGAACGACTTGACCACGAAACGATGTTAGTGGCTCGGGCGTTTTGGCGGCATCGGGATGAAAGAGCTCGTCGTCGCAACGTATTCGGTGTAGCCCTCGCGCCTGCGCCTGAGCGACGCTTCGAGCAACGGGACACCGGAAACCCGTGTCAGCAAGACAGTCATCGCGATCGGCGCGAACACAACGACGGCGTTCTCCCACCGAGCGAGAGCGATGACAAAGAGCCCCCACCAAAGGACGGCGTCACCGAAGTAGTTGGGATGGCGGGTGTAGCGCCAGAGGCCTCGGTTCATGACCTTGCCCGCATTCGTGGCATCGGCCTTAAAGCGAGCGAGCTGGAAGTCTCCGATGGATTCGAACCCGAATCCCACGAGCCAAATCGCAGCGCCGGCGAAGTCGAGGACGGTGAGGTGGTCGGGCATGCCCGAGAGTTGGGCTACCTGCAGCGGCATCGAAATGACAAACATCAAGATTCCCTGCAAGCCGAACACCGTGACAAGGGAGATGAGCGGGAAGCGGGGGCCGTAGCGCTTGCGCATCGCCCGATAGCGATAATCCTCGCCTTTGCCGTGGTTGCGGATGTACAGGTAAATCGAGAGTCGCAGCCCCCACGCGCTCGCCAGGCCGGTTACTAGCCACCTTCGGCCTTCGTAGCCGTCACCGACGAAAAACGCCACCCAGGCGACTAATACGAAGCCGAAGCCCCAGATGATGTCGACGATGCTGGCGTCTTTGAGCGCGACGCTGATGAGCCACGTGAGCACCATCAGCCCGACCACGGCACCGGCACTTGCGGCCAGCATCTGGGGCAGTTCGTCAGGCATGATGCACTCCTGGGACTTGGAGATTTTGCGTAACCCATCGGTCCATGGCTTCCCACTGTTCGAAGAGCCAGTCGACTCGCGCGTCGTAGCCGGTCGGGATCTCTGCAGCGGGTACCCGCCACATCTTCACCCTGATAGTCCGCCCCACGATGTCGCCGCCGAGGATGCTTTTGTACTCCGTCGAACCTTCCAGGCCTGTATGCGCGAGAAAGACCGCATCCACCCCGGCAGCCGCGGCGAGCAGTGCCATTGAACCACCGAGGCGCGGCGGGAGCAGGTTCCGCAGCCGCTCAGCCCGTTCGGCCAGCTTCGCATCACCATTCGCCTTGAGCCGCGCGACCACGCGTTCCCGGCGCTGCGGACTGAATAGCCCGCCTTCCGGGAAAATCAGCACCCCATCGGAGGAGCCGAGGTTGCGGCCCATGGCTTCGACACGGCGAATCTCCTTCTCAGAATCGCCGCTGTTGTTTGCGACGAAACAGTTCGGCAGCCGGTTGCCGACGATGTCGATGCATGGGTCTCGCAACAGCGACCTGTTGATAACCCAGCGCAAGCGGCTCTGGAACGGCAGTGAGATGAGGGCGACCGGCAGCAAATTGTCGATGGGGCTCACATGGCGAGAAAACACGAGGACAGGACCGTTGGCGGCAACCTCGGCGCCTTCGACTTCCATCTTCAGCGAGAAGAGGCGCGTGCCCATTCGGTAGAGCGTCCCCGCCCACCAAAATTCGAGCCGGTAGTTCGCATCCAGGAACGACGAACGGTTACGGTGACGAATCCAGATCCAGGCACTGGTCGCGACGCCGGCCACTTCGCACAAAAAGAACACATCGACCATCGCCCATGCCCGGAGCGTAGCAAGCCGCCGGCGGAAGATGAGGTCGACTGGCAGTCCGATCAAGACGACCAATGGGCTGATGGCGAGGGCACCAGCCAGCGCGAAAAGAAAGAGCGGGATCGACACGATTCGCCGACGGGCAGTGCGGAATAGCGATTCCTGCCGGGGCAAGGAAAGCAGCACGCTCTGGGAAAGTCCGAGGGCAGAGTCGTTCACGGGATGCATCCTACGCGGGGAAAAGGGGGAGAGACGTAAGCCTCTCCCCCTCAAATTACGCTGGACAGTACAGAACTGATCAATTCCTAGACGCCGAAGTCCCAGCTTCCGCCGTCGTGGTACTCCTTCAGGACGTTCTTGGCGATGAGAATGCGGTGTACTTCGTCCGGGCCGTCGGCCAGGCGAAGAGTGCGGGCGCCGGTATACATGCCCGAAAGCGGGGTATCGCCGGAGACGCCCATGGCGCCGTGGACCTGGATGGCCCGGTCGACGACGCGCTCGAAGGCGGCGGGGACGTAGATCTTCAGGCCGGAGATGATGGTCCTCGGGTCCTGGCCGCTGTCGATGATTTCCGCCGTGTGAATCGTCATGAGGCGGGCAGTCATGATGTCGATGTAGCTATCGGCGATGAAGCCCTGGATGAACTGCTTCGTCTCAAGCTTGCCGCCGTGGACTTCCCGGTCGATGGAGCGGCGGACCATGAGGTCGAACGCCCGCCACATCTGGCCAACGCTGTTCATGCAGTGGAACACGCGGCCAGCGCCGAGCCGATCCTGGGCCGCCTGGTGGCCTGTCCCCGTCCGCCCGAGTTGGTTGGTCACCGGCACGCGAACATTGCTGTACTCGATTTCGCAGTGGTTCGAATCGTGCCCCCACACCGGAATGCGGCGGACGATGTTGAAGCCTGGAGTGTCCGTAGGGACGATGATCTGGGTCATCTTTTCCCGTGTGCCGCCAGCGCCATCGACCTCTTCGGTCCGGCACATGACGATCGCGAAAGCCGCGCCGACAGCCCCCGAAGTGAACCATTTGCGCCCGTTGATCACCCAGTCGTCGCCGTCACGGACGGCGCGGGTCTGAATTGCGTAGGGATTCGAGCCCGGGGCGTCCGGCTCGGTCATTGAGAAGCAGGAGCGGATATCGCCTGCGATGAGCGGATCGAGCCACTTCTTCTTCTGCTCGTCGGTCCCGTACTTGATGAGAATGGTCTGGTTGCCCGAATCCGGCGCAACGACGCCGAAGAGCGGGTTGGAGAACGGGCTCCAGGCGAGAATTTCGTTCATGAAGGCGTGCTTCATGAAACCGATGCCCATTCCGCCATATTCCTTCGGCAGATGCGGTGCCCAGAGGCCTGCTTTCTTAACTGTGTCCTGGATTTCGCGCCGGAGTTGTTGCGTATCGGGGCTGCGATAGTCCCCGAGCCGGTTTTCGTTTGGGATAATGTACCGGGTCACGATATTGGCGGTGGCGGCCCGCGTTTCGTTGATCTCCGGGTCGAGCGTGGGAATAGGTGCGACCTGCATGCAGTTCTCCGTAAGTGTAATGAGGGCAATGCGGAAGTCTACGCCGAAGCGGCCGCGTCGCCAGTCCTACTGGACGCGTTCGGGCGGCCGTTCGGGCGTTTCGGAGATCGGTTCGGCTAGGTGATTGGCCAGCGGGCGCTGACTTCGTAGGCATGTGCGATGGTGTGGTGAATCCAGATTTGAGCGACGATTTCGCCCTTCTCCATCTCGTACCAGCCCAGGGTCACAAACTTGTTCAAATCGGCTTCGTCCGGAGTGGCCACGAACGCAGCTGAAGCTTCGTGGCCGGCGACGATCGCCTCCAGGTTCTCTTCTTTTGACTTGTCTTTCATACCATCGATGGCGGCGGCGAGGCCCTGAGCGATGCGATCGGCTCCGATGCTGCTGAGGACGCCTGCATCGAGCAGGGGATAGAGGCCTTCGGCGCCGCCCGCTGTCGCTGCAAGGTGGCTGAACGCAGCGCGCGTCGTCCACTGATGGCCGAGTTGTTAGTCCCAGTCTTTGGCGTTGGTGCCCGCCGCCGCGGCGCGCCGGCCAGCGAAGCGGATACCGTCGACAAGTTCCTGTTTCGTGATCATTGAGAATCCTCCGGTCGTGCCGTCGGATTCTACGGTCGAACGACCCCGGGCACTGGTGGCCTAGTCGAAACCTTCGTCGTCCCGTTCGACATCGATGTCGGGAGTGCCCGAATCGAGGTCGCTTTCGGTCTCGCTCCACCCGTCGTCGCTCTCGTCTTCGACCACTTCGTCGTCGCCGAATTCGGCGTAGTCTTCGTCATCGTCGCGGCGAAGCAGCCCCTTGCGCGTGTACGCGCGGACCTCGGTCGAGCGGCCGGTGGGGAAGCTCACTTTGTCGATCATCGACGGGTGCTTGAAGGTCTCGCGGAGCATGACTTTCATGTCTTTTTCGGTGGTGACCATGGCCGCCGTGTACTGGTTGCCTGCAGTCATCATGCGCGAAAGGCGCAGACCAATTTTCGGTTCGAGCATGCCGACGTATTCACCCTTGACGGTGTGAACGTTGACCGCATTGCCCTGGACTTTGAGTTCGACCAGGTCGCCTGCATCGAGCAGTGCATTGATCGCCGGGTCGGTGGCCTGGAGCTTCGCGACCGTGGCCGTTCCGGTTTCTTCCACGAAGAGGCGTGTATCGAGTTGGCTCGGCGCGGCTCCAGCGGCGCCGCTGTCGGTCATCCCCGCGAGCCTATCCAGGTTGCGGCGGGCGATCACATTTGTAGGTTCGAGGTCGATGCTCTTCGCGTAGTTTGCGCGAGCTTCTCCAATTTGACCAAGCTCGCTCAATGCTTTGCCAAGGCGGTTAAAGGCCTCTGCTTCGTCACCGAACGTTTTCAAGTAGTCGCGATTTACGTTGGCTGCTTCCATCCAACGGCTGCTGACAGCGAGCTTCACAGCCTGGTCGCTCATCTGTTTCTTAAGGCGTGAACGCTCTTCGAGCGACATCGTTTCGAGACTTGGTTCGTTACTCATGAATCCTCAGCGCCCGGCACCCAGCGAAGCGGAAAGGATACGCCAGTGATGCGCCTCGTTCAATGAAGTTCGGGGCCTCCCGCCAAGGAGTTGTCAATGCCGGGTATCAGACTGAGGGGCTACCATCGCGGAGTGAGTGACGAGATTTTCGCGGCCATGCAAGAAGCCTGGGGTGAAGTCGCGCCGCGATTCCAGGCGTACAAGCTGGTTTTGCCTGGCACTCCGCGGTTCATCTGCCAGCCATCGGTGTGCACCGCATACTGCTGCCACGCCTACAGCGTCGGCCTAAGCGATGCAGATGTGGCACGAATGTCCCGGTTCGAGAATCTCGAGCCGGTGGATTTTCTAGAATTGGACGAAGATGGCACCCCGGTCACGCTGCCCATGGCCCAGCCGTTTCTGCTCGCAAGAGCAGATAACCACTGCAAAATGCTCGGCGCCGATCTCGGTTGTGGCGCCTACCACGGCCGCCCGAACGCGTGCCGCCTTTATCCGCATTTCGTCGTGTTCTGGGATGCCGAAGCCGGCCGCGCGCGGACGAACCCGTCCCGACGGGTGAATGCTGCGTTCGATGCAGCAGCCAAGGGCAAGCTTTACGGCCCGACTCCGTTGTTGCTCGGCCACAGCGAATGTCCGGGGTTCACTGGAGATCCGATTTCGGAATCGGACTGGTGGTCGCTTTTCACGGACACCTACCAACTCCAGTACCTCGCTGTGTGAGATTGGCCCCGTTCCGCAGCGCACTGGTTCGTTACGCTGGACGAGCAGGAGCGTTGTCTTCCCGTGACTTCTCGTCAGTTTGCGATTCTTTGTGCTCTCGCCTCGATCTGGGGCTGCTCGTTCTTGTTCATCAAGGTCATCGTCGACTCGGGTGTCGATCCCCTGGGAATGTCGGCCGCGCGAACGTTGCTTGGCGCTGCCACCTTGATCCCTTTTGCCGTGCACGGCCGTGCGGGCTTTCGACAATCGCGGATGACGTGGGCGTTGATGGTGGGGCTTGGAGTCCTCAACTTCGCGATTCCGTGGACGCTGTTCGGGTTCGCGGAAGAGCACGTGCCGAGCGGCGCGGCCGCGGTAGCGAACGCGTCAGCCCCGTTGTGGTCCGCGCTCCTCACGATCGTGCTGCTTCGGGCCGACCACCTGGATCGCCAGCGCATCGCCGGCCTTCTACTTGCCTTCGCTGGAGTGATCATCTTGATGGGCCGGGATCTGGCGGACCTTTCGGGGGGATCAGTCGTGGGAGTTGGTCTGATTCTCGTGGCCACGTTCTGCTATGCGATGTCGGCAGTGAGCATCCGGAAGTGGCTGATACATGTACCCTCGGTTCCGCTTGCGACGGTGCAGGTAGCAACCGCGGCTACGGTCCTTATGCCGCTCGCCGTGGGTAGTGGCGCCTACACGGGGGCGGACATTGGCGCAAAGACCCTGGCGAGTGCCATCGCGCTCGGTGCGCTTGGGTCGGGCCTTGCGGTGGTCGGATACATGTACTTGATACAGAAGACCGGGCCCGTTCGGGCGTCGGTGGTGACCTACATGGCGCCTCCGATTGGCGTCGTGCTCGGCTGGCTGGTGCTGGATGAGGCGATCGGGTGGAACCTGGTGGCGGCGCTGAGTTGCATTCTCGGTGGAGTTGCCCTCGTGCAAGGCATCGGTCCGCGGAAAGTGCGCGGATGGTTCCCGGGCCGCATCGCTGCTGTCCCCGCGGAGTAAGACTGCGTCGTTTTCTGCCGCCCGTTTCGCGCCTCTGGTAGGCTTTTGCCATGGCAAGAACCGGGCGATTGTCGCTTCGGCCGGAAGTCGAAGCGCTTCATGAGAGCGTTGTCTCAACGCGCCGCGATTTCCACGAGCATCCGGAGCTTTCGTGGCAGGAGACGCGCACCCAATCGGTGGTGCTCGAACGGCTTCGCAGCCTGGGCCTAACTGATGTCCGGCCGATTGCGAAAACTGGGGCAACCGGGCTGATTCAAGGTTCGAAGAAGGGTCGCTGCGTCATGTGGCGGGCCGATATGGACGCTCTGCCTGTGCCCGAGAAGAGTTCGCTGCCCTACAGCTCGAAAACCGCGGATGTGATGCATGCCTGTGGGCACGACACGCATATGGCTATCGGACTCGGTATAGCCGCGGCGCTTGCGGCCCGAAGGAGTTCGCTCAGCGGAAGCGTCCGGATGGTCTTTCAGCCAGCGGAAGAGGCTGCCGGCGGGGCGCAGGCTTGCATTGCCGACGGAGTGCTCAGCGCGCCACACGTTGATGTAGCTCTCGGCCTGCACATCAGCGCGGATGTGCCTCTTGGCGCAATCAATGTGGCGCCGGGCCCATTCTTCGCCGCTCCTACCGCATTTAAGATCACGATTGAAGGGCGAGGTGGGCACGCGGCGGCGCCACACCAGTCGATCGATGCGATAGTGGTGGCCGCCCATGTAATCACCGCCCTCCAAACCGTAGTAAGCCGCTCGATGGCCCCTTCCGATGCGGCCGTTCTGACCATCGGGAAGATCGCCGGTGGCTTCCGGGGCAACGTCATTGCAGAGTCGGCAACGATGACGGGGACGATCCGGAGCTACACCGATTCGGTTCGCGAAGCCATGCTGCGGCGCACCGAAGAGATTGTCGCCGGGGTGTGCGCCGCCTTTGGCGCGACTTTCGAGTTCGACCACCAGACAAGTTGTCCGCCGCTCGTGAATGACCCGGGAGTGGCTGCGTTCGTCCGTCAGCAGGCTGAGGACTACTTCGGGGCGAGCAATATCCTGGCAGCGCCCAGCATGGGCGCCGAAGACATGGGTGTCTTTCTTGAACAGCGCCCGGGCTGCTACTTTTGGCTGGGCGCGCGAAATGAAGCGAAGGGTATCGCCGGACGGCACCACGACCCTGCATTCATGATCGACGAGGACGCATTGCTCATCGGTGTAGAGTTCGGCCTCCGCTTAATCGAGGGTCAGCTCGCGAAATAGCTTGGAACTTTCCCTGCTGGAGGTGAGCTTTGGCCCGCACAGGATTCATTGACCACATCGGCATCGGCGTCCCAGACCTCGTGGCTGCCAAGCGCTACTACGACGAACTGATGCCCATCCTCGGGCTCAAAATGTGGTTCCCGACCACTGCGGACGGCTCGTTCAATTTCGGCCCGGACGGCGCCCGAGGCCCGCAGATTTTCTTCTATCGGGCGCTCGAACCGAATGGGCACTCAACCCACGGCACCGGTCTGCAACACCTGGCATTCATGGTTGCAACCCGCGCAATTGTCCGCGAAGCACACCAGTGGGCCGTCTCACAAAATGCAGAGATCCTCAACGAACCCCGAGAATTCCCGGAGTACGGAGAGCATTACGCCACCTTTTGGCTGGACCCACACGGCTTCAAGCTCGAGGCGGTCTGCCACTCCCCCGAATGACTGCCGTCAGCCTGTGAACATGCCGCCATCGGGAAAAAGGATCTCTCCTGTGAAGTACGTGCTCTCATCGCTCGCGAGGAAGAGCGCCGTATTCGCGATATCGTCCGGGACGCCCAGCCGCCGCAATGGAATGCTCTCGACGAGGCGCTGAACGCGCTGTTCATCCGAGCGCATACTCGCGGTCATTGGGGTCTCGATGAACCCGGGACCGATGGCGTTTACCCGAATGTTGTCCCGCGCCACTTCGAGCGCGAGCACCTTCGTGAGCATCCAAACGCCTGCCTTCGAGACGCAGTATTCGGCGGCCCCTGCGATCGGGATCTTCGCTGCTCCGGATGCAATGTTGATGATCGAACCGCCTCCGTTGTTCATCATCCTCTTGGCGGCGGCACGGTCACACATCATCACGCCAGTCAGGTTCACATTGAGCACTTTCTCCCAGTACTCCGTGGGCTTGGTCAAGATGCCGACAGCCGCGCGGTCGCCGCGAACTTCCGATGGATCGGTGCCGCTGACGTAGAGCGCGTGCGAAATTCCAGCCGCCGCAACGAGGATATCGAGCCTGCCGTGGCGGCGGACCGCTTCTTCGGCGAGCGCCTCGCAGTCGGCCTCAACGCTCGTATCCGTGCGCAGGAATGAAGCCTGACTGCCGCGTGAGGTGAGTTCCGCGGCCGTTTCTGCCCCGCGTTTTTCGTCGAGGTCACCGATGACGATGCGCGCCCCCTCTTCGGCGAAACGCGAAGCGCACGCCCGGCCGATGCCGCTGGCCCCACCAGTGACAATTGCGACTTTGCCTTCGAGTCTGCCTGCCATAACGGACACCTCCCCAATTGGGCAGCATTCTAGCCGCCCGGGAGTTGGTTATTCGAAGATCCAGTTGTCGGTCCCGCGTTCCCATTGCACGAGTTCCGCCGGCTTAAAGAAGATCTTGATTTCCCGGGCGGCGCTCGCCGGGCTATCGCTCGCGTGGACGAGATTGCGGCCCATTTCCAACCCGAAGTCGGCGCGAATTGTGCCAGGGGCGGCCTTGGCCGGGTTCGTCAGTCCGTTGGTCGCGCGCACGACCTCAATGGCATTCGTGCCTTCGAACACCGCCGCCACAACTGGCGCGCTGGTGATGAAATCGACGAGCCCGGCAAAGAATGGCTTGCCCTTGTGCTCCGCGTAGTGCTTCTCCGCCGTCGCGGTGGACACCTGCATGAGCTTCAGACCCACGATTTTCAGGCCGCGGTTTTCGAGCCGCTTGATGATTTCACCGGCGAGACCTCGCTGCACAGCATCGGGCTTAACCAGGAATAGAGTTCGTTCGCGTTCCATGTCGCTTCTCCGGTGGTTGGTTTCAGGAAGCCGCAGCCTGCTGGCGGCGGGAAATCGTGATGCTGGGCTCGCGCAGGTAGAACGCGTCCGTCCCACTGGGGAGTTCACCCGCTCGGATGCTCGCTGCCCGCGATTTGAGTGCCGCCACGCAGCGGGCGGACGATGAGATCTCGATGCCGCCAAGCGCGCCCGCCCCTTCACCGGCGGTCGGAGTCTCCCCGAGCGTGTCGGGCCCGGCCAAGCGTGGTGTTTCCTGGGCTCTTCCGCCGACGAATCGCTGGGCTGCGAACTCGCCTCGGCCCGCCGGGTGGACGGCTGTCACATCCACGTCACCGACCGCCGCGACTACCGCTTCGAGCGTACCGATTCCGTAGAGAGGTACCCCGAGGGCAAGCGAAAGACCCTCGGCCGTGGCAATCCCGACTCGGACGCCGGCATACGCGCCCGGTCCGATGACCACGAGAATTGCATCCGGGCGGTGACCAGCAAGCAGGTGTCCAATCGCCGGGAGGAGGAGACGGGAGTGGTTTTGACCAGCTTCCGCTTCGGTGGCTGTAATCGCTCCGTCGCGGTCGCAGGCGAGCGCGAAGATGTCCGAGGCCGTGTCGATGCAAAGAATGGTGTTCACGCCGCGCCGATGGAAGCGACCAGTTCTTCGCCGCGTGGTCCGCGTGGGATGAACTTCAGAGTGCGGCTACGCGGGCCGAGCGACCCGGGCCGCAACTCAACGACGAGACCGTCGCCAGGAAGTAGTTCGGCGCCGCGCTCGGGCCATTCGATGACGAGGACACCTCTTTCGGCGTAATCCCAGAGCCCGAGCTCATCGAGGTCCTCTACGTCGTCGATGCGGTACAGGTCGACGTGAAACAACGTTTCGCGACCGTCGTATTCGTTCATCAGGACGAACGAGGGACTGTTCACCTGGCCACCGCAGTCGAGGCCTCGACCAATCCCCTGCGTGAGGCACGTTTTGCCCGCGCCGAGTTCGCCGCTCAGAAGGACGACATCGCCTTTGCGAAGATGCTTGCCCAGCCTCTCGCCGACGCTGCGGGTGTCTTCTTCACCCGCAGATCGAAGTTCGAGGTCATGTGTCTCGGCCATCACCTGAAGTATAGGCGCCGAGGTGGTTATGCCACAGAACAAGGAGTCCGGAACCGGTACCATGGCGGCACTTTTACGTTGGAGAACTCCTTGTCCGACTCACTCACCATCGCCCTAATGCTGCGTTTCGACGCGGAGAGCGTTGCGGCGATTCAGGCCGCGGACTCGCGAATTCGCCTGCTCGATTACGGACATGTGCTACGTGGCACAGCCCCGGAAGGCGACGACAAGCAGCGTCTGCTCGCGAGCCTGGCCGATGTCGAGGTGATGGTCGGCACGAACCGTTTGGGCATCGAGTATTTCGACGCCGCGCCTCGACTCCGCTGGTTCCAGGCAATGAATGCGGGGCTCGAACGGCTGGACGCGCTTGGATTGTTGCAGCGCGGGTTCGCCGTGACGAACGCCTCGGGCTTGAATGCCGCGCCGATAGCTGAATGGGTCATCGCGGCGATGTTTTCGTTGGGCAAGCTGTTTCCGGCGTACATCCGCAACCAGCAGCAGCACTCGTGGGAGCGCGTCCGTGGCGCAATGCAGATGGAGGGGAAGACGTGCGGTGTGGTTGGCATGGGAGCCATCGGCCGCGAGACGGCGCGCAAAGCCCGCGCCATGGGGATGCGCGTCGTGGCATCGCGCAGGACTGTTACCGGCGACGACCCCGATTGTGACCAGCTGCTGCCCTATTCCGAATTGCATCAACTTCTCGCGCAATCCGATTTCGTGGTGCTCTGCGTTCCTCTCACTTCTGAAACGCGCCACCTGATCGATGAGGCGGCGCTCAGAGCGATGAAACCGACGGCCTCGATCGTGAACATCGCGAGGGGCGGTGTGATCGACCAGGACGCGCTAGTGGTCGCGCTGACGAACGGCACGATCGCATCGGCGGCGCTAGATGTGACGACGCCCGAGCCACTCGGCCCAGAGAGCCCGCTGTGGGGCTTGCCGAACGTGCTTATCACTCCGCATGTCTCAAGCAGTTCGGATCGAATCGACGGCGCAGCGGGGGCGCTGTTCATCGAAAACCTGAGGCGTTTCCTTGCGAATGAACCGATGTTGAACCTCGCCCGCCCCGAACTCGGCTATTGAGAAGTGGTAAACACTAAATGTCGATTGCATTGCAGAATGTGTGAGGCGATTGACCCGAACGCCGGGCGTTCGTACCTTGAGTTGGCATTGCCAAGCCCCGCAGGCGGAATACCGGGGGAACTGTAAAGCCCCAATTCGGAGTCAAAAGTCAGCATGATGAAAGCCACATCCGAAAGCGGAAAGGCGCCTGTCTCGGCGAGTCTCGGAAACCGCATCCGAACCGCCCGGCGCGACGCCGGAATGAGCCAGGGCCAACTCGCTCAGTCCCTCAATACGACCCAGAGTGCTATCAGCCTCTACGAAGCCGGCCAACGGTCCGTTGGCATCGACATGTTGCTCAGCGTGGCGCGCATTCTCAATCGCCCGCTGCATTACTTCCTTGGCGACGATGGCGACATGCTCTATGTGAAGGACAGCGACATCGCCGAACTTATCGGCGAGCTTGAAAAGCACCCGGAAGATCTCCCGGAACTGCTCGCTTTCTGGAACTTTCTCCGCTGGCGCCGGATGTCCTCGAACGGGAACGGCCGCCACTAGGCTGTACACTGGTAACACTTCGAAAAGGCCGGGTTCACCCCCGGCCTTTCGTTGTGAAACGAGGCACCATGCGCCGCTTGTGCGACCCTACCGACGCTCGCCGGATGTTGAATCCCGGCCCCGTTGCAATCGTCACCACCATGTGGCGGGGCATGGCTAATGCCGCGCCTATCGCCTGGTGCGCGCCACTTTCGATGGCGCCACCGATGGTCGGCATCGTCGTGCATCCCAATCGCCACACGGCAGACATGATCCGCTACAGCGACGGGTTCGCGATCAATATTCCTGGCCCGCAGCTTGTCCGCCAAACGGCGTTCCTGGGTTCAATGTCTGGTCTCAACAACAACAAGCTCGAGTCAGCCGGCCTCTCGCTGTTCAACCCAATGTCTATCGATGCTCCGCTCATCGAAGGTTGTCTGGCCTGGATTGAATGCACGCTGCAGGACGTGGTGCGGATGGGTGATCATTCGCTCTTCGTTGGGAACGTCATGAAAGTCCAGGCAGACGACGAGGCCTACGCGCAGCAATGGCTCCTGAACGACCGCGATCATAGCCCCCTGGTCTTCATAGGCGGTACGCGGTACGCCGTTATCGGTGATCCGATCGAGGCGTCGGTCGAGATCGATGTTTCGGGCGCCCTATCAGGTGAATCCGCCGAGGACCGAGAGCGGCGCGAAGAGGA
>JBDTNM010000023.1:0-22223 GCA_039933735.1 bacterium | reverse complement strand
ATTCCGCCAGCGTTTGTCCTGAGCCAGGATCAAACTCTCCGAAAAAACAACAAAAACATCAGCCTTGCGACTGATAAATTTCGTTTAACGGGTTCCCAGACGTTCTCTTTCGTCCGCTATCCAGTTGTTAACGTGCGCAGGCCCTTCGCAAGGCCCGAACGAGAAGACTAAACCTCTCGCCCATCCCCTGTCAACCAGCCCTCTTGCTCGGGCCGATTCCTCTTACCGGAACCGTGGTTGGGGGACACTCAGAGTACATACTCGGCGGCTTACCGCAACCCCAACATCGGCAATCTTCACGATTTCCCTCGCCCCTCCGGCCTCCCCCGCAGCACCCACTTCTCCTTTTGTTCGTGCCTCACCTGCTCATCAACCGCCCGGTATCCGCCCAGGTAATCCTCCGCGAAATCGTCAAATCGCCCGGCCCCAATGGCCTCTCGCATTCGCTCCGTCAACCGAATCAAATAGCGAATGTTATGCAGCGTCGCGAGTCTGTATCCGAGGATTTCATCATTGCGAAACAGGTGATGGAGGTACGCCATCGAGAGCCGGGAACAGGCCGGGCAATCGCACAATTCATCGATGGGCGAAGGGTCTTCGCGGAACCGTGCGTTGCGGATATTCGCCCTTCCGTGGTCCGTGAAAAGCGTCCCGTTTCGGCCCAGCCGGGTCGCCAAAACACAGTCGAACATATCCACGCCGCGGGCTACTCCGTTGACCAGATCCTCCGGACTTCCCACGCCCATCAGGTAACGCGGCCGGTCAACCGGCAGCTCAGCGGTAACGGCTTCGGTCATCTGCCACATCGAAACTTTCGATTCGCCCACCGATAGGCCGCCAATTGAATATCCCGGGGCATCAAGTCGCGCCGCTTCGCGGGCATGCAGCACCCGCAGATCGGTGTGAACACCACCCTGGATAATGGCGAACGTGGACAGATCCGGTTCAGCCCTACGGCAGCGCTCGAACCAGCGCAGCGTTCGCTCCACCGCATCCTGCGCCGCCTCGATCCCCGCATCGCCCGGGAGCACATGGTCCAGGGGCATTGCGATGTCCACACCCAGCGCCACCTGTACAGCCATCGCCAATTCCGGCGTGTAAAAGTGCTCCGATCCGTCGATGTGCGAGCGAAAACGGACGCCTTCCTCGCTCACCTTTCGCAGCCCAGCGAGGCTGAATACCTGAAATCCTCCGCTATCGCTCAATATCGGCCGGTCCCAATCCATGAATCGATGGACCCCGCCGAGACGCTCGATCAGCTCGTGGCCCGGGCGCAGGTAGAGGTGATACGCGTTCACCAGGAGGATGTCCGCGCCGGTTGCCGCGACCTCATCCGTACTCACCGTCTTCACGGTCGCGAGCGTGCCAACGGGCATGAAGACTGGCGTCCGAATAGTTCCTCGCGTTGTGGTCAGGACTCCAGTTCGGGGGCTAACCGGATCGGCCGACCCTCCAGTTCGGGAGAAGTGAAGGCTCACAGTTCGTAGGGAACCTGGACTTCTGGGAAGTCCCGCCGAAAATCCTTCGTGTTCCGTGTGCAGAGTGTCAGACCATGAACACGGGCGGTGGCGAGGATGATGGCGTCCGGCAGGCGGAGTCGCCCGGTGCGACGGATCCGAATCGCTTCGTCCGCGACGGCTTCGGATAACTCCAGCATCGAAAGTCCCGCGAGGATTGAAGTGGCTTGCGCCTCCGACTCGCGACTTTGGCAGCCAGCAAGGACCTCGATGCGGGTGATTACGCTGACGAAATGGTCATCGGCCGCCTCGAACGCTTCTCGGGCGCCAACGACTCCGTTGAGCGCATCGATAACGATGTTGCTATCGAATAGAACTTTCACCCGCGATCCCATTCCGCGCGAACGTTCAGTTGGTATTCGAGGCCGTCTTTAGGCACACCGTCCCAACTCCCCGCAGCTGCTTCCAACGCTGCCATGAGGCGAGCTTTACGCTCTGCCTTTTCGTTGACGAGCAGGTCAACTCCGCGCCGAACGGCCTCGGCACGCGAAACGCCTTCGCGAGCGCAATAGCGACGCAACTCTTCGATTTGCTCCTCGGTCAGGTCGATGATCGTGCGCATGGCGTTATCATATCATGATGACGCCGTTCTACTACCTGGACAGCACGGCCTCAACTGCGCGCCGCACCACTTCCGGCGGGACATCCTCGCGCACCACCGCGTTTCCAATTCCCTCGAGCAGTACCCAGCGCACACTTCCGTCGCGGACCTTCTTGTCGAGCAATGTCGCTTCAATGACCGCCTCGGCCGAAAGCCCGGGCGCCGCCTCCGGGAGCCCAAATCGGCGCAACAACGCCTGTTGCCGCGCGAGCTCATCGGCGCCGAGCAGCCCGAGCTCGTGCGAAATCATCCCGGCGACGCGCATCCCGATGCTCACCGCCTCTCCGTGGAGGTAGCTTGAGTAGCCAGTCACGGCTTCAATCGCGTGCCCGACCGTATGTCCGTAGTTCAAGAGGGTCCGGCGCCCTGCCTCGCGCTCGTCGTCGGAGACCACTTCCGCCTTGATGGACACGCTCCGGGCGATGAGCTCCGCTGACATCAACGGCGGACCCTCCAGGGAGGCGTGCTCGAGGTCCGTGAACAATTCCTCGTCGAGGATAAGGCCATGCTTAATCAGTTCCGCCCAGCCGTTACGGAGGTGTCGTTCCGGCAGCGACCGGAGTACCAGTGGGTCGATCAGGACCGCCTTCGGCTGCGCAAAAGCGCCGATGAGGTTCTTCCCCCGGCGGTGGTCCACTCCCGTCTTTCCGCCGATCGAGGCATCAGCCATCCCAAGGAGCGAAGTGGGCACGTGCACGAACGCGATTCCGCGAAGGCACGTTGCCGCCGCGAACCCGGCGAGGTCGGTAACCACGCCCCCGCCGACACAAACCACGAAGTCTGAGCGCTCGACTCGGTGCGAAATAAGCCAGTCGTAGACCAGTTCAACTGATGCCAGCGTTTTGTTGTCCTCGCCGGCCGGCACCTCGAACTCCGAGGCCGCATATCCCGCTGCCACGAGTGCATCGCGGGCGCGGCCCGAGAACAGCGGCCCGACCGCCGTATCCGAGACTACGAATGCGCGGCCCTTTAGGCCGACCTGCCGGCACAGTTCCCCGAGCGAGTCGAATGCGCCGTCAGCCACGACCACCGGGTATGCCTCCGTCGGCGTCCGCACGATTGCCGCGGGTTGGAGCTGCGTCTGGGTCCTGGCGTGCACACCGGCGTGTCCGTAGGTACGCTCGCCTGCAGGCAGTGGGCTCTGGCGCCACTCAGCCCAGAGGTTGCCGATCTCCGCGGCGACCAGCTCCGGAGAAAGTTCGTCCACGTCGATTCCCGCGTCCGCAGCGCGATACCAGTCAGCGCGAGCCTGCAGCAACGCCTCCAGCCGGCCCCGGGTATCGCCCGCTAGAAGCGGCCGATCTGGGGTGGCAGGGTCTTCCGCGAGCCTCGCCGCGGCAACCTCCGGGCTCACCGAGAGCCAAACCACGAAGCCGTTGCCCATAAGTTCTCGCGCTTCCGGGATAGTGACGGCGCCGCCGCCGGTCGAGACGACAACCTCGTCTCTTTCGCCAAGGTCCCGAAGCACGGAGAGTTCCAGCTGCCGGAACGCATCTTCCCCTTCGTCTCGAAAGATCTCGGTTACGCGTTTGCCGGTGCGGCGTTCGATCTCGTCGTCGCTGTCCGCGAAGTCCCAGCCAAGTCGCGCTGCAACGAGCCGTCCGGCAGTCGACTTTCCGCTGCCCGAGAGACCAACGAGGAACATGCGTTGGGGCGTCATCAGTCGCGGCGGGCGCGCGGGCCGATGGTCGTCAGGTAGTGCTCGTAGTTAGCGCGAGTCTCATCGACTGTGTCCCCACCGAACTTCTCGAGCCATGCGTCCGCGAGCACAATCGCCACCATCGCCTCCGCCACCACTCCTCCCGCCGGAACCACGCAGACGTCACTGCGCTCATAGTGGGCCAGCACCTCCTCGCCCGTGTCGAGATCGACCGAGGGCAGGGGATGGGCAAGCGTCGGAATAGGCTTGATGGCCGCCCGCACCACGATTTCCTCGCCGGTGCTGATACCACCTTCGATTCCACCGTGATTGTTCGTCTTATGTCGCCACGCCTGCCCGCGCCATTCGGCCACCGGCAAGATCACATCGTGGACTTTGGAACCACGCATCTCCGTGGCTTCGAAGCCGAGGCCGAACCCGACAGCTTTGAAGGCGTTGATGCTGCAGATCGCCTGGGCAATGCGTCCATCGAGCTTGCGATCCCAGTGCACGTGGCTTCCCAGACCGAGCGGTATCCCCGCCACCCGCACCTCAACCTCGCCTCCGACGGTGTCGCCATCGGGTTTGGCCGCGTTTATCGCCGCGACCATCGCCTCGCCGGCTGCACTATCGGCGCACCGCACGGGGTCAGCTTCCACGGCCTCCCAATCGATCTCGGCGGGCACATTGGAATGGACGCCGCCGATCGAAATCGTATGGCTGTTGAACGTCACCCCGAACTGGGCGAGGAACTGTTTTCCCACAGCGCCGACAGCGACTCGCGCGGCCGTCTCCCGGGCGCTCGCACGCTCGAGGACATTCCGGACATCGTCGAAGCCGTACTTCACGGCCCCGGGCAGGTCGGCATGCCCCGGCCGCAGCCGCGTGACTCGTTCGATTTCGGTTTCCACCGGCTCGATAGCCATCTTCTCGGTCCAGTTCACCCAGTCGCGGTTCTGAATCCAGAGTGCAACCGGCGAACCGAGCGTGTAGCCGTGACGCACGCCGCCCATGATTTCCGCGTGGTCCGACTCGATCTTCATCCGCCCACCGCGCCCGTAACCGCCCTGGCGGCGATGCAAGTCCGTGGCAATGTTGTCTTCCGAAAGCGGCAGCCCCGATGGCAGCCCCTCGATCACCATCGTCAGACCCTTGCCATGGCTCTCGCCAGCCGTCAGGAACCGGAACTGACCCATCAGTCCGTCCCTCGCTCAAGCGAAGCAGCGAATTCAGCAGCTGCCTGGTCGGTTGGCTTAGGGGAGGCGCCGTCGATGGGTGGGAGTTCGATCGCTACAGGCTGTCCGCTCGGGGCACGCTCATAGCTGGCGCCAAAGCGGCCCAGGATTTCTTCCGGTGTCAGTGCTTCCCAGGTCATATCGTCGGCGGTCACGCGTTCGGCAGTCACCGTCAGGATCGGGCGCTGCACAGGCGTTCCATCGGCTCCGGTGAACGTGGAGTACACATCGACCCGGCAGTAGCCGAGCCGAAGGTTGGGGACATCGTACATGATCATGTCGAGAAGCTTCGCCGCCAGCGCGATCGCTTCATCAAGTGCAGTCGACACCTGTACACGTGTCGCGCCTTCCGTTCGAAACTCACCTTCAGCCGAGGTTGAGAGCGTCACACCGTCGGTCTCCACCGCGATCAACTGGGCAGCCTGGACCCCGGCCCACAGGCTCGATGCGGTCCCCCTCGGCGGTCGGCCTCGCTTCCAGGTGGCCAACGACTCTTCGATAAGGGCAGCGACGATATCGGTGTCACCCGAGGCAACTTTCCGCCGCCATGCTCGGTGCTGAAACATCTCCGTCGAAACGGACCAGCCCACTACCGCGAAGATAATGCCGACGAATGCCACGCCGAGGATGATCACAACGACTGTCCCTTGAGATGTCGTCGGGCAGCGTCGAACATCACGTCCACCGGCGCCGGCACTCCTGTCCACAACTCGAAAGCGAGGGCTCCCTGGTAAATCAGCATGGGGAGCCCGCCGAGCGTTTTCACGCCGTGCCCGCTTGCAGCCTTCAGAAACGCGGTCTTCTCGGGTTTGTACACGATATCGACAGCTAGAGCCCCGTCGGCCGCGTCCCCGAAGTCCACCGGGGAGGAGCTCTCCGTGCCCGTCCCATCCATGCCCACCGAGGTGCAATTCACAATGCAATCGTAGCTGCGGCACTCCTTCGAGTCGGTGGGCCGGACCTTAGACCCGTTTCCTGACGCGTCCGCCGCCAGGCGTTGTGCTCGCTCGGGTGTCCGATTCCAGATGGCAATCTCGGCTGCGCTCGCTTCCGCCAGCGCGAACACGATGCCCCGCGCCGCCCCGCCGGCACCAACGACGAGAATCGATTTCCCGGCCGGGTTAAACGCGGCTTCGTTCCGCAGCGCCGCGACGAATCCAGGCCCATCCGTGTTGAAGCCGAACAGCCGGCCCTCGCGGTTCACGATCGTGTTGACCGCCCCGACTCGGGCGCTCTGACCGCCAAGTTCGTCGAGGAATGGGATCACCGATTCTTTATGAGGAATCGTCACGTTGGCGCCAAGTAGTTCCGCGTCACGCAGGCCACGAACCCGTGTCTCAAGCTCCCCCGGTGGCGTGTCCCAGCGCTCGTACATCACATCGAGACCGCAGTGCGCGAACGCGGCAGCCTGGAACACTGGCGAAAGCGAGTGCGCGACCGGATGGCCAATGATCCCCGCGCGTCGGCTCACGGTGCGCCGTACTGCTGGATGTTTCGCTCGTGATCGGCAAGCGTTTCAGAAAACCGGTGCGAACCATCGTCCGCCTTCGCGTCTGCCACGAAGTAGTACATCTTCGTGGCCTCCGGGTTCGCAACAGCCTCAATCGAGGCCAACCCCGGGTTCGCAATTGGCCCGGGAGGCAGGCCTGCCACCTTCCGCGTGTTGTAAGGCGAATCAATGGCGAGGTCAGCCACCGTCAGCTCTTTCTTCCAGTACCCGAACTGGTCCACCGCTCCGGGGACCAGTGAAACCGCGAATTGCACGGTGGGGTCGGCCCCAAGCGCATCCCCGGCTGCCAGGCGGTTGTAAAACACTCCGGCGATGAGCGGACGCTCCTTCGCCAGGACAGCCTCGCGCTCCACGATCGACGCCAGCGTCAGCGCCTGGTGGGGGTTCAGGCCATGAGCCTGGGCGGCGGTCCGCAGTTCCGGCGAAAAGCGCCGCTCGAGAATTCGCAACATGTACGCGACAAGGTCATCCGCAGTTGAACCGACCGGCATGATGTAGGTGTCAGGGAACAGATAGCCCTCGAGACCGGTCCCCTCAGGGTGAGACTCAACGAATCCAGGCGGCAACACCGCGCTGTCGACCGCTTTCAGGAACTGGTCGCGAGTCCCGAACCCGGCCTTTTCGGCGATGACTGCCATTTCCCCGATGCGGATTCCTTCCGGGAAGGTCACCTTCAGCACCGGCACCTGGTCCCGAACGGTCAATTCGCTGACAACGGTCAGCGCCGAAGAATGGCGTTTAAGCAGGTAATCGCCAGTGCCGAGTTGCCCTTGCACTCCCATCAGGCCCACAAGGAATTCGAACTGTTGCCCGGATTTGATGACTCCGAGCTTCTGCAGGTCACTGCCGACGTCGCCCGCGGATCGGCCCTCCGGCAAGGTGTACCCCACCTCTTCGCGATCTTTGGCCGGTGTCGATGTTTTAACGATGTCGTTTCCGAGCACGGCCGAAGGAGTCTTCGCGATGAAATAGCTCGAAAGCAGGAGGACGAGAATCGTCACGCCTATGCCGACGGCTCCGAACGGCGAAACCATCCGAGAACTCATCGCTGACTCCGGCGTCGTGAATCCAGCACAGCCTGGAGGACTACCGCCGCCGAAGCTGAGTCGAGCGTCCCATCGCGCTTTCCACCAAGGTTCGGTTGCATCGAAACCGCCTGCGCCGAAGACAGACGTTCATCGACTTCCCGGACGGGAATCGAAACAGCTGCTCTAAGCGCGGCCACCAGGGGATTGTTGGTCGCCGCCTGGAAGCCCCGTTCGCCGGCAAGCGTCAGCGGCAGGCCGACAATGACCTCCTCGATCGAGTCATCGCGAATGATTCGCGCGATCTCTTTCACCGACTCCGGCAACGACCGGACGCGGATCGCCTGCCGGGGGTGCGCGTACATACCAAGGGCGTCACTCACCGCGACGCCAATGCGCGCCTCACCGGGATCCAGCGCCAGGAGACGCGGTTGCAGCTGTAGTTGTGATTGCGGTTGAGGCATTTTGCGAGGCGCTGCCTGGATTCGTGGCGGGCTCGCGAGCCGCGAGGGCCACATCAATGCGGAACCCGAATCGCGGTATGCGCGGCGCCCAGCCAGAAAGCCGGACATCTGCGTCCTGAATACCATACCGCTTCGAGAGGGTCGACCTCGCGTCGTCCTTCGTCTTGCCCTTAATCGCCTCGCGCAGTTCCGCGGCCGTGACACCTCGGGCCAGCTCGCCCTCGATCCGCAGCTCGGTCCGAATCTCACCGCTTTCGGTATCAATCTGGCGGGCACCGGTTTCGATGGCCTTCACCGATCCGGGTATGAACTCGCCGTTCCCGGCGAGTGGCCCGAGGACCGCGGTCGCCAGTTGCTGAAGTGTCGCCTCGACCACGGCCAACGCCGAAACCTTTACGGTCACGTCGAGCAACACGATATCGGCCGGGGTTCCTACCGCTGGCCGGGCATCGCTGAATTCGGCCTTGCCCTCGGCGGTCCCGAGGAAAATCGCATCGTGAGGGCGCACGTCGATGAGCCCTTTACGCACCGCATCTGAAGTCTCCAGGGCCTTCGCCAGCGATTGCAAGGAAAGCACGTCACCCGGATCAACGGCCTGCCTCGGCTCGCTCGTTCCCCCGGCCGCCGCCGCGGCATTGGCAACCTTCAGGAAGCGGAATCGTTCGGCTTGCCAGCCCACGATCGCGCCCGCCGCGACATTGCCGTTCGCTCCGGCCTTCTGTGCGGTTACCGCCGCCTCGATCGAACCACCGGCAGGCACGGTCACCGCCTCGTCCAGCGCGAAAGGAAAGAAATCCGGCGAAGCGAGCACAATCGTCCCCCCTGCGACCAGCACCGCCGCGGCTGACGCATTGGAAATCGTTACCCGGGCCTTGGCCGGTAAGACACCGACCTGGGCCACGCCGGTGGCTTTCACCGCGAGCGTGTACTTCTGCTCGCCCGTCACCCGGGTCGCCGGCAACAACCGATTGGTCAGGTCGATATCGGTTCGGCCTTCCAGCGCCGAAACCGTGACCACCTCGCTGACCGTCTCCGTCGGAGGGTATGCTGTCAGGCTGGCCGAAGGCGCCATGGCAAAAAGCAGGAACATGCCCACCACAGCCACGCTGACGATGACCCCAACCTGCACGTATCGCCCAAAGCTCGGCGCCGAAAGACTGAAACGCCCCATGCGCACGACATGGCGCCCACCGGCATCCCAGCGCACATGCTGCGGCTTCCGTGCTACGGGTACTCCGAGTTCGCGAGCCCGTGAAGCCAGCGCCGAAGACCGCGTGGCGATGGCGATGACCTTGCCCGATTCGCCAGAGTGATGAATGAGCCGTCGCATCCCGAGGGCGGAACTCAGCTGGCGATTTCCCCCCGGCGCATGAATGACAACGGCCCACGTCGGCGCGGCATCGATTCGGCCACAAACAGCGGCGAGGTCTTCCCCCTGTTCAACGAGCACAACGCTCGCCACATCACCCGACGGGGGAGCTTCACTCACGCCGCCAATTTCGGGACCCGTTTCCTCCAGCGCCACACCACCAACCTCGCTGACCGGCATTTAGCCGGATAACGCCTCCATGGCTTTGCGCCGGCCTTCTGCAAGGGCGGCATCGATGAGCGATGCGTCTTTCGCGCCTGCCTGCGCGATGTCCGGGCGGCCGCCACCACCGCCGCCCGCAGCTTTGGCCACGTCTCGCACGATGTTCCCGGCGTGAACACCTTTTTGGACGAGGTCGGGCGTGGCCGCTGCAAGGAACGCCGGCCGGCCTTCGATGTTCGCCGCCAACACCAGGATCGAAGGCGTAAGCCGCGACCTCACCCGGTCGGCAACATCCCTCAGTACATCCGGCGACGATGCATCCACGCGCGCCACAATGAGGAACGCATCGCCAACCTTTTGCGCGCCTTCAATGAGCCCGTCACTGACCGATGCGCCCTGCAACTTCTGCAACTGGTCGCCCTGCTTCTTCAGCCGCTCCAACTCGGTCTGCATCGCGTCGAGCCGCTCCTCGATTTCAGAGGGGCCGGTGCCCAGTCGTTCGGCGATCTTCAACAAACGTTCTTGCTGTTCCATGAGGTGCGCTTCCGCGGCTCTCCCGGTCAGCGCTTCTATCCGGCGCGTGCCTGAAGCGACAGCAGACTCACGCAAGATGTGGACGAATCCAATCTCGCCCGTGTGATGCACGTGCGTGCCACCGCAAAGCTCGGCACTGAACATGCTGTCGCTGTCCTTGATTTCCACCACCCGCACGTCAGCACCGTATTTGTCGCCGAAGAACGCGAGCGCGCCACCTTCGACCGCTTTGCGATACGACGAAACGCGCCAGGCAACTTCGAGGTCGCTGCGGATCTTCTCGTTCGCGATGTGCTGAACTTCGTTTAGCGCCGACCTCGGAGCCTGCTCCAGGTGCGTGAAGTCGAACCGCAATCGGTCAGGCGTCACGAGCGAGCCCTGTTGCCGAACATGTGAGCCCAGCACCTGTCGAAGCGCCGCGTGAAGCAGATGGGTGCCGGTGTGGTTCCGGGCCGAACCGCTGCGCCAGTTCATGTCCACGGTTGCCTCGGCTGGTTCGGCCACGCGCACAGCCCCCTCCACGACGCGCCCGCGATGCACGATGGCTCCACCGGCGGCCTGAGTGTCTTCTACTGCAAAGACGCCAGACGGCGTGCGAATGTTCCCGTGATCGCCAACCTGCCCGCCACCCTCCGGATAAAAAGGAGTTGTCGTGAGGATGATCTCGCAGGCTTCGCCTTCCACCGCCATCGCAGCGAGCACACCGCCCTTCAGCACCGCCACGACCGAAGCGTCAGCTTCGACCTTGTTGTAGCCAACGAAGTCGCTGTGGTCGTCTCCGAGCGATTGCAGAGCGGGCGAAACCTCGCCCTTGAGGAACTTCCCCGTTTGACGAGCACGCGTGCGCTGAGCTTCGAGCGCCGCCTGAAACCCAACATCGTCGAGCTCGAAGCCTTCCCCGGCAGCTATCTCCCGGGTGAGTTCGAGCGGCATCCCAAACGTGTCGTAGAGCTGGAACGCTTCTTCTCCCGGCAACATGGTCGAACCCGTCAGTCGAAGCCGTTCCAACAGCGATTCCAGTCGCGTCTGGCCGCTCGCGAGTGTCCGCACGAACCGTTCTTCTTCGGCGTCCAGGGCCTGTTCGATAAACGCTCGCGAATCGATGAGATGCGTGTAGTAGCCGCCCATCTTCTCGATCGCTGCCCCACCAACACGCGCCGTAAACCGCGACGTCACGCCTGCCTTTCGCGCCAGGTAGATCGCCCGCCGCAGCACTCGTCGCAATACATACCCGCGGCCTTCGTTGCTCGGCACCACACCGTCGCCAATCAAAAGGACCGCGGCCCGGCAATGTTCAGACATGGCACGGATCACGTATTGCAGGTCCGCCGGCGCCGTTTCGTACTGCTCTTCGAAAATGCTCGCGGCGCGCTGGAGGATCGGATAGAAGATGTCTGTCTCGAAGACCGACTTCACGCCCTGGATCACCATCGCGACCCGCTCGAGCCCGCTGCCGGTGTCGATATTTTGTGCGGGCAGCGGTTCCCGGTGGCCGTCCGGGTGCTGATAGAGCTGCATAAACACCAGGTTCCAGATCTCAAGGAACCGCTCGTCGTACCCGACCCCTCCGGGCGATCCGTCGGCGCGCGTGTGAAGCTGAGCTCCTTCGAGGCCAAGTTCCGGCTCGAGGTCGTAGTAAATCTCACTGTCGGGCCCGCAAGGTCCGCTCGCACCGGGAACCCCATTCGGGAAACTGAACCAGTAGTTCAGTTCCTCGTCGCGCCGGTGAATGTGGTCGTCGGCCACGCCCACCTCGCGCCAAAAGCCGTACGAATCGTCATCATCCAGGTAAATCGTGCAATGCAACCGCTCCGGGTCCAGCTTGTAAACCTGGGTCATCAACTCCCAGGCCATCTGGATGGCTTCCCGCTTGAAGTAGTTGCCGAAGCTGAAATTGCCCAGCATCTCGAACGCGGTGCAATGGCTCATGTCGCCGACTTCTTCGATATCCGTCGTCCGGAAGCAGCGTTGGACCGTCACCGCCCGCGCCCCCGGCGCTTCTTGCTCACCCATGAAGATCGGCTTGAACTGCTGCATGCCGGCGCTGGTGAACATCGACGTCGGGTCGCCAATCGGTACAAGCGGCCACGCGGGCAGTTCGAGGTGGCCTCGTTCGCGGAAAAACGCGACGAACGCCGCGCGAATCTCATCGGAAGACTTTGGTTGATCAGTCATAACAGTGTTCGAATCCTATGTGCCGACTACGCGGAATGTCGATATGAGTACCGTCCATTCGGTTACCGGGACGACAATTTGCTTGACACCGTTTTCCACCGATTCATACGATCTCCCCGGACGCGGTCAATTGCGTCCGCTATGCGCAGAAAATCAGAGCCTCCCAGTACCGCCTCTCGGTTCGAAGACAGCCGCGCGTTGCTCCGCCCGCGTGGGGCCATGCCGTGAGCGGACTTGGAGTGATCGTCCTTGCGGCCGGCGCCGGAACGCGCATGAAGTCTCGCCTCCACAAGGTGCTGCATCCCATCTGCGGCGTTCCCATGGGCCAGCACATCATCGATGCCGCATTGGAACTCCAACCTGAACGGCTCGTCGTCGTCGTCGGCCACCAGGCTGAAGCCGTTCGCGCCGCCTTCAGCGGTCCGGGCGTGACCTTCGTCGAACAGACCGAACTCAACGGGACAGGCGATGCGGTTCTGCGCTGCCAGGCCGCCCTCGAAGGCTGCGACGAAGTGATGGTGCTCAACGGGGACTGCCCGCTCGTCACCAGCGAACTCCTCGCCAGCCTGCGCGACGCCCGAATCATCCGCCCACTCGCGTTCGTCTCATGTTTCGTCGAAGACCCGGGCAAGCTCGGCCGCGTGCTTCGCGACACTGACGGTCACCCCCAGATCATCGTCGAGGCGGCCGATTACGACGGCCCGGACGGCCCGGCAGAAATCAATGCGGGCCAATACGTATTCGACGCAGCATGGCTCTGGCAGACCCTCCCCGAAGTCCCAGTGAGCCCAAAAGGTGAGTACTACCTGACGCATCTCGTCGCGGCCGCAGCCAGCGCCGGCACCCCGGGCGCAACCTCGCTCGCCGACGCAACCGAAATCCTCGGCGTTGACGATCGCGTGAAGCTCGCTGAGGCCGAGGCCATCATGCGGCGACGCCTGCTCGAACGGCACATGCTCAACGGCGTGACCATCACCGATCCGGCAACTACCTACATCGATGCGGCGGCCAGCATCGAATCGGACGTCACCATCCTGCCCAACTGCCACATCCTCGGCATGTCCGCGATCTCGACGGGAGCCGTTATCGGCCCCGGGACGACCTTGCGAAATGCAACCATCGGCGACGAAACGCGCGTGCAGTCCTCCGTCGTCGAAGAGTCATCGATTGGCGCCCGTTGTCTCGTTGGCCCGTTCTCACACGTCCGCGGCGGTGCAGCCATCTCCGACGATTGCCAGCTGGGCAACTACGCCGAAGTGAAGAATTCGAATCTCGGTGCAGGCGTAAAAATGCACCACTTTAGCTACATGGGGGATGCCGACGTGGGTGCGCGCACGAACATCGCCGCTGGCTCCATCACATGTAATTACGACGGCGTCACGAAGCACCGCACCACCATCGGCGAAGACGCCTTCATCGGCTGCGACACGATGCTCATCGCACCGGTGACCATCGGAGCCGGCGCGTTCACCGCCACCGGCTCCGTCGTAACGCGCGACGTCGGCCCCGGCGAAACCGTCGCTGGGGTGCCGGCAAAGCCGTTCAAACGCACCCAGGGCAAGGATTAACCCGATGGACGTGTCGACGATCCTCGCGATCCTCGGAATCATCGTCGGGTCCGGCGTGCTCGGGGCTGTCGCGGCCGCCGAAGCCGCCCTCGAACGCGCGAGTGACGTTCGGATTCAGGCCCTCGCCGCCCGAGGTAACAAGCAGGCACGGCGCATCGCCGGTGACGTCGGCCAGCCCGGTCGGTATCTCGGCGCACTGACCTCTGCCCGAGTCCTCACGGCCACTGCTGTCGTCGCCTCATTCGCCTACATCGGAGCTCGCGAATACGCCCCCTTCAAGGGCACGTTCGGCTTCGCCCTCATCGGCGGCGTGTATGTCGCCTTCATTCAGATGACCGTCGGCCTCGTCGTAGCCCGTTCCCCGGAGTGGGCGGCCCTTCAGTTAAGTGGAGTGGCGCGCGTTACCAGCATGGTCTTCGCCGCGCCCGCGTTCGTCCTCGGATTGCCATCTCGCGTGGTCGCTCGCTCAATCCGCGCCGTCGCCGCCGATCCAAGCACCGACATTCTCACGCTTGTGGAACGTGAAGAGGCCGCCGGCGGCGTCGAGGAGCAGGAACGCCGCATGATCCGCGGCATCATCGCCCTGGAAGACAAATCAGCTCGCGAGATCATGGTGCCGCGCATCGATATGGCCGCGGCCGATGTCGAAGATCGCGTGAACGACGTCGCGACGATCGTCACAGAACGCGGCTACAGCCGCGTCCCGGTGTACCGCGAAAACATCGACGACATCGTCGGCATCGTCTACGCGAAAGACCTGCTCCGCGCGCTGACCAACGGTGGCCGTGAACGAACGCTACAGGACCTGCTCCGTCAGCCGTTCTTCATCCCGGAGTCGAAGCGCCTCGACGAGCTCCTCACCGAAATGCAGTCCCGTCGAATCCACATGGCCATCGTCGTGGACGAATACGGCGGCACGGCCGGACTCGTCACCATCGAGGACTTGCTCGAGGAAATCGTTGGCGAGATCGAAGACGAATACGACGTCGCCCGGCCCGCGATGGAAATCATTTCCGATGACGAGGTCGTCATCGACGCCGGCACTACGACTGACGTGCTCAAAGACCTCTTCGACTACGAAATCGAATCCGACGACTTCGATACGGTCGGCGGCTTCGTCATCCATCAGCTCGGGCGGCTGCCATCGGTCGGTGATGAAGTCGAGGTCGACGGACTGTCGCTCCGCGTACTGAGCATGTCCGGTCGCCGCATCCGGCGATTGCGAGTCGCCCGCCAGCACGCCGAGGAAACAGAAAGCGTGGCCGCGCACTAGCCCGGGCTCCTCTCACTCAGGGTGGCTTTACACTGGCAACACAACCCGAAACAGAACAGTCGCTCGCGCACGTCGAACCAGAGGCGCGCCGACAGGGAGACTTCGATCGTGAGTTCAGAACCTCGTCCCGTACGGACGCGCTACGCCCCGAGCCCAACTGGCGACCCACACGTCGGGAATATCCGCTCGGCGCTTTTTAGTTGGGCCTTTGCCCGGGCACGTGGAGGGAAATTTCTCCTCCGCATTGAAGACACGGACCGCAACCGGCTCGTCGAAACCTCAACTGCCGCGATCATGGACAGCCTCCAGTGGCTTGGAATCACCTGGGATGAAGGACCGGAGATCGGCGGGCCGCACGCCCCGTACTTTCAGTCGCAGCGCTTGCCGCTCTATCAAAAGGCGGCGGCATCGCTCATCGAGAAAGGCCGCGCCTACCGCTGCTTTTGCACGTCCGAACGGCTCGACCAGATGCGCGCAGCCCAGGCTGCCAACAAGCAGCCCCCCGGCTACGACGGCACCTGCCGGGAAATCCCTCTTGAGCAGTCCAACGCCCGAGCCGCACGCGAACCGTTCACCATTCGCTTCGCGATGAAGAAGGACGGCCAGACAACCCTCAAGGATGTGGTCCGCGGCGAGGTTGTGTTCGATAACAAGCTCCAGGACGACTTTGTCATGATGAAGTCCGATGGCTACCCCACCTACCATCTCGGGGTCGTCGTCGACGACACGGAAATGGAAATCACCCACGCAATACGCGGCGACGAGTGGATTTCCAGCGCCCCGAAACACATTCAGCTCTACGAAGCACTGGGCTGGGAGCCACCCGAATGGGCACACCTCCCCCTTATCCTCGGCCCGGATCACAAGAAGCTAAGTAAGCGCTCGGGCGATACGGCCCTCTTGGACTACCGCCAGAACGGTTACCTGCCCGAGGCGCTCATCAACTTCCTCGCCTTTCTCGGCTGGTCCCTTGATGACCACACGTCGATGCTCACCATCGACGAACTGCAAACCCACTTCGACCTCGCGCGCGTCGTCGCCAACCCGGCCGTCTTCGACATCGAGCGGCTGAATTTCCTCAACGGCCACTACATCCGCGAGATGTCGGCCGAACGCTGGATAGAGACCATCGCCGACTGGTGCGAGAAAGATCTCCCCGCGTCAGTGAAGCGGCCAGTCGACCGCCAGATCGTGGTCCAGGTCGCCCCTCTCCTCAAAGAACGCGTCGCGCGCCTCTCCGAAATCGCCCCCATGGTCGAATTCCTGTTCGGTTACGACGCCCCGGAATACGACGTTGGCCTTCTCGTCGAGCGCGTCACCGACGCCGCCACCGCGGTCCAGGTCCTGGATACCGCACTGACACATCTCGACGCCATTTCCGAAGACCAGTGGGATGTCGAACATGTCGAAGCGGCGATCCGCGGCCTCGAGGAACCTCTTTCGATGAAGCTCCGTAAGTTCGTCTCCGTCCTCTACGTAGCGGAAATGGGGCGCGCTCAGGGCATCCCATTGTTCGATTCGATGGTTCTGCTAGGCCGCGAACGGGCCCTCCAGCGAATTCGCACAGCCAGGCTGCGACTGGGCTAAGGGCAGCCGCGTGCGCTGGTCAGTGTTCGCCCGGCTAGAGCGTTCCGGCCGGCCCGTGGTACGCTGGATGCCGTCTTACTGGGGACTCGTCTAATGGTAGGACAGCGGATTCTGGTTCCGTATGTGGGAGTTCGACTCTCTCGTCCCCAGCCAATTCTCTAATCTCTACAGGTTCACGAACGCCTCACGAAACCGTTCATCTCCGCGCGGAGCCGTTGATGAGCGGTAGCCGTTGAGTGGACTAAACGAAAATCCAGGAACCGAATCTCACATTGAGCTTCGGCAGGCTCGGTGCAGGACCAGCAAAGAGCTAATCGCCGTCACGCAAACGCCACCTGTGTTGCGCCCCAAATCCGCCGACCGTTGGGGCAGATGGTCGTAACTCGGCCACAGATCAGGAGCTTAGCCCAGCGTGAAAAAACTCTTTCTCGGCCTTTCGGTGGCACTCGGCGCCAGTGCGTTCGCCACGACAGCCCTGGCAACGGATGTCTCACAGTCGGTTACCGCCGGCAGCCTTACGGCGAACATCGCCAATCTCACTCTCCCCGCAGCAACCTATTCCAACGCTAGCCAGACGAGATCCGGGACGATGGTCCTGCAAGTCGCCGACAACAGGGACACCCAGGCGGGATGGAATGTCTCAATCGTCATGACGGCGGCTGGATTCGTCTACTCCGGAAGTTACACGAACGTTGCCATTCCGAGCGCCAACTTCACACTCGATTCCGCAGAGGTTCCTGTGATGGTTTCCGGTCAGGCTGTAGGCCTCGCGGCCGCCACCGGGCCGCAGGTTCCCCCCACGAGTCCGCTCGGCACACTGGATGTGACGAGGATGCCCATTAAGGCAACTGCCGCATACGGGAACGGAAGTTACACCCAGGACTTGGGCGTTACGTTGACGATCCCTGGGCAAAGCCGGGTTGGCACGTATACCGGCGTCCTCACGGTCACCGCCAGCAACTCGCCGTGAAGGCCATCGGCGTTCGCCCAACCAGCGAAATCCGCAAGACGATTGCGTTCGCCTTCCTGACTCTTCTGATTGCAACGATGTTCGCGGGTCTCGTCCCAGCCCGAAACGTCGATGCCTCTGGAGAATCCACGATCAACCTGGGCATAACCCCGCTTGAATACGACGGCGATTACTGGAATCTCACCATGGCGGCCGGGGAGTCCCGGACGCTGAAGGTGGAAGTCTCGAACCGCGCGGATGCTGGAGTAGCGGTTCGGACGTATGCCACAGACGTCTACACAATCGTGAACGGCGGGTTCGGTGCCCGTCTTGACGGCGAACCTGTGACCGGCGTCACCACGTGGCTCGCCTATCCCGGCCAGACACTGACCCTTGAAGGCGGAACGGCACTGACCCGAAGCTTCAGTGTTTTGGTTCCGATGAATACGGCACCGGGCGAATACATCACGAGCCTGGTTGCGCAGAATGCCGAACCAACCATGGGTGGGCCTGGCGGCCTATCGATTAGACAGGTGCAACGGTCAGTCATTGCCGTTGTCATCACCGTCCCCGGACCCCGCAAACCATCCCTCGCTATCGGTCCGTTCAGTCACAAGTATCTCGCGACCAACTCTGTAGTCCTGGCGCAGGTGTCCAATACCGGCAATGTCAGGCTGAAGCCGGCCGGAGAACTGGTCGTGTCACGGCTGGATGGCCTCGAACTCGCTCGCGCACCGTTCACGATGGATACGTTCTTTGCCGGGGATACAACCGACATCGAAATACCGTTCGCCCAGCCGTTGGCGCCAGGCAACTACGTTGTCGCCCTAACTCTCAACTTTGAATCCGGCACGGCGAGCGAGGTCTCTGGACGGCTGACTGTCCCCGAACCAACCGCGGCCGAGGCCGCCGGAGCCCCGACTGGATCTGCGCCTCTCCCCGCGATCAACCAGCCGCCGTCGCCAGGTTCGGGCGTCAACGACCTGCCGCTCATCATTTTGTCGAGCGGTCTGATCCTCGCAGCGATTGGCCTAGGAGCCTGGATATTCGTGGTCCGACGCAGCCGGTCGAAAACCGCAGCCGCTCGCATCTGATCTGCCGCGCAGCTATCATTCCCCACGTGAAAGAGCACGCGGTCCGCGCTGAAAGTACGATTGACAGTGGGTCGCCGAGGCGACGCGCGGCGCTTCGCTATCGGATCTTCCATTGTTGCGGCTCCAACGGTCGGTGGGGAACCGCGTCGCTTCGCGACTCATTTCTCGTCAGTTTATCGACGACGATCTCATCGTTTCCGGCAACGTCGTGGTGCAGGGAGACCAGCAAGTAGACGGAAATCAGGATGTCGCCGGAGACCAGGAAGTCGCTGCGAACGCCTCGGTGCTGGGCAACCACGAAGTGGTAGGCGGAGCGACGGTCGACGGACACCATGAGGTCAACGGGACATCGACAGTCGAGGGCAGTCGAGAAGTTCTTGGAAACGACGACATCGAAGGAAGCCTCAACGTCGGAGGGCTCATAACCGGAGTCGTCGCCGGGCATTAGTCGCCCTGCCTTTTGGACCCGCCATATTTCGCGGCCCAATACCACCGGCCCGACACCGCACAACAAAAAAAGGCCGCCCAAGAGGCGGCCGTTCTTGCAACACGAGGTCTCGGGTACTCAGCGGTCCACCTCGAAGAACGCGAGCTTCGTCCGGCCGATGGTGACTACGTCCTGGTCGGCGAGCATCGTCGGCGTGGTGATCTTGCGGCTACGGCCTGCGCGCTTGAGATACGTCCCGTTCACTCCACCGAGGTCGTAGAGGACGAAGCGGCCATTCTCGAACTTCACCCGGCAGTGCTCCCGGCTGGACTCCTCGTCGTTGACGACGATGCTGCTGCCGGCGCCACGGCCAAGGTGGTTATCTTCGCCCAGGCGGTGGGCCGTACCGTCCCCGGTTTGCTCGGCGAGGAAGGCGATTCGATTCACCGGCCTGAAGCTCGCTCCATGAACCATTGTGTGCAGCGCGTCGGATTCGGGAGCCGGGATACCGACGCTGGTCAGGGATTCGAACGTCGCGACACGGGTGGATTGCGCTGGGGCGAACGCTTCGAAGGCCGGCGCCATCGTTGCCGGGGAGAATGCTGGCGCCGGCAGAGCAGTCGCTGGTTCGAACACGACTTCTTCCTTGAGGGCGACAAGCACGATGGTGGTGAGCGTGAGCGCAAGCCCCGCGAACGAAACAAGCGCGAGAGCGGTGAAGGCCCCGTCAGGAGCGATGGGCGCGGCGACTGCCGCAGGGATGGTTGCGAGGGCGCCGGCAATAGCGGCGAATTGCTGGTTGCTGGAGGCTTTGTTGCCGGTCATGAGGACCCAGGCGGCGGAGATGGCGGTGGCGGCGAAGATAGCGGTGAAGAGGAAGATGCGGGTGCTGGTTTCGATAGCTGTGAAGTCCACTGGTTTGACCTTTCTGAATTGAATGCGTTGTGTTTGGAAGACAGGTCCGAGTCGGTTTTAGACCTTCTTGAAGACCAGGCGCGTCTCTCCGAGTTCGATTACGTCGTTGTGACGGAGTGTGTGCTGTTGCGTCCGGCGGCCGTTGAGCTTCGCGCCGTTCTCACTGCCGAGGTCGATCAGGGTGAATTCGCCTTCGCCTTCGAAGCGGATGCGGGCGTGTTCGCCGCTGACTGCGGAGTCATCCAGGCGGATGTCGTTCGCGCCGGAGCGCCCGATGGCGGTATTCCCGCGGTTCAGTTGGTGGATTGCACCGGCCTTCTCGGTGGTCGTGACCACCAGGTACGCGTAAGCCGGGGGCTGCTTGCGGAGTTGCATGGTTTCGAAGTTCATTGCCTTGGTTCCTTTCCTGTGTGGAGGTGATTGACGGATGGGTTGGGGGCGGCGGATTCAACCCCGCCGCCCGGGGGCGTCACCGAAGGGGCATCCACTGGTTCGCGAGGCGCTGAGCATCGCTGGACGCGATTGAGAAGTTGATCCCGGGAGCCCGGCTGGTCTGGCCAGGCACGTAGGCCACCTGGGTGTTCACGCCGACCACTTCGCCGCAGGTGTTGACGAGCGGGCCGCCCGAGTTGCCCGGGTTCACATCGGCGTCGTGCTGGATGAACTGGGCGCCTTCGAAGACGCGCTGGGCGGACATGCGGCCGAAAGTGAACGTCGCCGCGCCCGAGGTTCGGTCGTTCGTGTCGGCCGGGAAGCCCGCAGCGACCAACGAGTCCCCTTCGATCAGCCGGGACGACTTCGCCCAGGTCACCGGCTTGAGGTTCGGGATGCCCTCCGCCTTCAGCATCGCCAGGTCGACCTTGTCATCGAAGTTCACGAGTTGAGCGGGAAGTTCTCGTTCCTGGCCGGGAAGGACAATCACGTAGCTGGCCAGTGGTTGGTCACGTTGGTCGAGGGCAACGTGACGGTTGGTCATGATGTAGCCGTCGTTGCGAAGGACGAATCCGGTACCGGTCTGCACTGTCCGGCCCTGCTGGTCGAGGCCAACAATCCAAACAGTCGAAGGGCGGATGTGTTCGGCCGCGTTCCGCTCGGTGCACGCGCTTGCCGAGTTGCTCGCGCCCGAGCTCATGCCCAGCGCGCCAAGAGCGAAGACACCGCCGATGGCGAGCGCCGCGAGCGGCATCGCAAACCGCTTCAGTTTCTGGCCAGTGGTGAGCCTGCGCGGTGTCGGGGCTGGGGCGGCTACGGCCGTGTGAGCCTGGGCCGAAAGGGCGAACGACAAGCGGCTCTTGCCGACTTCGATGACGTCTCCTTCGGAAACCGTGTGGTCGGCGGTGAGGCGCTTCTTGCTCGTGCCGCGCTTGTCGACGATGTAGGTGCCGTTCGCGGAACCCAGGTCCCGCACTGTCCACTTGCCATCGTCGTTGCGGAAGATTCGCGCGTGGGTGCGCGAGACTTGGTCGTCGTTGATGACGATGCCGCAGCTGGAAGCGTCGCGGCCGAGTTCGACCTGGCCATCGAGAGGGAATGCCTTACCGGCTGCCGGGCCCTGGGTGATAACGATTCGTGCCATCTGATTTCTCCTGGGTGACTGATGTGTCAGTCGAGCTAGGTGCATAGTCGGGCTGGCGAAGGCCCGTTCCTTGACGCCCGTCTGACAGCCATCAAGCACCCGCCTGACAGATTTCCTGGCATCCATTCGCCGACAGCGAAACGACCAGGTCAGCGATCGAAATTGCCCTCTGCGGAAGCCCTCTACGACCCTCTCGGGAATTTGGTTAGGTAGCCAAACTGGGAACCGAAACGGCGCCAAAACGCCCCGCCTCCCCCCGGTTCAGACGCCGGGAGGAGGACGGGGCGCTCACGCTCTTCCAATGGTGGGTCAGTTCACGTCGGCCCAAAGGCTGTCCACGAACACGCCGCCGGCGTAGATGTCGAGCTCGAGTTCGCCCGAATGGTTCGCGAACGGCAGCACATCGAAGTACGCGCCGTTGGCCGAGGGGCTGAAATTGGATGTGTACTCGTACTCACCGTCGAACCAAACCTCCACCGAAACAGCCTGGCTTGTGGCCTGGTTGAGCTGGAAGGCAATCGCGATCCCGTAACCCGCGTACAGGTCTTGGTCGCCGTACGGGCAGCCAACCTGGTGGCAGAACGCCCAGTCGACAACTTCGAG
>JBDTNM010000022.1:0-22439 GCA_039933735.1 bacterium | reverse complement strand
CGTGACCGTCTTCCGCTGGTACCCGATGGCCCGGAGCATGCCGATCTGCTGGCGTCGTTCGACCACCGAGCGGAAGGCGATGACGCCGAGGCCGGCGATACCGACGAGCAGGCCGAGCGCCATGAACGCCTGGAACATGCGGTTGAAGGCAGTGTTCGTCGAAGACATGTCGGAGAAGATTTTCTCGACTGATTCGGCCTTCACACCCTGGACGGCGAGCACGGACTCGATGGCGCGGGCTGCCTTGCGGCTATCGGCGCCCTCAGCGAGGTGGATGTAGCCGCGGCGGTACTCGGGCTGACCGATGAACGCTGTGTAGCCAGCTTCGTCGAGGTAGATTCCCGAAACTGTCGAGGATGGCAGCTGCGAGCGCAGGACTCCGATGACCGTGACCGTCGTTGTCCGGCCGGTTGCCGGGTCAGTGATGGTCAGGTCGAACGGATCGAACCGGTCACTGGTGATGGTGACATCGTCAACGGTCCATTCGTAGGTGTCGTTGAAGCTGATGCCGACGACAGCAGTGTCGACGAGGGCGTAGGAGGGATTAGCACGCACGGCTTCCATGACGGCAGGCTCATCGGCGAAGCCGTTGGCGTACGCCTGGAGCGTGGTGTCGAGGCTTGAGAAGAAGCCATCGTCCGCGCCGATCACCGGGTAGAGGCCGTTGTTCTCTTTGCCCGGCTGCGAAATGAGTTCGCCGCCCGAGGCGATGGTGGTCCGTCCGGAACCGACGATGTCATTCGCCGCCGGCGAGCCTGCGGAAGCAAGCGCCTCGGGGACGTTCCTGATGGTGCTGGCGCCGGACGCCGTGGTTACGACATCCATGTTGGCCCGGGCATCGCCGCCGAGGAAGGCGGTCTGGAAGTTCGCCAGCAAGACGCTGAAGACGGTGAGGGAGAAAACGATGAGCGAGAACATCGCGATCGTCATTCCGGTTCGGAAACGGTTGCTCAACGGGTAGGCGATGGCCATTTTCAGGGCCGGCGCCAACGCCGGGAAGCGGACCGCGGCGGCAATTGTGATTGCGACCGGGACGAACAGTCCGGCGGCGAGATAGAAGAGCTCGCCGAGGCCGTCGCCGGTGTCACGCATTGCGTATCCGGTGATTCCCATGCCGACAGCGGCGAGGGCGACGAGGGCGGCGACTCCGTACGCTTTGGCGCCATCTCCCGAACGAGAGAACAACGCGGTCAACAGGCGGGCGTTGAAGACGATGATGAGTGTGAACGAAATGACGATCATGATGCCGCTCAGGACGAACATTTCGATGTTGCCATCAAGGTTGCCGAAGAGCCGGTCGTGCAGGCTGGAGGGCATCAGCCAGTAACTGGCCAGCACGGCTCCGACGACGGTCCAAAGTGGGCGGTTCGGCACTCGCAACCGCCGGGCCATCGCGGCGATGGAGAGCGGAAGGAGCGAGATGCCGAGGGCGAACGGGAAGAGAATTTCCGAAGACTTCCCGAGCATCATCAGGAGCGCGCCGACGGCGACGCCGGCAGGCCCAACGATCCAGGCCCAGGGAAGGCCGAAGCCCTTGCGGAAGAGCAGCCAGATGCCGAGCGGCGGGATGACCAGGGCAGGAACCCCGGCGACGACCCAGCGCCAGCTGGTCTTGCGCTTGCCTTCGGGCTTCGCGCTATCGGGAAGCTGGCGAATGGCGGCGACGATGTTGACGTGGCTGGCCTTGAGCGAGGCGAAGACGACCGTGACGAACGTGAGCACCACGCCGAGGCTGTAACCGATGACGATTGCCGCGGGAGTGATTTCCATTTCGATGAGCGAGAAGTAGTCACCGCCGACGGCCTTGAGGAGGACATCCACCAGCAGCCACGAGGCGAGAATCCCGGCGCCGACGCCGATGACTCCGGCCAGGAGGGAGTAGGCCATGCCCTCGGCGAGGAACGACTTCACGATGTCGCCGCGTTGAGCGCCAATAGCGCGAGCCATGCCCATCTCGCCACGCCGTTCGGCGGCGAGCATCACGAAAATCATGAAGATGAGCATCACGCCGGCAGCCATCGAAAAGAGGCCGAGGACGAGGAAGAGCGTGGTGAACACGTTGCCCGAGTTTTCGGCGTTTTTGATGAAGTCCTTCTTGGCGGTATAGGCCTCGGCTCCCGAATCAGCCGTCTTCACGACGTTAGGCCCGAAGATCTGCGCCCCATCGCCTTCGAGGTAGGCATTGATGCGATTGGCCACGGGCGTGGCGATCGCGTCGGTCCCACGGACGCCTCCGTGAAGGGCGACGGTCAGGGAGCTGATTTCGTTGTTCTGGAAGCCCGCGATAGTCCTCAGCCGGTCGAGAGGCATCACGAGTCCGCCGGCCACGTTCGAGTAGCTGAGCCCCTGGACGCCTGAGGCGAGTTCATTGCGGACGATCCCGGCCACATGGAAACGGAAGCTGTCGCCGTGGAGGGTGATCACGAGTGAGTCGCCGAGTTTGACGTCGAGGTCCTCGGCGGCGCGTTGGCTGAGGAAGACGCCGTCGGCGCCAAGGTCCGAGGCTTCAGCCTTGTTGCCGTTAAGCATCGTCAGGCCGCCGGCCTTATCCAGGCGAGCGAAGTCGACGCCGGTGAGCTGGATATCAGGCTTGGCTGCGCCCGTTGAAACGTTTGTAACCGGGGCCGCGACGTTGAGGAACGGCAGGAACGCGTCGATCTCCTGGTCGCCGGCGAACTGCTGTTCGAGCGCTTCGACGGCGTGGCCATCGGCGTAGCGCATGTCGCCCTGGATTACGCCGCCCTGGTCGCTGCCAAGCTCGCGTTCGCCGTTCCAGGAGATATCGATGTCGGAGCGTTGAAGCGTGGCGTAGACGTCTTTGGTAAGGGAATGGTCGACGGTATCGCCTGTGACGAAGGCCGCCGTGGTGATGAGTGTCGCGAGGGCGAGCCCGACGACGACGAGAAGTGATTGGAGCCCGCGGCGGGGAATGTTGCGCAGGCCGAATTTGAACATTGTGCGGTTGGCCATGCCGAGGACGGCGACGAAGATCACCGACGCCCCCAGCAGGCCTCCAAGCACGATTGCGAGCGTGCTGATTGGGAGGCCGAAGAGGTCGTTCACTTGCGCGACTCCTCGGAGACAATCTGGCCGTCCCGCATCTTGACGACGCGGTTGCAGCGCGCGCCGATGGCCGAGTCGTGCGTCACGATGACGAATGTCAGGCCCTTTTCGCGGTTGAGCGTTTCCATGAGCCCCATGATTTCGTCGGCCGTCTTGGAATCGAGAGCGCCGGTGGGCTCATCGGCCCAGACGATTTCAGGTTCGTTCACCAGCGAACGCGCGATGGTCACGCGCTGGCGCTGGCCGCCGCTGAGCTGGGCGGGGCGATTGTTCGCCAACTGACGCAGGCTCACGGTTTCGAGGGCCGCAAGGGCACGCTGGCGGGCTTCTTTCGGGTTGACGCCCGAGACGATGAGCGGGAGCTCGACGTTCTCGACAGCGGAAAGGACCGGCAGAAGGTTGTACGTCTGGAAGACGAAGCCCATGTTCCGGGCGCGGAAGGTGGTGCGTGTCTTGTCGGAAAGGGTCGCCAGGTCGGAGCCGGCGATGGTAATCGTGCCACCGTCAACGACGTCGAGGCCGCTGGCACAGTTCAAGAGCGTGGTTTTGCCGCAGCCGGAAGGGCCCATGATGGCGACCATCTCGCCGTGATTCACGGTGAGGCTGACCCCTTTGAGGGCACGCACTTGCTGCGAGCCGGCTTCGTACGTCTTCACGACGTTGTCGATGTGGATGATTGCCGCGGTCTTCGCGGAAGACAGGCCGGTGGCCTGGAGGGTAGTCATAGTGCGCTCCTTTTGCGTGGGCGTTTGCGTTTGCGCGGCCGGTGCGTTGAGGGCGATTTCCTGGTTCATTTGGTATTCCTCTCCCTGATGGCGGATGGATAGCTGCTTCAAGACGCTTGAGCGCGTCCGGCGACCGACCGAATCACTTCGAACAGGCGGGCAATGCCTTCTTGCTTGCCGACAAAGGCGGTCGCGCCCGAAGCCATGGCTTCGCGGCGGGTACCGGTATCGTCCTGGAGCGAGAGGATGACCACTCGTGCGGAGGGTTCGTTCGCGGAAATCCCCTTCGTCGCTGCGAAGCCATCGAGGCCACGCATGCGAATGTCCAGCACAACCACATCGGGGTGGAGTTCGGACGTAAGGGAGATTGCCGCTTCGCCTTCCTCTGCTTCGCCGATGACATCGAAATCCGGCTCGCCGGCCATGCACATACGCAGGCCCTGGCGGACACGGGCTTCGTCATCGACGAGAAGGAGGCGAATCGGGGAATCCATCACGTTTACAAAGGTAGAGAGCCTCGACGCCGCTCGCGTCACTCGCGGGATGGGTGATGCGAAATACTTCGAGGGAACTCAATCTCCTGCAAAAGGATGAGGAAGGTTCGGCTCTGGCGCGGTGATATAGTTCGAGGACTTCGCGGGACCGATTCGCGCGCCGTCGCTGGAGGATCAATGCCCATCCGAATTGTGATTGCGGATGACCACGCGGTAGTACGCCAGGGTCTGAAAATGTTCCTGCTCGACGACCCCGAGTTCGAGGTCGTAGCGGAGGCTCAGAACGGCGCCGAAGCACTCGAACTCGCGAAGAAGCTGAAACCCGATGTTGTCCTCATGGACCTGTTGATGCCGGTCATGGACGGGATTACAGCCATCGGCCATATCCGCCGGGAAGTGCCGGACACCGAAGTCATCGCGCTGACATCGGTGCTCGAAGATGCGTCCGTCGTTGGGGCGGTGCGTGCGGGTGCTATTGGCTACCTCTTAAAAGACACCCAGGCTGAGGAGTTGACGCGCGCGATCAAGGCCGCCGCCAATGGCCAGGTCCAGCTCTCTCCCCAGGCCGCCGCGCGACTGGTACGCGAAGTACGCGCTCCCGAGAGCCCGGAGACACTCACCGAACGTGAGACCGACGTGCTGAGGCTGCTGGCCCAGGGCAGAGCAAACAAAGAGATCGCTGCTGCGCTCTACATCGGCGAGAACACCGTGAAGACTCACGTTTCGAGCATCCTTGTGAAGCTCGGGGTGCAAAGCCGGACACAGGCGGCGCTCTATGCCCGCCAAATCGGCCTCGGCCCGGTCGATTAGTCCGGGATTCGCACATGCGCCCTGTACCTCTCCGCCTTGGCCCGAAGCTCAACCTTTCGCTCCTGCTGTTCATCCTGATCCTGGGAACGGCAACGGCGGTGCTCGTCCTCGTTGGCTTCAACCGGACGCAGGACAACGCAGCCGAAAAAAGCCGCCAGGGACTGGAAAACGAGGGCCGGCGGACGCTCGCTACGTTGAGCGGGCAGCAAGCGTACATCGGCGAACTGCAGCTTTCGCCCGCAGCCGAATGGGGGCACCAGGCGGGCTGGTTCCTGGGGCTCAAGGGCCAAACCGCTCCCGCATTCGACGGGAGCTCACTGCAAACGGCACCGAACGGCACGATCTACGACCCGACGCCAGGCCGAGGCACGGACATCATTCTCCCGGCAGGCACCGCGCTCACGGGCCGGCCACTTAAGGACGCCTACGAGTCCCAAATCCTCGATGGCTACTTCAATTCGTTGTTCACGAACTACCAGGGCCGGCTCATCGAGGAACCGTTCCGGCCGATCGCTATCTTCTATCTCTCGGTCGACGGCGTGACTCGCTACTACCCGCCGACGAATGCGCTCCTGAACGCGCAGACCACCGTGGCCGAAATTGCCAACCTCCATCATGAACTCGGGCCCGATTTGAACCCCAACGAACTCACCGTCTGGACGCCGCCCTATGAGGATGAGGCGGGACGAGGCCCGGTGCTGACGGCGTACACGCCTGTCTACGACGAAACCGGCTACCGAGGCGTGATAGGTGTCGACGTTTCCCTGGAGCGCCTGACCGAGCAGGTCGAGGCGCTCAGCCCGACGGTGGGTGGCTACGGCTTCTACGTGGACCGAGAGGGCGAATTCCTGAAGACCAGCCGCTACGACAAGCTCGAAGCGCTGGCTGCGCCGGGAGCCAACCCGGCGTTCCGGGCCGCGGTCGATGACATGATCGCGGGGAAATCGAACGTTGCGCGATTCAAGCTCGACGGCCGGGACATGTTTGTCGCCTTCGCGCCGATGCAGACCGTCGGCGGTAGTCTCGCGCTGGTGGCCCCAGTAGACGAAATTACCGCCGAAGCGGCCGGGGTCACGGAATCGATCCAGTCCGAAGGAAATCGCACCGTCGGATTCATCATCCTGGTCATGATCCTGCTGTTCTTGATGGCACTGGTGAGCACTGCCTGGCTAAACCGGCGGCTGCTGCTGAGCCCAATTGAGTCGCTCGTTTCGGGCACACGGGCCGTTGCCGCAGGCAATTTCAATGCGTCGATCCCCGTCCAATCGCGCGATGAGCTCGGGGACCTCGCGGGTTCGTTTAACAGCATGATCGACGAGATCCGGATTCGGAACGACGCGCTCATCCGCGAAATCGCGGAGCGCGAACAAACCGCACGAACCCTGGCAGAACGAGAAGAGAGCACCCGCCAGATCTTCCAGTCGGTGAGCGACGCCATTTTCATCACGGACACGCACGACAAGATCGTCGATGCCAACGTCGCAGCGGAGGCGCTCTACGGCTACACGCTGGAGGAGATGCGGGAACTCGAACCGTTCGGACTGATCCATCCCTCATCGCGCGGGCGGAGCACGGAATATCTCGAAACGGTGGCCGCCGGCAAGCAATTCCGGGGCCGCGCGTTGAGCGTCAGGAAAGACGGCTCGACTTTCATGTCTGACGTCTTCGGCACAGGGGCGATGTACTTCGGCGAGCCGCACATTCTTTCGGTGATCCGCGACATCACCGAGCAGGTGGAGCAGCAACAACTCCTTGAACGCCGGGTCGATGAACGGACGCGCGAACTCTCACTGATGCTCCAGATTTCGACCAGCGCGGCATCGACGCTCGATACCACCGAGATGTTCGAACTGATCCTGGACCAGATTGAAGACGTGGTTCACTACGACGGCGCCTCGATCCTGGTCGTAGAGGATGGCGCGCTGGTCGTGAAGGCGAATCGCGCCTTCCGGAAGGGCGAACTGCGCGGGGCGAAGTTCCCGATCGGACCCTTGCAGCAGGAAATGGAACGCGGGCCTGTGCGGCCGCTGCTGCTCGCGGACATCCACGCCGACACGCCGCTGGCTGCCAACTTTCGGGCCCAGGTGGGTGGCTACTTGCATACGGCGTTCATCGGCGTGACATCGTTCCTCGGCGCACCGATGCAGCGCCAGGGCCGGCTCATCGGCCAGATCGCCCTCAGCTCGCAGAAAACGGGCGCGTTCTCCGAGGCGGATGCTGCCTTGATGATGGCGATCGCCAACCAGGCCGCGATCGCGATCGAAAATGCCCGGCTGTTCACGGAGTCGGAACGGCGAGCGAAGGAGATGACCGCGCTCTCGCGCATTGCGACCACCCTGGACCTTGGACAGTCGGTCACTGGCACTCTGAATTCGGTCGCCCAGCGGATCGTGGAATCGACAAACGCCGTGGCCGCCTCGGTGAGCACGGTCACCCCGGACGGGATGCTTCTGCTCGGTGGCGGCTTTGGGCTCCCGTTCGGTTTCTTCGATGCCGTGGATGCGGCCCTCAAGCGCGGCGCACCCCGGGCCAATGAACGTGCACTGCACGAGGGTGCGCCGGTGGTAACTCGCCGTCTGAAAGAGCAGATCGCGAATGAGCCCGCTTACGCGGAACTCGGCGCCCTCCTGAAGGACACGGATTGGGAGACGATGGTCATCGTGCCGATGCGCTACGGCGATCGAAATCTCGGGACGGTGGAGACCTTTTTCGGGCCGCGCGATGTGCCGGACGAGCGAGAGATTGGCCTGATCTCGGCCATGGCTCGCCAGGCCGCGACCGCCATAGAGAACGCGTTCCTGTTCTCCCAGACCGAAAAGCGCGTGCGTCAGCTGGAAGCGTTGACGCTCATCGCATCGAGCTTCTCGCTGGAGCTATCTCTTTCCGAGTTGATGGACCGCATGTCCGAACACATCGTCCGGGCGACGACTTCGCTGGCGGCGGCCGTAACCCTGGCCGAAGGCCCGTTTGGCGGCATGCGAATGATTGGCACCTACGGCGTCCCGGAAGGCTTCGCCGACGCGATGGAAGAATCGTTCCGGCAGGGCGCCGGGAGCACGACGCGCCAGGCAATGGCGGAACGCCGCACCATCTACCAGTCCAACCTGCGGCCTGATCGCATGGAAGACGCCCGGTATGGCCCCGTTCGCAGCCGAATCGAAAACGCAGAATGGGATTCGGTCCTGCTCTCGCCAATCATTCACGGCAACCAGGCCCTCGGCGTTCTGATGCTTGGCTATCCGAAAGATGCGGAGCCGGACGCTGAGGAACGCGCCTTCGTGGACGCCGTCGCCGACCAAACCGGCCTCGTTATCGAAAACGCTCGCCTCTACCAAAGGGCATCTTCAGCGGCGGCGCTGGAAGAACGTCAGCGGCTCGCTCGCGAACTGCACGACTCTGTTTCGCAAGCGTTGTACGGCATCGCTCTTGGCGCCCGCACCGCGCGTCGGCGCGTCGGCGACGATGGCCCCGCGAACGTCACCGAGCCGCTGGACTACGTACTCTCGTTGGCCGAAGCCGGGCTGACGGAGATGCGCGCGCTCATTTTCGAACTACGCCCGGAGTCGATCGCGACCGAGGGTTTGGTTGCGGCTATCGGGCGCCAGGTTGCGGCGACCCAGGCGCGCTACGGCGTGAAGGTGACGGCGAACCTCGCCGACGAGCCAGATGTATCGCTCGATGTGAAGGAAGCGCTTTACCGCATCACCCAGGAATCGATGCACAACACGGTGAAGCACGCGCGCGCCCAAAACATCACCGTGAACCTGATCCACGAAGAGGATGAGGTGCGCCTGGAGATCCAGGACGACGGCCAGGGGTTCGACCCTTCGGGCGAGTTCCCCGGCCACCTTGGACTCCGTTCGATGCAGGAGCGGGCGCGCGATATCGGCGGCCGACTCGAGATCGAAAGCAGCCCCGGCGAGGGCACGCGCATCACGCTTCGCGTGGAGCATGTGCCGGAAGACTAGCGGCGGGTTCGCGGGTCGAGGGCGTCGCGCAGGCCGTCGCCGAGGAACGTGAAGCAGAGCATCAGAATCGCTATCGCAACTGAGGGCACCACGACCATCCATTCGTTGACGCGGACGAACTGCTGGCCCTCAGCGACGAGTGTTCCGAGGCTCGCCGTTGGCGGCGGCAGTCCGAAGCCGATAAATCCGAGGAATGCCTCGGCAAAGATGGCGGTGGGCACGCCGAACGTGACGGCCACGATGACCGGCCCGAGCGTGTTCGGCAGCATGTGACTGAAGACGATGCGGCGCGTACTCGCGCCCATGGATTGGGCGGCGATGACGTACTCCGCGTCCTTCAATCCGAGCATTTGGCCGCGCACAAGTCGCGCGAGCGTTACCCAACTGACGAACGAAATGGCGACGATCACCTGGAGCAACGATCCGGGTAGCCCCGGGATCTGGGGGTCGCCGGAGCCGATGATCGGCCAGTCGCGCTGCGAAAGGACGGCGCGCATGAGGATGATCGCGAGCAAATCGGGGAATGCGTACATCAAGTCCGTGAAGCGCATGAGCACTGCATCAGTGGTGCGGCCCCCAAGCGCCGCCCCGGCGCCAACGGCGATGCCAAAGCAGAGCACCACGACCTGGGTGCCGATGCCGATCTTCAGCGAGATTCTCGTGCCCGCCCACACCCGCGCCCAACCATCGCGACCGAGGTTGTCGGTGCCAAGCCAGTGCGCACTCGTCGGGCCTGTGAGGATTTCGGTGTATTGCTGCTCGGAGGGCCGGTAGCGGCCAACTACATCGAGAATGCCGGCGAGCGTGGCAATCGCAATCACCAGGAACAACACCACGCCCGCGACCACGGCCAGCTTGTTGCGGCGCAGGCGCTGAAATGCGAGCCCCCAGAGACCGACCTGCTTCGCTGGTCCACCGAATCCCGCCGATTCGAGGACGGCGACCTCGTTTGAGACAGCCATCTAATACCGAATCCTTGGGTTGGCGATCGCGTAACTAACATCGACCACCAGGTTGAGGCTGGCGATAACAGCCGCGTAGAGCAGCGTCATCCCCATGATGATCCCGTAGTCGCGGGTGCCGACTGCTTCGACGAATGCGCGACCGACGCCGGGGATGGCGAAGTACTGCTCGATCACGAATGAGCCGGTGATGAGGCCGGCGAGGATCGGGCCGAGCACCGTGAGCACGGGCACCATTGCGTTGCGAATGGCGTGGCGAAGGACAATCCGGAGTTCCTGAACGCCCTTCGCACGGGCAGTGCGAATGTAGTCCTGGCGCAGGACTTCGAGCATCGAGGCCCGGGTGATGCGAGCGATGAACGCCGCCGGATACATGCCCAGCGCGACCACGGGGAGCACCATCTGGCGGGGATTGCCGAATTCCCATCCGATGACATCGAACCAGCCGAGTTTGAGCCCGAAGAAAAGCACCAGGAACACGCTCATCACGAAGTTCGGGACGGCGGCCCCGGCAGTCGCGATGAACACCCCGAGATAGTCCAGCGGGCCGTTCTGCTTCACGCCCGAGAGCACACCGAGCGTCAACCCGACGATGAGTGCGAAGGCGAAAGCGCAGACTCCGAGTTGCAGCGTCTCGGGAAGGCCTTCGCGGATGACGTTGCTGACAGGACGGTCCTGGCGGAACGAAAGCCCGAGGTCGCCTCTCACGAGGTTCTGGAGAAAGCTCACGTACTGGTCGCCGAGCGAGCCATCGAGATTGTATTTCCGCTCCAGCGCGGCGACGGTAGCCGGCGGCAGGGGTTTTTCGTTGTCGAACGGGCCCCCGGGCACGGCGTGCATCAGGAAGAACGTGATCGTCGCGATGGCCCAGAGCAGCGGTACCATCACGAGGAGTCGGCGGAGAATGTAGGCGGTCATTCGGTGGTCCCAACCTGCGAATGAAAAGGCCGGCCACAAACGTGGCCGGCCTCTCAAGTGCGAACCGTTACTGGTCGAGCCACCAGGCTTCGATGTTCCAGTCGCCGGCGAGGAATGCGTCGGATGGTCCGGCCCAGTCCTTCGGACCATGCAGCTTCGACTTCGCTATGTAGTTGAAGCTTTCCTGGTAGAGGATCGCGCCCGCCAAAAGCGTCGGCGAATCACTCAGGAGTTTGTTGATCTCCCGGTACTGGCCCCGGCGCTCTTCATCGTTGGTGTTGAAGAGTGCCTTCTTGAAGAGATCATCGAGCTTGCTATCGGAAACGCCGTAATGGTTGTTGGCGCCACCGGTGTTAAACAGGCCCGCAACCCAGTTTTCCGGGTCCGGATAGTCCTGGGTCCAGCCGCCGGGGAAGAGTTCGTAGTCTTCTCCGTTGAAGCGGGCGGAACGCGTCTTCGAGTCGACAACATCGATGTTGATGTCGATGTTGAGGACCTTCTTCCACTGCTCCTTCAGGAACTCAGCGGTCGCTCGGCGGTCCGGTACGTCGTTGACGGTCATGGTCAGGACCGGGAAGCCCTTGCCATCCGGGTAACCCGCGGCGGCGAGGTTCTTCTTGGCCTCTTCGGCGTTGAAGCCCATGGTCTTCGCGAAGGAGTCTTCCTTCACGCCGCCACCGACCACGGATGGTGGCATCCAGGTCGTGCTCGGGATGTAGGCGCCCTGGAACGCGACCTTGTTGAGCGTGTCACGGTCGGTTGCCTGCGAGAGCGCGAGGCGGACCTGCGCGTTATCAAGTGGCTTCTTCTTCTCGTTCATGTGGACCGCGCGGGTGGTGACACCAGGGACCTGGAAGTATTCCTTGCCAAGCTTGGGGTCAGCCTTCACCACCTGGAGGTTGGTGAGGTTCACGCGCGTCATGTCGATCTGGTCGGCACGGTAGGCATTCTCGGCGACATCGAGCTTGTCGATGTACTTCATCGTGATCTTGTCGATGTTCGCCGGGGTGCCACTGTAGGCGTCGTTGCGGACGAGGACGGCCTGGTCCTTCGCCTTGTATTCCTGGACCTTGTACGGGCCGTTGTAAACGAGCTTGGTGACGTCCGGCCACGCTTCGTTCGAAGTCTTCACGATATGCGATGGCAGCGGGTAGGTCATCCACAGCGAAAGGATCGTGGTGAACGTCGGCTGGGCATTTTCGAGTTTGATCTCGAGGGTCGCGTCGTCGGTGGCCTTGATCCCGACCTTATCGCGGAGAGTGGCCTTTTCAGTGTCGCTGGACTTCGACGCATCGTAGAACTCGTCGCAGCCAACAACGTTGCTGATGGTGTCCTTGTAGTTTCCGGCGTTATCCGGATCACAGGTGCGCTGGATGCCTGCGACGAAGTCTTTGGCGCTGAGAGGCGCGCCATCGGACCACTTCAGGCCGGTCTTGAGCTTGACGGTGTAGGTCTTGCCATCGGTCGAAACGGTCGGCAGCGAGGCGGCCATTTCAGGCTTGGGCTTCAAATCCTTATCAAGGGAGTAAAGCCCTCGGAAGACCATCCTCTGGACGCCAATATCCTGGGCGAACGAAGAATAGTGCGGGTCGAAGCTCTCAGGCTCCGGGTAGACGATGGTGATGGAGCCCCCCTTTTTGGCTACAGCACCGGTCGATGTTGCGGTGGCGCCACCGCTTCCGGGAGTATTGCTCGAACCGTTATCGTCATCATCGCCGCATGCCACAACGAGCAATGAAAGTGCGAGAATGGCGAGAAGTCCGAGCAGAAATGTTGGCTTCAATCGAAGCATTGGGAGTAGTCCCTCCTCTTTCGGTTTCCCGCCGGTACAGTCGTCTACCGATCGGTCGAAGTCAACGTGCTTTACATCTCAAATGGATGAACACGGCCTAATCTTCAAATGTCCTGCACAGATGTTGCGACACTATTTGTTTCTTGTTTGCAAACTATGATGTTCTTGTGAAGAACCAGCGGGTGTGCAGAGAGGATCACGTGAGTAATTCCGTAAGTTCTCGCCGAATTCCTGTTAAGCAGAGTAGCGAGCAGGCACGGCCGACGCGGAGTTCTCGCGATCACCCACCCCGGACGCGGCTGGAATCGTGACTCGGAAAAGCGCGCCGTGCGGGGAGTTCGCCTCTGCTGTGACGCGTCCTCCGTGGGCTTCCACCAGTTGACGGACGATCGCGAGGCCAAGGCCGGCCCCGCCAGTTGCCCGGTTCCGCGAGGCATCGGCGCGATAGAAGCGCTCAAAGATGAACGGCAGGTGTTCGGGCTCGATGCCCGCGCCGGTATCGGCCACTTCGAGGACGAGGTCCTCGTTGTCTTTCTTGAGAGCGACAAGAACCGAGCCACCGGAAGGGGTGTGCGTCACCGCATTTTCGATGAGGTTCCGGGCCACCTGGCCGAGGCGGCGGGCGTCACCAATAGCGAACGCCTCCGGCTCCAGTTGTGTTTCGATAGCGATTTCGCGGTTACGAGCCCGAGGTGTCACCAGTGCCACAGCCCGGTCGATGACTTCGGAGAGCGAAAGCCGCTCCTGCATCAGGTGTTGGTGGCCCGCGTCGGCGAGCGACAACTGTTCGAGGTCTGCGACGAGCCGGACGAGCAGTTCGGCTTCTTCCTGTAGCGACTCGACGACGTTGGGAGTTGGTTCGACGACGCCATCCGAGATCGCGTCGAGGTACCCGGCGATATTGTTCAGTGGGGTGCGCAGCTCGTGCGCGACATCGCTGGTCATCTGTTTCCGCAGGTTTTCGTTGCGTTCGATGCTTTCGGCCATCGCATTGAAAGCGTTTCCGAGGGTGCCGATCTCGTCGCCGGAAGAGACGGCCACGCGGCGGGTGAGGTCGCCGGATTCGAGCAGCCGAGCCGCGTCCGTGAGCTCTTCGACAGGCCGGACAATGCGCCGCGAAAGCCAGACTGCGGCAACGAGCGAGATGACCGCCACGCCCACGGCCGCGACGGTCGTCTGCTGGTTGATGGCGGCGATGGTGTTCTTGCGGTCCTGTTCGTACGCCTCCACGAATCCGCGCTCCGCCTGGATGGTGTACGCCTGGCCATCACCCGGTTCGAACGTCACTGGCTGGCTGTTGGGATCGATGTTGATCTCGGTTGTGAATACCGGCAGGTCGGTTTCGGGCCGATCAGGATTGGTCGGGCCGCCACCGGCGCGCTTTAGCGGGGCGATCTGGAATTGCAGACGGCTGTCGAGGTTGCTGTCGTTCGCGTAGCGCGCGGCGACGGCCACCGATGCGAGTGCAGCCACCGGGACCACAACCAGAATGAGGAGCAGGCGAAGGCGGAGGCTATGGCGCATCCCGGTACTCGGCGAATCGGTACCCGAGGCCATAGACGGTCTCGATGAAGATCGGTCGCTCGGCATCGCGTTCTATTTTCTTGCGTAAATTGCGAATATGCGCGTCGATGGTCCGTTCGAGGCCCTCGTAGTTGTAGCCGAACGCTTTTTCGAGAAGCTCGAGGCGGCTGAACGCTTTGCCAGGCTCCTTCGCCATCGTGAGCAGCAGCTGGAATTCTTTGCGCGTGACGTGGGCATCGCGGCCCTGAACACGCACTTCGTGGCGGCGGCCGTCGATTTTGAGCGGTCCAAATTCCAACTCGCAGATTTCCGGCAGTTCGTTTGCGCCTTTGCGGCGAAGGACGGCACGCACGCGCGCCACCAGCTCGCGCGGGCGGAACGGTTTGGTCACGTAGTCATCGGCGCCGAGGTCGAGCGCTCGGAGGGTATCCGCTTCGTCGGTGCGAGCCGTGACAAGGATGATGCCCACATCCGATTCCTCGCGAAGGAGCCGGCAAACTTCGAGCCCATCGAGTTCGGGCATCATGACATCGAGCAGGACGAGGCCGAGATCGCTTCTGCGGGCGAGTTCCAGCCCTTCGCGGCCGTTGCGCGCGACAGTTACCGGGTAGCCATCGCGGTCGAGATACAACCGGATGAGTTCCGCCGTTTTGGAGTCATCTTCAACGATAAGGACCCCAGGCTTCATGGCATTCCCGGAGCGAAATTCATCCCGCTATACTAGGCCTCGAAACAGTTGTTTAGCCTGCTTCCTCGATGTTGACGCCCGAGGAAGCAGGCGAGGGAACCACCGGCACGACGACCGGTTGGCCGCACAGTACGTGGCTGCTTGCGAAGAAGTTATGAAGAAGTTCGGGGATTCCGCGACTTTCTGAACGATGTTCGGAAAGTCTAAAGGCCGCTTAACCCAGATCCTGGGTCCTTGGAAAACCGAAAGCGCCCCCGATTCGGAGGCGCTCTCTTGGTGTCTGCGTGGCGTTTGGCGTCGCCGTCAGGCCACGATTTCCAGATCTTCGTGGAGGGCTGCGGCCGGCGCCGGGAGGCTGGTAAGGACAATGCAGGCCGGGCATTGCCGCTGGCGCACCCGCCCGGAGACAAGGTCAACCACCCACTCGTGGTCTGGATGGGCTGGGGAAGGCGTCGACGTCATCGTGCTGACTTCTGACCGCGGGGGCGTTGCTCGACCCATCCACCGTTTCTCAGTCGGGAGCCGAGGTCGCCATCCCAGCCATTGTGGAAATCTTGCTGGAGCCCGCATTCGCAGCGTCCCGCGGATAATGCGCCGCTCTGTTCGGCGATGCGCCAGCGATGAGCGTGGTTTTGCGCCGGAAGCGGCAAATCGAGGACCACGGCATCAGGGGACTTCACGCCTCACCGCCCTGGTCGGCAGGAGATCCCGCGATTCGGTCGTCGCGATCGGCGGAAGCCTGGAGGACTGAGGCCGACCTGGTGGCATTCTGGTCGATGTTTTGAATCGACTGCGGACGCAGGTCCGTCACGGGACGATTGCCCTTCATTTTGTCTGCCAGGCGGCGGACGAACTCATTGAACCAACGCATTTTGGGTCTCGCTTTCTCTCGGCCGAGGAAACTACTTTGGGCGATGGGTGGTTTGCGTCGCGGCGGTGCGGATACGGCCGTAACAGGTGGGGCAGAAGGCTCGTGAGCGGGTGACAACTTCCCCGCGGCGTCCGCAGCCCGTGGCGCATCGTGGGCGCATGTCTATGACGGGTCTTGGTCGGGACTCTTCGCGGACCGTCAAATCGGGACGACCGCGTCTGGCGACAGATGGCAAATGAATCTTGTCATGTGTTCCAGTTTAACACAGACGGAAATGATTTTGTATGCCGTGATCACATCGCTGAGGGAATTGCGAACATCTCTCCGAACGTGTGGAATTGCATGGTGAATTTTATACCATTGCTTAACGTGATAGGATGATCACAGGCCTTTTCCCGCGGATTCGCTGGGCCGGCCCGAAAGTTGGTGTTCCCATGGGTGACAAGAGTCCCAAAAATGCCCGTAAGAACGTGAAGCAAAAGTCCGATGCGAAGACTGCCAAGGACAATAAGAAGCAGGAAGCTCTCCCGCCGACGCTTGAGCATCCCGCAGCTCGTTAGCCGCGGGCCTGGGCGCTATCCAGGCACCGCGATGAACTAACCGCCCACCGCCGACTTGCGCTTGACGATAATTGTCGCGGATTATCAACGGCCTATGTTGCCAGACACCCCCCGTCTGGCGGCGTCGAAGGGCATTTTGCGACGCGGCCTGTTGGCCGTGCTGCTGTTTGCCGCGGCGCTGCCTGTCTCGATCGTTTTCGCCCGCGTACACACCGTCGAAGAGGGAGAGACGCTCTCTTCGATTGCCGAGACATACGGGATTTCGCCCGATGAACTCGCCGCTCAGAACGGCATTAGCGACCCCGACCACATCGTTGTCGGCCAGGCGCTGCACATTGGCGAAGGCGGGCCTTCCGTCGCGGCGCCGTCGGGCCGGACACATGTTGTGTCGGCCGGCGAGACACTCTCCTGGGTCGCCGATTACTACGGGCTCGCCCTCGATGAACTGTTGTTTGCGAACGGCATCGACGATCCAGACTTCGTTTACGAAGGCGAAATTCTCGTCCTCCCGACGCCCCACTACGTTCCGGCGCCGCTGAGCCGCGCGCAGACGGAGTACATCCTTCGCTCGGCTGCTGACGAATTCGGCGTCTCCGAGTCGCTCATTCTGGGCCTCGCCTGGCTGGAGAGCGGCTGGAACCAGTCGATGGTGAGTTGGACCGGTGCGATGGGCGTGATGCAGCTGATGCCCGGCACGGCGGAATGGGGCCTTGAGTATCTCGCTCCCGACGCGACGAACTGGCGCTCCAGCACCGAAGACAACGCCCGCCTTGGCACCGCCGTGTTCGCCCACATGCTCGCCCAGGCGAACTGGGATGCTGAGCTCGCCCTCGCGTTTTACTACCAGGGTTGGCGCAGCATCGAGATCTACGGGATGTTCGACGACACGTACCAGTACGTCGCGAACGTGATGTCGCTGGCGGCCGAATTCCGTTAGCCGAAGCGGGTTACTTCAGCAGGACTCCGTAGGCCGAAGGGATGCGATTCGTCACGACGTTCGTGGCGGGCGCCATCTCCTTCGAACGCGACAACGCCCGGCTGACCGGAGCAGTCATCGCCACCCCGGAATCGGCGGGACTGACCGCAATCGGCGCTCCCGTAGGTGCGGCCACCATCGCCCCATCGGGCCAGGCCGCAGCGACATAGACGCGGTTTTCATCCGCACGGGTGCGGACTATCCGGGAAAGCATGCCGTCATCGTGGAAGGCTGGCCAGGCGAGAATGTCGGCTCCCTGGAGCATCAGCACGCGGGCCACCTCGGGCACCAGGCCTTCTTCGCCGCAGAGCAACCCGACGTTGCCAGCAGGCGTCGGCACGATCGGCGAGATAGCGTCGCCGAGCTGAATCCCGCGGCCGTGCGTTGCTGCGTGTTCGGTCGTCGCCTGGGGAGTGACAAGGACAGTCGATTGATGGGCGGAGCAGCCGGTTGTGGCGACACCGAGGACCATGGCGCCGCCGATTTCGCGGACGAGCGCTTCGAGTTCGGGAAGGCCGACTTGCCACCCCTCCGGGCCGTCGACGCCGCCGAAGACCACGAGGTCCGACCCCTGGGCGCGAAGCATGCGGTAGCGCTCCGCGACCAGTTCCGCATCGAAGCTGCCTGATGAGGGGACAACGGAGACGCGCTGGTTCAGTTCGGCGGGCACCACCGGCTCGCTGAGCAGGGCGATGACTGGCAGCTTCGCCGTTGGCTCGGTGAGCTTTCGGTAGAGTGCCGGCCGGCGGGGCACTAGGGTGACGGGCGTTGGCTCAAGGTCGTGGATGACGACCGTGCCGGCGTCGCTCGGCGCTTCGAGAACCGTTTCGCCGTGAGGGTCTATCACGCACGAACGGCCGGCGTAGACGATCGACCCGGCCTCCGTGCCGTACTTGTCGGCGGCGGCGATCCAGACGCCATTTTCGTAGGCGCGCACTGGCATGAAGTACTCGCACTGCGGGTTATTGAGGGTGGACGAATCGCGCCCGGATGAGACCCAGGCGGTGAGATCGAGGATCACTTCGGCGCCGTTGAGCTGTAGCGATCGGGCGATTTCCGGCATCCGGCCGTCCGCGCAGATAAGCATGCCGACCTTCGCAAAGCCCATGTCGAAGACCGGGAACTCCATGCCCGGGGTGAACCAGTCCGAGTCGAAATGCCAGAGGAAGCTCTTGTCGTAGTGGCCCTGGGGTTCGCCATCCGGACCGAAGACGAAGGCGCTGTTGCGTAGTTCGCCTTCCTCCGTGACACGGACAGCTCCAGCGGCCAACCAGTAGCCGTAGCGCTCCGCATGGTGCGCGAGCAAGCTGAGGAACTCGAAATAGTCGCGCACGCCGTTTTCGCCGTACGGGTCGCCCGTGGCGCCGAGGTAGTAGGCCGGATAGGAGCACTCGGGCAGCACGACCAGCTGCGCCCCCGCTTCTCCCGCATCGTCGAGTGCCCGGAAGATTTCCTGGAGGTTGAGCTCGGCATCTTCGATCCCATGCGCTTTGACCTGGCCGAGGGCGATGCGGAATGGCTTCATGTGTGCATCGTACCCGGTTGCCGGGGAGGGGCGCAGCGGATGGTTGCTTCGGTTCGCGCCGAAGAACAGACCCTCGCTTACGCTCCCGAGCGGGGAGTGCCGAATAGTGGGTGGTTGGGCGCGCCTGTCTCGCGGATCAGACCTTTCCTGACGTCGGGCCAGGCGGACGTTACTTGAAGTGGGGGAGGACTTGCTCCGCGAAAAGGGCGGCGGGTTCGCGCGTGTCGCGGCCGAAGAACTCCATAAGGAACATCGTGCAGCCGAGGTCGATGTGCTTCTGGATCTGTTCGCGAACCCGCTGCGGGCTACCGGCGATTGCCAGCGGTCCGGTCGGGTCGCCCATGTGCCCGCCGAAGATCTTCTTCGCTGTATCAACCATCGGGCCCGCGCTCGCCTCATCCGGGGCGATTGTGACGAGGCACTGCTGGCTGATCGTGAGCGTGCTGAAATCGCGGCCCACTTCCTCGCAGCGCTGCTTGAGCACGTCGATTTTCTGCGGCAACTCCGACTGGCGTGCGGCCTGGTGGTTCCAGATGTCCGCATGTTGAGCCGCGAGCTTGAGCGTCACCTTTTCGCCCGAACCGCCAATCAGGATCGGCGGCACACGCACGGGCTTCGGTTCGCAGACGAGGTTCTGCGCTTTTACGAACTTGCCGTCGTAGGTGACGGAAGGCTCGGTCCACATCCGCTTCAGCAGTTCGACCGTCTCCCGCAGTTGTCCGAGGCGCTGGGCCGTGGGCAGGAACTCGACGCCGAAGTCGGTGAATTCGCGCGGCATCCAGCCCGCGCCAAGGCCCGGGATGATGCGGCCTTCGGCGATGTTGTCGACGGTAGCGATGATCTTTCCGAGATGTGCGGCGTTTCGCATGCCCGCGGGCGTGACGAGCGTGCCGATTTCGACCTTGCTCGTCACTGCCGCGACAGCGGAGATCAATGACCAGGCTTCGAGGATCGGGATCTGCGGGGACTGCGGCCCGTAGAGGTGGTCGCAAACCCAGAGCGAGTCGTAGCCCATTGCCTCGAACTCGATGGAGTTGGACTTGGCCTCGGCCCAGGTCCGCTTGATCTGCGGGATGGTGACCCCGAAATGTACTTTCGCCATGGTGATGCTCCGTCAACGGTGTGTGGCGGAAGCCTACAACTCGCTTGGCCGGATGTCAGGGAGGAGCATTCGAAATTCGCTCGCGGCCACGGATACAATCTTGCCGATGAAGCTCGGTCTGCAGATCTCGAATTTCACCTGGAAAGGCCGTGGCCCGAAGCTCGGCGAGAACCTCGCGAACATCGCCCGAACGGCCGAGGACGTTGGTTACAGCTCGATCTGGGTGATGGACCACCTGTTTCAGATCCCGCCGATTGGGTCAGCGAAAATGGAGATGCTGGAGGCGTACACGGCGCTCGGATTCATCGCGGCCAACACGAAGGCCGTCTCGGTCGGCACGATGGTTACGGGCGTGACGTACCGAAACCCCGGATACCTGTGCAAGCAGGTGAGCACCCTCGATGTCCTCTCCGGCGGGCGGGCTGTGCTTGGCATCGGCGCTGCCTGGTTCGATCGCGAGCACAAGGCCTTCGGTATTCCGTTCCCGCCGATCAAGGAACGGTTCGAGCGATTGGAGGAGACGATCCAGGTCTGCCTGCAGATGTGGTCCCGCGAGGATGGCCGGTTCGACAGCAAGCACTACCAGATGAAAGAGACGCTCAATTCGCCGCAGTCGTTGCAAAAGCCTCACCCGCCAATCCTGATCGGCGGCCGAGGCGAGAAAAAGACGTTGAAACTCGTGGCGAAATACGCCGACGCCTACAACTTCCATGGCGAATCGCCTGTTGTGGCACGGCACAAGTTCGATGTCCTCAGGCAGCACTGCGAAGCCATCGGCCGAGACCCGGGCGAAATCGAACGGACGGTGCTGATGCCGATGGACGTCGGCGAGAACGGAGAGCGTACCGGTGAACTCGTGCAGCGGCTGGGCGAGATGGCCGAGGCAGGTGCGCAAGCCGCGTACGGCTATCTTCCAGGTATCGACCGCCTCACCCCGCTCGAAATCGTCGGCCGCGACGTGCTTCCACAAGTGCGGGACCTCTAGCGTGGCTTACCTCGAAAGGGTCGCGCTCATTGTCCACGACTACGACGAGGCGATTGCCTTCTTTGTCGACAAACTCGGCTTCGAATTGGAAGAGGACTCACCGGCCCTGACCAACGACGGCCGGCCCAAGCGCTGGGTGGTGGTGCGGCCGCCGGGTTCCCAGACGGGACTCCTGCTGGCGCGCGCCGATGGCGAAGGGCAAACGCCCAGTGTCGGCAACCAGTTCGCTGGCCGCGTCGGCTTCTTCCTCCGCGTCGAGGACTTCGACGCCTCGTACCAGCGCATGCTCAGTGGCGGAGTGGAATTCGTGACCGCTCCGCGCGCCGAACCTTACGGACGCGTGGCCGTCTTTCTCGATATCGCCGGCAACCGATGGGATCTGCTCGGACCGTCCTGACCCGATAGACTCGCACTTTCCTCTCTGCGCTTTCATCTTTCCCCTGGAGGAACGACGTGACGACCCCGAACATTCCAAACCTGCCCGGCATGGGCAACGCACCGACCTTGCAGGCGCAACTCTCAACGGTGACCGGACGCGTGCTGACGTACTGCGACCGCGCCGTCGAAGGGCTCACCGTCGAGCAGTTTTGTGACACGCGCGGCGGCATAACGAACAGCATCGGCTGGGATGTCTGGCACGTCGTCCGCACCATCGACAACATCATTCATTTCGTGTTCGAACGCGAGCAGCCGGTGTGGCTCAAGCAGAGTTTCAATGAGCGCTGGAATCTGCCAAAGGTGGACCAGGGGACGGGCCAGGACCCGAACGACGCCTACAGCATGGCGTTCCCCGAGCCCGAGGAGTTCAAGACCTACACACAAGCCGTCGCCGAAGCCGTGGTGCCGAAACTCGCGGCGATGAGCGATGCGTACTTCGCGGAGGTGCAGACGATCCGGCCGTGGGGGCCAATTCCCCGGATGGAAGCCATCCTCCACGGGCTCATCGGCCACGGAAACGGGCACCTCGGTCGCGCGAGCCTCGCGCGCAACCTGTACGGCCTCCAGGGCCTCGCTTTCTAGAGGAGTCAGCAATGGATCTCGCAACCTATGCGGTCCGCCAGATGGAAGACGTTCGCAGCGGTCTTGGCGGAGTACTCGAAGGCGTAACGGCCGCCGAATGGGTATCGGCGCCGGCGCCGGGGCAGAATCCCATTGGCTTCACGGCCTGGCATCTGCCTTCCATCCAGGATTGGGCTCTGCATACCTGGATGCGAAACATCGACCCCGTCCGAATGCGGCCCGAGTGGGTTGCGAAGGGAATGTCGCAGTCGTTCCTGCCCATCGGGATGGGGCTCGATGATGCGTTCGCGATCGCTCGAGCCACCCGCCCGGAAGACGTGATTGCCTACGCGGATGCGGTACTCGACGCCGCTCGCGAGTTTCTTGCCACCTTCAAGCCAGACGACTTCGACCGCCTGCCGCCGAACCGGGACCACCTCGTCGACTCGCGGTACAACTACCCCGGCTACCTGGACG
>JBDTNM010000021.1:0-23356 GCA_039933735.1 bacterium | reverse complement strand
GATGACCCACGCAGGTGTGATCGTCCGTGGATTGCCCCATGCGTCATTCCGCGTGACCTCGCGTACGAGGTCGCCCGCTGTCCAACGTTCCAGGCACTCCCGGACCAGCGCTCCCGTCTTCTCAAACGCTTCGACCAGTTCCGCCGCCGTCCGAGGGCGGTCGGTGTTGTCTTCCCAACCGGCCCACTCCAGCGGCAGGTCGGGGACGGTCGAGTGGTCGACACGGAACATCTCTCGCAGACCGCGGTCGTCCTCACCGAGCATCGTGCAGAGCCAATAAAGCCGCCCACCGGCCATATTGCTGGCCAGTTGCCAGATGGCCCATTCGCCCGGCGCCGCCCGCAACTGCATCTGTTCGAGCGACAACGAACCGATCGATGCAACGAGCTGCGCTTGCTGCTCCGCCCAGCCGTCGTAAATCGCTCTCAGGTGTTCCGGTCGTGGCAATTCACACCGCCGCCATCGCGGCCGCCTTCAATCCTTCGAACGCTGCCTCGACGTGCCGTGCGATGACGCCGACGTCCGGCACCAGCTCCGGGTCGCCGACGAGGCCCCAGTAGAGCACCCCGTTGTAGCTCGTCAGGCAGACGTTCATCCCGAGGCCCATGCTCAACGGCACCAGCGGGTAGTGCGCCTCGACCTTTCGTCCGGCGAGATACAACGGGATCTGTGGCCCGGGCACGTTCGTGCAGACCAGGTTGAACAGTGGCTGCGCATTCGGCACGAAGCTGCCCGCAATCGCCTGCATGAACGGTGGCACCTGCTCCGACAGCTTCGAAAGGACCGCGAAGCCACCCGCCTGGTTCGCCCCCTTCAACCGGTCCATGCCACTGATGACGGCCTTATGCCGCTCGACATCGTCTTCGATTCCCACCGGAAGCGGTGCGATCAGCATCGAAACCTGGTTCCCCAGCGCCGACTTGTCCGTTTCACTGCGGACGTTCACCGGCACCATCGCTCGGAGTTCGACACCCTGGGTCTTCTGACCCAACCCGCGTAAGAACGCCCCAAGGCCACCCGAAAGAGCCGTCAGCACGACGTCGTTGATCGTCCCGCCGAGCGCCCCGCGAATGCCCCGGATCTCGCCAAACGGCATCGCCACATAGGCGTAGTTCCGTTTCGCCCCCACCGGCCGATTGAAGGGCGTGGCCGGTGCTGGCTGCATCAGCTGCGGCGCGGCCGAAGTCATCGCCCCCAGCACCGCCTTCCAATCGTTCGCCTGCTGTTGCGGGTCCAACGCCCAGCGGAGGGCTTCCGTCAGTCGTCCGGCGGAAGCCTCGGCAGCGTCTCGCCAGGCAGCCTGCGCCCGTTCCCATGGGGTCGGCTCGGGCTCAGGCTGGAAAGCGGTCTCCGCGTCAGGGTCCACATCGCGTTGCAGGTCGCAGATCGCCGTCAGCAGTTCGATCCCCGAGACCCCATCCACCATGCAGTGGTGCACGAGCGAGGTAACCGCGCTCACGCCACCCGGCAGTCCCTGGATCAGGATCATCTTCCACAGCGGACGGTCTCGCGGCAGCATCTGCCCGTGGAGGGTCGCGATTGTGGCCAGCAGGTCCTCCTCTGTGGCCCCGGGCGGCAGCGTCACCTCATCGATATGCCGGCCGACATCGAACCGGGGGTCGTCCTCCCAGCGCGGGTGAGCCACGTTGAGCGTGTCGAAGGCGGCGAACTCGCGGTAGCGTGGGATGCGGTTCACCCGCGACGCGATGTGGCTGACCAGCGTCTCCCTGTCGAGCGCCTCATCGAGAATCAGCGTTGACCCGATGTGCAGCGGCAGTGAAGGCTTTTCGAAATAGAGGAAGCTCGCGTCCATCGCGGTCATTCGTCGGCGCAGGTTCGTCGCGGGCATTCGGGATCTCCACCAGGTGAATCAGGTTCCGCCCATCCTGTTAGCATAGAACTTGTCGATGATACTGATAGCACTGGACGTGACAAAGTGGCGTTGCTATGAACTCGTAATGTGAACTTGCGGGTTCGGTACACCACCTGTAGCGTTCGGTCGGTAAGGTATTTGTACTTACCGCTCGGAAAGTACGGGGGACACCTATGAGTACCGCATCGTACTCGGTCAACACTGGCGCCGCAGACCCATTTGCTGAAGACCCGTCGCTCCAGGTAGCGATGACGCCCATCTGGCGCGAAGCGATGTTCCCCCTCGATTGGATGGCTCTTCGCTCTTCGCCCATCTACTACGGCTGCGGCGTTCCCCACGGCGAAGGCGAACCCGTCGTCGTCGTCCCTGGCTTCCTCGCCAGCGATGTCTCCCTCATGGAGCTCTACTGGTGGCTCGCCCGCGTCGGCTATAAGCCCTACTTCTCCAACATCGGCCGCAACGCCGATTGCCCGGACCACATCTCCGGCCTTCTCCTCGAAACCATCAAGCGCGCGCATCGCGAGACCGGCCAGCGCGTCCGCGTCATCGGCCACAGCCTCGGCGGCATGCTCGCCCGCAGCGTCGCCCTCGATTACCCCGAATACGTCAGCATGGTCATCTCCATGGGCTCGCCCTTCAAGGATGCCGTGAAGGCCCACCCGGCACTCATCGCCGCCAGCGCCGCATTGCGCAGCCCGAACGGCCGGCACGTCGCCCGAAACGTCAAACCCTCGTGCTTCAGCGGCTACTGCACCTGTGCCTTCGTCAAAAACATGATCGCTCCCGAAGAGTACGAAGTAGCCCACTTCGCCATTTACTCCAGGAACGATGGCGTGGTCGAGTGGGAAAACTGCATGGAAGACGACCCCAAGCTCAACAGCGAAGTCAACTGCACCCACATCGGCATGGCCTTCCACCCCGGGGTGTACCGTGTGCTCGGTGAGCGGCTACGCCAAACTGCCGCGTAGGATCGCCACCTTCGCCGCGTATCGCGCCGGCCAGGTTGTGCAGGTTGCAGTGAGTTTGGTTCGGCCCCACAAGTAGATTCCGCCCGACAAAAGCCCGGTCTCACAACTGCGCTTTTCATTCGGGACCGCCGCTACTCAGTCCTCAGTCCTTGGCACTTTCGACTGCGGTTCCCCACAAAAAAAGCCCGGTCTCACAACTGCGCTCTTCATCGGGGCCGTGGCTACTCAGTCCTCAGTCCTTTGCACTTTCGACTGCGGTTCCCCACAACAAAAAGCCCGGTCTCACAACCGGGCTCTTCATTTGGGACCGCCGCTACTCAGTCCTCATTCCTTTGCATTCTCGACTGCCTAGGCGGTCGTCTTTTCCTTCTTCGCGGTCTTCGCTGCCGCCGGCTGCATCGCCTCGAAACCCTTCTTGATCATGTCGGTCATCGGGTTGGCGGTGGTCCAGGTGCGGGCGGCGTCGACGGCAGCCTTAGCCGTGTCCTGGTTGGCCTTCACGAGCTTCTCAACGACGTCGCGGGCTTCGCCGGTGGCGCCAAGGGCTTCCTGGTACGCGGTCTGGGTGAAGGCGAGGGCGCGGCCCTGCGCGGCAGTCGTCGCTTCGAGGACTGCGGTGTAGAACTGGCCGATATCGCTGGGTTCGCCGGCGAGTTTCTTGCCGAGCTCGAGCGCTTCGCGCTGGCCCTTCGCCACGTCGCTCGCGAACTGCTTGGTCACTTTCATGCCGCGGTCGTTCGCCTTGGCGATGGCATCGGTCAGCACGTCGTAGCTGGCGATGAGGCTGTCGTAGTACTTCTGCATGTATTCGTTTGAGGCCATGGGAGTTAGGTTCCTTCTTCTGGTTCGTGTTTTGAGCGTCTTGGCGCTCCATCTAGATGCAAGTTACACATAGCTGCAGGACTTGTCAACTATCTGCTGCTATGTGCATAATGCATTTACCTCAGGAGACCGCCATGCCCGATGACACGCCCGAACTGAAGCCCCGCCTCCACGGCGAGATGCTTTCCACCAGCCTCCTTGCCTTTCTTAAGGGATGGAACGCCTACGGCTACCAGCTCGCCCAGAAGCTCGCCGCTGCCGGCCTGCCGGAATCCGACAGCGGCACCGTCTATCGCACCCTGCGCCAGCTCGAGAAGTCCGGCATGGTCTCCTCGTTCTGGGATACCAGCGAAAGTGGCCCCGCGCGCCGCATGTACACCCTCACCAAAGCCGGCGAACTGTTCCTCTCTGGCTGGATCGATGTCCTCCAGAACTACCAGAAGATCCTGCACGGCGCGCTCGAAGGCTTCCTGCCTCCCGCGGATGACGCCGGAGACACATCCGCAACAGCAGCACGATAAACTAGCCGGCAGCAAGCCGAGGAGGCACCTATCTATGGCAGACCAGGCCAATCTTGATCCCCTCGCCATGTGGCGCGATTGGGTAGCGAACTCCGAGCGACAGTGGAACGGCTTCCTCAACAACGCCATGGCCACCGATGAGTTCAGCCAGACCATGGGCCGCATGATGGATGTCTACCTCAACGTCCAGAAACAAATGAACGAAGTCATGGGCCGCTACCTCACGCTCATCAACGTGCCCACACGCAACGACATCCTCGCCGTCGGCGAGCGCCTGTCCGGCATCGAAGACCGCCTCAACGGCATCGAAGACGCCATCAATGCCGCCCTCCGCGCGAACGCCGCTGGCGCCGCCGCACCCGCGGCCAGCAACGGCGCGGCCCCCGCGACCGTCCGCCCGCCGCGTACCAAGAAGCCTGCCAAAGCCTGACCGGTCGCGTTCATTCGCAGCGAGACTTCCACCTATCGGGAATCCCGATTGGTATCCGCCTAGGCGCTGGTCTAGGCTGGATCGAAGTCCCGCAGTGCTGAGACATCCAGCCACCCGGGCGAAATCATTTAACCAACCGTTCATCGGGATTTGACGGATCGGTAGCACCGTTACGTCATGATCCTTACTGGATACACCCCTGCGCGGGGACTACACTCCCGGCGCATCGGTGATCCGGCAGTTCCGCGACACCCGCCCGGAGGCCAAGTTGACTGCACCTGCCCAGGAGATTTCAGTCGAAGAGCGCGTCCGCCAACAGGTAGAGCGCACCATCCAACGCAGTATCAAGGGTCTGGAGTACATCTCGACCGGCGATCCCGCCGTGGGCCTCACCCCCAAGGACACCCTTTATCAGAAGGGTACCCTCAAGCTGTATCACTACCGGCCCATGTCCGATGAGGTCTACCGGGTCCCGGTCATGCTCGTCATGTCCCTCGTCAGCAAGCCCTATATCCTCGACCTCACCCCGGGCCAAAGCCTCGTCGAGTTCCTTCTGAAGAAGGGCTTCGATGTCTACATGATCGATTGGGGCGTTCCCCGGCCCGAAGACACCCGCCTCAAGCTCGAAGACTACGTCCTCGATTTCATCCCGGATTGCGCCCAGCGCGTCCTCGATGACAGCGGCGAAGACGAACTCTCCATCGTCGGCTACTGCATGGGCGGCCAACTCTCCGTTATGTACGCCGCGCTCCACCCCGATGGCCCGATGAAGAACCTCGCCTGCTTCACGACCCCGGTCGATGCCAACGGCATGACCCTCTTCCGCCAGTGGTGCGACAAGCGCTACTTCGATGTCGACCGCGTCGTCGACACCCTCGGCAACGTCCCGCCCGAACTGCTCTACGCCTCGTTCGACATGCTCAAGCCGGCCGCCCGCGTCGCCAAGAACATCACCCTCTGGGACAACCTCTGGAACGATGAATTTGTGAAGTCCTATCGCATGTTCGACCGCTGGGCCGCCGACCAGATCCCGTTCCCCGGTGAAACCTTCCGCCAGGTCACCAAGGACATGATGTGGGACAACAAGATGATGAAGAACGAGATGGAAGTCGGCGGCAAGCGCATCGACCTCGGCAACATCAAGACGCCGTTCCTCCACGTCGTGGCCGAACACGACCACATCGTCCCCTACGAAGCCGCGAAACCATTGGTCCCGATGGTCGGCAGCGATGACAAGAAGGAAGTCATGCTCAAGGGCGGGCACGTCAGCCTTGTTGCTGGCGGAAACGCCATCTATCGTCTGTGGCCACAGCTTGAATCATGGCTTGGAGAGCGCTCCGTATGACCGTCGAAGGCGCCCGTACCTATCCCACCACGCACAAGGCGGGCAATAAGAACGTCACGCTCCGGCTCATGACTCCCGCCGACCGGGCAGGCATCCTCGCCTTCGCCCGCGGCCTTCCAGAACACGACCTCCTCTTCCTCCGCCGCGACATCACCCAGGAAGACGCCGTCGATGACTGGATCGGCGAGTTGAAGTCGGGCGAAATCGTCACCATCCTCGCCGAACTCGGTTCCGATATCGTCGGCTACGCCACCATCCACCGCAGCCTGCTGCGCTGGACCTCACACGTCGCTGAACTGCGGGTGATGGTCGCCGAATCCATGCGCGGCGGCGGCCTCGGCCGCATCCTCACCCAGGAAGCGTTCGCCAACGCCCTAACCGAAGGCATCGAGAAAATGGTCGCCCAGATGACCCTCGATCAAAAAGGCGCTATCGCCACCTTCGAAGGCCTCGGCTTCCGCCCCGAAGCGCTGCTTCGCGACCAGGTGAAGGACCGCCAGGGCAACAAACACGACCTGCTCGTCCTTAGCCACGAAGTCGCCCGCTTCGAAGCCCAGCGCGCCGCCTACGGCGTGGGCCAGGCATTCGGCCAGTAACCCCGATTCCCAGGGCCCTCCGGAGTCTGAGTTAGAGAATCATCTCCTCAGTGGCGCATGTCGACTCCCGAGGAGTGTCCTCGCGACCGTCCGTTCCAGACCGAACGGGCCTCTGCGAAAGCTCTTCGCCGGAATAGTCTCAATTGGTGAACTTGACGGCTGGCCGAAGGTGGCCCGCTACGGTTCAGCAGGAGAGACCACCATGGATCAAGAACTATTTGGCGAACGCGGTCGAGTCCTTGAAGAAGACTTCTTCCGCAGGCAGAACGCAGAACTGCTCACCTCGATGCGGTCGCAGTCCGAATCGGTACATGTCAGGGATGCTTTGCGAAGCACAACGGGCATCGACGATGAAGTCCTGCTCGCGCACATGATGGAACTCGGCATGACTGCCGCTACGTTGACAGCTGCGGCATTGATTCCCCTCGTTACGATTGCCTGGGCAGACGGGACGCTGGAAGAGGCAGAACGCCGTCAGATCTTCCGTGATCCACTGGTTGCAGGGCTTAGCGAGGCGGCAAACACACTGCTCACGAGTTGGTTATTGACCCCACCCGACGCCACCCTCTTCGACACGTGGGTGGCGTACACCCGCAGTCTCCTACCGAAGGTCTCCCCATCCGCGAGGTCGTCGCTGAAATCGGCGACGATCGCGCGCGCAACGGTCGTCGCTGAAGCCGCGGGCGGCGGGCCTTACCGAGTCGGCCGTCGCACCTCCGCCGAAGAACAGTCGGTCATCCAGAAGATCGAAGCGGCATTCGAAGCGTAGGGTCCTGCGCGCCCCTCAGATCCCCTGGCGCCGAATCAGCGGATCCTCCGGCAAATCCGCTACGCTCGATGGGGAGCTTCAAATGCGCATCGCCCTCATCTCCGGTAGCCTCCGGGCGGAATCCAGCAACGCGGCAATGCTGCGCGCGGCCGCCGCGCTCGCTCCGTCCGGTTCCGAAACCTACTTCGTCGAAATCGAACCCGTCCCCCATTTCAACCCGGACCTCGACTCCGATGATCCGCCGGCTGCCGTCGTCGACTTCCGAGCCGCGCTCGCCTCGGCCGACGCGGTCATCTTCTCGACACCCGAATACGTCCACAGCATGCCCGGCGCCCTCAAAGACGCTCTCGATTGGGTCGTTTCCAGCGCCGAACTCTTCGAAAAGCCCGTGATCCTCCTGAACCCGTCGCCGAACGCCGGGCAGCGAGGCCAGGCAGCGCTCGCCCACACCCTCAAGATCATGACCGCGAACGTCCTCGACGACGCCTCACTGGCTGACCCATTCGTCCCGCGGCGAATGGATACCGCTCAGCTCCTGGACGACGTCGAGGTCCGCGCAAAACTCCAGGCCGCCGTCGATGCCCTCGTTACAGCTGTCATGGGTGGTACCGCCGACATCGCCGTTTAGTCGCTCCAGCCGGCTGGAGGCCCGGGATTCCAGGCAATTCCGAGTAACGAATCGCCCTTGTTCCGGTCCACCGGCTTAAAGATCTCCCACTCCTCCGCCGTCGCTTCGATTTCGATCGCCGGCCAGCCGATCGGCACTCCGCTTCCGTGCACCCGAAACGTCAGTGGGTCGAATCCCGGCGAGCCGTAAGCTTCCACCACTGCCTGGCCCACCTCTTGCTGCCATTCGCTCGGCACCTTCCCGAGGTGAGGCACAGCATCGGGGTTTCGGAAGAAATTGCGGAAGCTCGCGGGATGCGCGCAACGGCCGCAGGAAAGATATCGCTCGGCCGGCGGGAGTTTGTACGCCCCCAGCGCCAGGCCTTCCAGGCGCCCGAACAGCCCGTGGCGCCGAAAATCCGGGCTAACACAGCAGAGCCCGGCGAGGTTCACGTTCGCCTTCGGCAGCCTCGGCAGGTCGATCACGCGCGCTTCTCCAAGTGCGAATCCAGCCATCCGTCCGTTTCGGTCATGCGCGACGGCGAGAAACCTCAGCTTCCCAATGTTCTTCTCGAGGTACGTCTGGTTCGCGTCGCGGTAGTTCCCCGCGAACACGTCCTTCACCTGCTGGAAGGTTTCATCGTCCACCGAATCGGTTTGGATCACCTTGAACTCGAACGCACTGAAGTCGCGCTCCACCATGTCCGTCCTCCTGTCCGGGCGCGACTCTACGGCGCTACCATCTCCCCTACAACTGGAGGTGCCGCAATGACAGTCCACTACGAAATGGAAGGCCGCATAGGCGTCGTCACCATCGACCGTCCCGAAGTACGCAACGCCGTGAACCGGGCCACCGCCGCCAGCCTCGCTGACGCGTTCCGGCTTTTCGACCGCGACGATGAGGTTTCGGTCGCCATTCTCACCGGAGCCGACGGCGTCTTTTGCGCGGGGGCCGACCTCAAGGCCGTCGCCACCGGCGGTGGGAATCGCACCACCCCCGAAGGCGAAGGCCCTATGGGTCCGTCGCGGATGCGCCTTTCCAAGCCGGTGATCGCCGCGGTCGAAGGATTCGCCGTGGCCGGCGGCCTAGAACTCGCCCTCTGGTGCGACATGCGCGTCGCTGCGAGCGACGCTGTCTTTGGCGTCTTCTGCCGTCGCTGGGGTGTACCGCTCGTCGATGGCGGCACCGTTCGGCTTCCCCGTCTCATCGGCGAAAGCAACGCCATGGACCTGATCCTCACCGGCCGTGGCGTCAGCGGCGAAGAAGCCCTTCGCATGGGGCTCGTCAATCGCCTCACCGAACCAGGAAACGCCCTCGCAGCAGCGAAGGAACTTGCCCTTCAGATTGCGGCGTTCCCGCAGGGCTGTATGCGCAGCGACCGGCTGTCCGCGCTCGAACAATGGGACCTCGATTTCGACGACGCCATCGCCAACGAAACCCGTCGAGGCCTCGAAGTCATCAACTCTGGCGAAACGCGCGATGGCGCGGCCCGCTTCGCCGCCGGCGCTGGCCGGCACGGTCAGTTCTGACCAGTCGCTACCAGCTCTCCAGGATGCGCGTGAGGGTCGTCTTCCCGAGTTCGGCCATCTGGGGATTGGAGTGCTGGTAGTACCACGGCAGGCCCATGGCCTGCGCGAACGCCCATGCTGCCCCACGTTCCCATTCTGCGTCGTCACATCCGAGGAGGTCCCGCAGAGTCTGCCGGGGTCCCGCATCGAGAAGGTGCCAGGCGCAGACGAGATCAAGTGCCGGGTCCGTCGGCGCGAGGCCGCCGGTGTCCAGCACGCCCGCCAGCCGGCCGCGCCGCAGGAGAAGGTTCATCGGTGTGAGGTCGCCATGAGTCATGGCAAGCGTCTGGGCTGGCGGCAACTCTCGCCACCGCGCCCACAGGCGCCGCAGCGGCGGCACGTCGAGGAGACCTTCACTGCGGTCGAAGCAAGTGGCGAGCCAGGTGTCGTGCGCTGGGAATTCACCGCCACGGCCGCGCCCACCGAAGGGACGTCCGCGCGTGTCGATCGCCCGCACCGCCGCAATGAACTCCGCGAGATCGGTTGCGAACGCGTCACTCGAAGCCGCTGCGGTGGCTGTGGCGATACGGCCCGGAAGCCACGTTTGAATCGACCACGGCAGGGGGAAGCCTTCGCCTGGTTGGCCGATTGCGACCGGTTCAGGCGTGGGCACCGCGACGCGGCCCAGCAATTCGCGAGACGCTTCGGCTTCGTTTTCCAGGAAAACCGCGACCTGCTCCGGGCTGGTGCCGTTGAGCGGAAACCTCACCGCGAGGTCGTTCCCCAAGCGAAAAATCGCGTTCACCGTCCCCGCCGAAGCCACGCGGCGGATAGAGCGGCCTTTCCATTCCGGAAACTGAGTATCAATGAGCCGTCGCACCATCGGCACCGAGATAGTGTGCTGGTCAGCGTGCATCGATTTACCCGGCCCGCTCCGCAAGCACCACCGTCCGCAACGGATACTCGCCTTCGTTTGGAGGCCCGCTGCAGGTCATCAGGGTGATGCTTTCGATGCCCTCGCGGCCGCGCAGGATTGCGCCCATATCAATCGCGCCCAGGGCGTAATCCACCACCGATGTCACAGCGTAGAAATGGCTGCTGCCGTCAGTCAGGCCGATCTCCACGGTGTCACCGCCGGCAAGCGTTGAAAGCTTCGCGAAAATGCCAGGCCTGCCCCCGAAATAGACGTGCGCAGCGAGAAACGTCGCGCCGCCGCTTCCGGGCAGCTGGCAGTACGCCGGGTTCCAGCCAACGGTGTTCGTGTCCTGCGGCACATCCAGGCGGCCGAACCCATCGAGCCCGAAACGTCCAACCTTCGCCTTCGTCAGCCCGAGCCTGGAGATCGTCACGAAAGCCAGGTCGACTGGCCCGGGCGCGGGCGGCGGCTCCGGCTGACGCGCATCCTGGCCATACCGCTCAATCGCCTTTTCCGACTCGGCGATGAAACGGTCGTTCACACGCGCGGGCATTCCCGTCAGACCATCGCGGCCGATATACCGCAGCTCTTCCCCGAATCCCGGCTGAGTCACGAAGCCAGTCTACCTCCGGAGCCGGTAAACAGGCCGTGTGTGAATGGATCCACACAACCCCCGTTTTGCCAGCAAATTGTTCGTTGACAGTTAACCTGGCGGACCGTAACTTCGTTAACTAGAACAAGCGCGGCAACGCCGGACAGGAGTTTCCAATGGTGAAGAATATTCGTTCTGCGGCGACCGTGCGCGGAGCAGCGTCGGTAAGGTAACAGTCCTGAATCAACAGGACGGCCTTCGACGCCGTACCGCCTGGCGGTACGGCGTTTCTGTTTCTCAAAGACGGACGCCCCGCCTGACCTATCGGTAGCAGCCCCAACAAGAGTTCCGCTCTTCGTCGCGACATTTCGCGGCCCAGTAACGCATTCGCCGCTACTGCATCGAATTTCCATTGTTCGTTGTATCAGATTCGTGCGTCCTTCTTGGGAAGGACACCAATGCTCCAAGGAGTGACGCAAGTGTTGAACCTCGTTATGACGCACTCTCCTCGCCTGGCTGCGATGTCCACCAACAAGCCGCTTGGCGAAGACGTCGTCAAAGACCCCGCCTACCTCCACCGCATCGCGTGGTCTCGCCTCGGTCGCGAAAAGCGCCAGGCAGTCCCGTCGCCGGCTATCGAACCGGCCTACCGCGAACGAACCGCCTGATCGATGGACAAGCCCTCGGCCGAACCAATTCGCGCTGACCACGAACCTCAGAAAGGAACCGAAATGTTGCAAACGCTCTTTTGCGCGCTCAATGGGCGCGTCATCTCAACCCACGACGGCCGGCTCGTCTCGTTCGGAGAGCCGGAGCCCGAGTTCCTGCGGCGCCGCTACGAGCACGCCCAGGCTCTCCGTGAAATCGAAAGGGACAACCGCATCCAGCGTGTCCTCGCCGATGAATCGCAAGGCTTCGTCGAGCGAATCCGCACCGCGCTTGGCCTCGCCTGAAATGCCCGCGAAGCCAGGACCAACCAAAAGGGGCTCCCAATCCGGGAGCCCCTTTTGCTTTGGATGGACCCCAAGAGCTTGCAATGGTCTCTAAGTTCGCTGCTCCCCCTGCGATTGTCCTCCCGGCTTCCGACAAGAAGAACGACCCGACCTCGCATTGGTCATGCGAACGCTTGTCTATGAAACGAAACGAGAGGTCATCTATTGATTCGCGTGCTCGAGCACCAAAAACTTCGACTCGGAGGGCTCGCCTTAATCGCGCTCGTGGGCATGATTGTTGTGCTTTTCGCCAACGCGCAGTCATCCCGGGCAGCACAGATTACCGGCCTGGCCACAACCCGCGCTGATGCCACCATTTCCGCGGACACGGCCGCCAACTCAACTTCCGGTGGCTCATGGACCACGGTCGGCCTAACAATCCTTCTTCCCTTCCCCATGAATAGCGACGTCTTGCTCGACCTTGCCCCGCCGACTGGCTGGCAGTTCGACACCAGCGGTTCTGCACCGACGTTCACGGGGAATACCTGTACCTTCGACGCCGCCAGCGTGACTTCTTCGTCCATCAGCACCCGCGCCGCAGTGGCGCAGCAATGCAACAATCCGAACACGATCATCATTGCTGGCGTGCGCGTGCAACCCACCAACGGTGGGACTACCGCTTCGGGAAACCTCACGCTAACAATCACGAGCAGTTCCGGTTCCGCCACTGACCCCAACGTCGGCACCCTGACGATTGTGCCCGGTGTCATGACGGCCTATTCCGTGACCGCCACCGACCTCGGCCCAATTGGCTCCCAGCACGAGGAGACGCCCTTCACCATCACGATCCGGGCCGTCGACCAGTTCGGGACGAAAGTGCCCAGCTTCACCGGTTTAGCAACCCTGAGTGCTCACGATGCGACCTCCCCCTTTGCGGATGTCCCGTTCGCGAGCGGCGGCGGTTCTGTTGGTCCGTTCGTGGCGGGCGAGCTTTCGCCATCCATCTCGTTCGAAAACCCGCATGATTCCATCGTCCTGCGTGTCGCTGACCTCGAATACTCGGGCAGTTCCAACGCGTTCACCGTCCTGTCGACCGCGCTACCAACAACTATCACGCTCACGGCCGAGCCTGAGACCACTTACTACGGAGACGATGTCACCCTCGTCGCCACGGTCACGCCGGAATCAAGCAACAACAGCCAGAGCAGCCAAGTCCAGAACATGCAGTCCGTCCCCACGGGCATCGTCGAGTTCTGGGCGAATGACATGTTCCTCGGTTCCGCCGAACTCGATGAATTCGGCGTTGCAACGCTTCACTATTCCACGCTCTCGCTTGGATGGTGGACTCTCCACGCGAACTATCTTGGTTCGGATGACTACAGCGCCTCGGACTCGAATGGCGTCTCGCACCAGGTCATCCAGGCGAACTCGGTCACGACCATCACGGCCCCGACGCTCGTGTTGCCAGAAACCGTGTTCGCCATTTCCGCCGAAGTCGGCGCCGTTGGCCCAGCCACCGGTACCCCTACCGGTTGGGTTAACTTCTACGACGGCCAGGTCATCCTCGGTTCGGCGATGCTGATCAATGGAACCGCGACGATGAACACATCGCTGTCGGCACTCGGTACTCACGACCTCCGCGCCGATTACCAGGGCGACCCTCGCTTCCTTCCGAGCAGCTCCGAGACTGCCGCGGTCGTGGTCGACACCAACGCCACCAACCTTGCCCTCACGGTGAACACCTCTGACCCATATATTGGCCAGACCGTCATCTTCAAGGCCACGATTCTGCCAGGAAACGCAACGGGCATGATCGCCTTCTACGATGGCGCCACGCTCCTCGGCACCGGCACGCTCGCTGGAGGGTTCGCGACGTTCATCACCTCGAGCCTTCCCCTGGGCCACCATGTCGTAACCGCGCACTACCCGGGAGACACCATTTCCGCGCCCGCCTCATCCAACTCAGTCACGGTTAACGTCCGGGCGCCCGAGACGGACGTCCCGCCGGTGGTGGATGACCCGGTCATCACGTCGACCCCCACGCCGACCGTTGCCCCGCCGACCACAACGCCGACGCCAGGCACGCCCACAACCTCTCCGACGAATCCTTCAACGACCCCAACCAACCCTCCGTCGGCCGCAACAAACACGCTCACTTCCGGTGCGCCGGCCGGCGCCACCACGCTCACTATGAATGCCCCCGCGGGCTTCGCCATCGGTGACCGCGTCACCATCAATCCCGGCGGATCGAACGAGGAAACCCTCACGATCTCCGGTCTCAATCCGCTCACGTTCGCCACGCCACTCGCGTTTTCCCACGTCGCGGGCGAAACAATCGTCAAAGCTACCCCGCCGGCAACAGCGGAGCCCCTGGTTCCGTTGCCTCCAGCAACCGGCACGGGCGCTGCCTCTAGCTCCACCAACCAGGCACTTCTCTACGTGTCCGGTCTCGCCCTGTTCATCATCGCTGCAGGCGCGGTTGGAATGACGCGGAAGCGTCGCTAGATAAACCGCCTCTGCCCTATCCGGCACCAAAGACAAACGGCCCTCCGCTGGAGGGCCGTTTGTTGGTTTTAAGCGGTGCCGGTTAGTCGACCAGCATTTCCTGCAGACGCTGGTTCATGTGCGTACGGAAGAACGTCGCGTCCTTGAGGTCGTTCACGTAGTTCTGCACTTGCAGCTTGCGCAACTCCTTCAGCTTCGCCTTGCCCGCTTCGATGTTTTCGCGGCCGCCACCGAGGAGAATCGCCAGCGGCTCGGAAACCGCCGGGTCAGTCCAGTCCTTCACCATCTTCGCTTCAGCCTTGGCGAAGTAGAGGTTCTGTTCGTCTCGCCGGTCGTTCATCTTGAAGAGGAAGTGCTTCAGCCGTTCGATGTGGTACTCGCGCATCCGCGCCCGGTCCTTCGCGACCAGTGCATACATGTCGCGCTCAACCTGGTTCTGCGCGAACCGATCGCCTTCCTTGAACAGCGTGTACAGCATGCTGTCCTGGACGAACAGCACCGCGGCGAGTTCCGGGAAGCTGCGCGCTTCCTGGGCCACGCGCGAAAAGTCGGTCGGCGCCTGCAGCCCGAGCCCGCCGCCATTCGCCAGCGCCCGCTTGCGGAACGCCTCGGAATGCCGGGCGAGGTCATAGATCACCGTCGAAAGAAACAACTTCAGCTCGAGGTAGCCGTAGCTGATTTCCGGCAACCAACCCGACCACAGCGCGCCGGTGTAGTAAGCCCGCTCGCTCTGCTCGGTCATCAGCTGGCAAACGGCCCGTTCCACTTCATCTGGAAGAGCCTCAAGGCTCCCCCAGTTGAGGTCAGTGGCCGAAACCCAGCGGTCGCGAATCGCTTCTTCATAGAGTGGCACGCAGCGGTCCGCCCAAACGATCGCCTTCTCGAAGATCGTGTACCCCATGTCCTCATTGACTGCGCTCGGAAACGAACCACGCGCAATCTCGGACCGGTTGTGCCAGACGTCCGGGATATCTCCATAGGTGCCGACATTCAGATCGCCAATCGTCAGGCCCATCTTCGCGTCGGCCGGCCGGGCCTTGATGCCCCACTCGGTGGGGACCCGCATCCAGCTGTAGTCCCGTGGCGCCGAAGTCTGGCCACTGGTCAGGAACTCCTTGGCTTTCACGCCATCGACTCCGCCGCGAAGCGCCTGCCACACGATTTGCAGCGAGTGGCCTTCCTTCAGCGCGAGTTCGATTAGGCCATCTTCCCAGCCGAGTTCACGCGCTTTGTCGCGCGCCTCCTGCGGGATGTTCGTAACTTCCTGCGCCTTGGAAAGCGCTTCTCCTGTAGACATCGTCAAACCTCCAACCGCGGTGTTCGCGGCGGTGAATCTCGCAATCCCGAATTCGTGAGCCCGGCAGGCTTATTCCGGGTCGAGGAACGCGGCCATCAGCGGGCCAAGCCGGTCCCGCCGGTCGCCGAGGCCGGCCACACCAAGTCGGTGGACGTACTCATTGATCTGGCGCTTCCGCAGGAGCAGGAACTTCTGCAGGCCCTCATCGAACTTGTCGGCGCCGCCGCCCAAAAGCAGGCAGAGCGATTCGAACACTGGCGGGAAGGTCACATCGCCCGAACCGCCGCCGGCGGCGTCGCCTTCGGCCTTGTCCAGGTAGTGATGGATTTCTTCGCGCCGCTCAGGCTCCGTATCGAGCACGTACTTCAAGTGCATGACGCCAAACGCCAGGTGGCGAGATTCGTCCTGGGCGCTCATCCGGAAGATGCGCTTGTCGGCATCGGTCTGGCCGATCAGTTCACCCATTCGGAACATCGACTGCACGAAGCCTTCGGCCTGCACGTGCATCAACACCGACATTTCGGTGAAGTCGCGCGCTTCGATCAGCGTCCGCAGGCCAAGGCCCGCGCCCTGGGCGAGCAATCCGCCGCCGTTGGCCAGTGCGCGCTTGCGGAACACGTCCGTGTGCCGCGCCTCATCCATGATCTGGCTCATCAGGAAGAGCCCGGCTTCGAAATCCTGCGCGCTAACGAATGGCATCCACTGCCCTGGCACGTCGCCGGCGATGAATTCCACTTCTGTGAGCATCGTGCAGAGCTGGCACATCGCCCGCTCGATCTCGTCCGGAAGCGTTTGAAGCGTCTCCCACGGGATGTCCCGTGCCGAAGACCACTGCCGCTGCGTCGCCTCTTCGTAGAGCATGATGCAGTTTTCCGACCACACGTCAGCCTTGTTCTGGTAGTTCGGGCCGAACCGCTGGGCGCCCGGCCGGGCAATCGCGCCTCGGGCCCGGTAGGTCATATCGCCGCCGCCGCGGCGCTCATCGGCATACTTGCCGAGATTGATTTCCTTGAGCGTCAGGCCCTTCTTACCGGGCACTGCCGAAGTTGGCTCGTCGTATAGGTTGAGCCAGGACAGGTCCAGGCCAGATTCAGTGATCGGATTGGCGGCCATCGGCACACTCCTGCTAGGTTTGCGGCGAGCCCAAGTCTACGGCGAATGTCATTTGCTTGGAAGCGTCATTCCTACCGGCTGGTAAATGCCGAGTTCCCTTACACCTGTGTTTCCAGCCCATGAATCTTCCTCCCCACCCCTCATCCACCAGGGAGGTGCAGTCGATAGCTCAAATAGCAACCGAGAGGTCACTCACATGTCACGCTACGAAGATTCCTGCCCTGTCGAATCCACCAACCGCGCCGAACGCTGCAATGGTTGTCTCATGGCGAACCCCGTTCCGCCTTGCGTCTCCGCGTTTCTGGGCGGCAAAGTGGCCCTCCCTGTCTCGAATGTCATCCAACTGCGGCGTATCGAAGTCGTCGAAGTCCGCCGAGCCGCCTAGGCGTTCCTCCCGAAGACCCAACGTCCTCGGCTCGAACACGGCGCGCTGCTAACCTGAGGCCGCGCGTCTTTCGAACGTGCGTCTTTCAGGGCGGTGACCTTGCTCCGGCTCCGAGACTATCGCGCCCCTTCGCTTCGTGGCACGATTCCTGCCAATGCCGAAGCAGGTTTCCAATGTCGCCAGCGACGACTATCTCACCGCTATCTATCGCCTTAATCACGATGAGGGCCAGGACGTCATCGCCGTCCGCCTCGCGGATCGCCTCGCGATCACGCCACCGTCCGTGGCCGGCATGCTCAAGCGCCTCCTTCGGGACCATCTCGTTGGCGTCGACGCCAAGAAGACCATCCACCTCACGCCCGAAGGCCTCCGCCGCGCCGAGCAGATGGTGCGCCGCCACCGTCTCGCAGAATGCCTCATTACCGATGTCCTCAAGGTCCCCTGGTGGCGCGCCTACGAAGAGGCCCACCTCCTTGAACACGGAATCTCGGATATCACCGAGCCTCACCTTTATGAGACGCTCGGCCGCCCGCAGCAAAGCCCCTTCGGCTACCCGATCCCCGGACATGGGCCTGCGAAGAAACTCTCCATGGTCACTCTCGCTGACGTTGCCGAAGGGGAACGGGTCGTTATCGACCGCGTCTTCGAGGAAGACGAGCAACTGCTCCAGTTCTTCGATGAAGAAGGTATTCGGCCCGGCTTTCCAGTCGTCCTCGAATCAGTCGCGCCTTACCGCGGCACCGTCACGGCCCGCATCGGTGAGCGCTCTGTAGTAATGGGTACCCAGGTCGCAAACCGAATCTGGGTAAATCGCACGAAGTAGGGGTTCACAACACGGATTCCCACTGCGCCCCCTCCCCCGCCCGCCGACAATCTTGAGGATGGAACCTCTTGTATGGCGGGAAGGCCGCGGACCGTTGCGCGTGCTCGTCATCGAAGACGATCCTTCGCTCGGGCGGCTTATCCAACTCGTTCTTGGTCAGCACACCACCGAGGTAACGGTCGTCCGCAGCGGCGGCGCCGCGCTTGAGGCCGTCCGCGCCCATCACTTCGACGCCATCGCGTCCGATATCTCACTCCCCGACATGTCCGGGCTCGATGTCATAGCCGAAGCACGCAGCGTTGCCCCCTCGGCCGGGATCGTCGCCATCACTGGCTTCGTCGACGTCGATGTCGCCGTCCGCTCCATGAAGGCCGGCGCCGATGACTTCCTCGGCAAGCCGTTCGACGCCGAAATCCTCTGGCATATGTTGAATAAGGCCGTAGATTCGCGAGCCCGCCAGATCGAGGCTGAACAGGCCACCGTTTATCGAAAATTGGCCTACACCGATGCCCTCACCGGCTGTCCCAACCGCCGCTTCATCGACGAGTACATCATCGATGCGGTCGCCGAATCGCAGCGCCACTCGAGCCCGCTCGCGGTCGCTTACCTGGATATCGATAACTTCAAGTTGCTGAATGACTTCGTCGGGCACGAAGAAGGAGACCACGTCCTCCAGCGCGTGGCGACGGCCCTCGATCTGCACATTCTTCCGCCCGCCCAATTCGCCCGATTCGGCGGCGACGAATTCGTCGTCGTCTTCCCGGGGCTTCAGCAGCACCAGGCGCGTACGGTCATGGACCGCGTCTGCCGTGCCGTGGCCGATATCGAAGTCGTCAACGGCGCGCGCATCATTCTGCCGACTCGCATCAGCTGCGGCCTCGCTTCCTTCCGCGGCGTGGAGTCGCCTCGCGACCTCATCGCCGACGCCGAAGACCAGATGTACCTCGACAAATCGATGTCTCCGATCGCCGTCCTCGGCAACGCCGGCGCCGATTCTCCTGAAGCGCTTCTCAAAGTGGGGAATCTCAAGGCGCTCCGAAACCTGGTCAAAGCCATCGACCGCCGCGACAGCTACACACGCTTCCACAGCGACCATGCCACCCAACTCGCCCTGCGAGTCGGTCGTGAAATCGACTTCAGCGACGACCAGATGAGCGCTATTTCCATCGGCGGCCCGATCCACGACCTCGGCAAAATCGTCGTGCCCGATGAGATCCTCCGCAAACCTGGACCACTCACTCCCGAAGAACGCCGCAGCATGGAAGAGCACCCCGTCATGGGCGCCGCTATCACCGCAGCCGTCACCGACTACGACACCGTCGTGAACCTCGTCCGCCATCACCACGAACGCTTCGACGGCGAAGGCTACCCTGGGCGCCTCAAAGGTCGCGAAATTACGCTGCCAACTCGCCTGTTCACCCTCGCCGATGCCTATAGCGCGATGACAACGGACCGGCCGTACCGGAAGGGACTCAGCGCCGAACGCGCCATCCAGGAGATCTTGAACGGGAGTGGCACCCAGTTCGATCCCGATCTCTCAGGCCCGTTCATCGATATGATCGAACGCCAGTACCTGAAAGGCGATGCAGCCGCATGAGGATCCAGGCCTACCGCTTGTTCGAAATCGTCGCCTGGCCGGCTGCCGTCTGGTGCGGCATCGAACTCGCGCTCCGCGTCTCGACTGCCAGCTTCGAAGGCATCTCGATGACGGCGATCACCGGGGCCTGCGCGCTACTCACGATCGCCGGCACCCGCATCCGAACGCGCCAGCTCGCAACTCAACGCGCCTCGCGCTAACCTCGCGTCTTTCCATTCGGCACGCCCCGCGCGAGGGGCTACACTCCGGCCACTGAATCTCCGGAGTCGCTTCTTGGCCCGTCTTCCACTCGTGAATCGTTCCGACATTCCAGAGGACCTGGTCTACGTCTGGGATCGCACCGCCGCTGGCAATCTGCCGCCGAACATCTTTCGTCTGCTCGGAAACAATCCCGAACTCTGGCGCGCCTACCTTCGCCTCGGTAACGGGCTCTGGGCAAACTGCGGCCTCGATCTGCCAACGCGCGAACTCGTCATCCTCCGAACCGCCATCCTCCACCACTCGCTCTACGAGTGGCACCAGCACGTCCGCATTGGCCGGGAGGCCGGCCTCTCCGATGAACGCATTCTCGGCCTGCACCATTGGCGCCAGAGTGACCTTTTCAGCGAGGCCGAACGCGCCATGCTCGGATACGTCGATGCGGTCGGCGCTAGCGACCACCCTTCAGACGACGCCCACAATCAACTCGCGCAGCACTTCGATGCCTCGACAATGGTCGGCATCAACCTGCTTACCGGGTTTTATGGCATGACCGCGAAGTTCCTCGGCGCGATGGAAGCCGAGACCGAGGAACCGTTCGTCGGCTGGCAGCTCGAAGGCTAGACCGGTTAACGTCCCTCGCCTCAGACTCCCCCAAAGACCTCACGGAGGCTCGAATGTCCGCTCCAGCACCTTCGACAGTTGATTGCATTGGCCCGGAACGGCCCGGTGGCCAGGGCCTCGATCACAACCAGGAGGAGTCCGGCAACCTTGCCATTCACAAGCTCCTCACGAGTGAGGATGGCCGTGCCTGGACGGATTTCGTCGCCATGGCGCGACGCGACCGCGACGGTTCATGGGCCTACGAAGCCTGGGCCCTCCGCGGCATGGTCCGCTGGATCCGTCGCTTTGCCCCGGGCGGCGGCTACGACTACGAAGTCGTCGAGGTCGCTGGCCAGAACCCGCTCGCGAACCAGGACCACCGCGCGCTTAGCACGTTCGCCGACGAGCTCGCGGCCGGCTCCGGCGAGATCGAAACGAACTTCGTCGAGCCCGCGAACCTCACCTACCCGTACGGGTACGAACGCATCTCGCAGCTCTTCGATAGCCCAAATGCACCGGACCTAATCGTGAACCCGAAGGCCTACTGTTACGGCCGTCAGCCCGGCCAGCACGGGGCTCTCGACGTCATCCAATCGCGTTCGCCGCTGGTCTTTTCCGGGCCGGGCGCGAAGCGCGGCACCCTCACCGAGGCCGCATCGCGCCAAATCGACATCGCCCCAACCATCGCGCGCATGATGGGCTTCCCGCTGATCGACGGCATGGACGCGACCGGCCGAACCAGCAGCGACCGCGGGGTCGCTCCCGATGTGTATCTCGCCCGCCAGGATGGCAACGTCCTCGAAGACATCCTGGACCCGTCGACCGGCACACCCGAGCGCGTCTACGTCATCCTTCTCGATGGCCAGTCGCATACCGACCTTCGTTATCGCCTCGAAACAGAGCCCACTGCCATCCCGAACCTGCGCCGCCTCATCGAGCGTGGCGTTATGTTGCGTTACGGCAGCATCACCAACTTCCCCAGCATCACCTGGCCGAGCCACAACGCCATCGGCACCGGCGCATGGTCCGGCCATCACGACATCGTGAACCCGAGCTACTACCTTCGTGAAACGCGCGAAACCGTCTCGCCCCAGGGGCAGCAATTCGATACTGCTCGCTTCCTCAACCCGGCCGTCGAGACCCTCTTCGAAGCCTTCCACCGAGTCCACGGTGAGTGGGACGGCACATCAGGCGTCGTCACAGCGTCGGTCAACGAACCGTGCACCCGTGGCGCCGGCCACGCCTCGCTCGAGCGCCGTCTCCTCGGTGACCGCGGGGAACTGATCATGCTCACGAAGGAAACCGAGCACGAAATCAACCCGCGCTGGTTCGAAGAACTCGAGGAACAGGGCCACAAGCTCCAGGGGCAGATCGACAACCGCGCCCTCGCCCAGGCCCGCCAGCTCTTCCTCGACAAGTCACATCCGGCGCCAATCTTCACCTACCACGAATTCGCGCAGCCCGACTCCAGCGCGCACGACTACGGCCCGCACCACGAAGGCGCCCGCGCCGCGCTCGACGAGACCGACGTCCGCATCGGCCACCTGCTCCGCACCATCGACGAACAGGGCCTCTTCGAATCGACGCTGTTCGTCATCACAACGGACCACGGAATGGCCCAGCAGGACGTCTCGCTCAAAGCCAACCCGGCACGCATCCCCCAGCGCGACGGCATGGAGGCCATCACCACGGAACCACTCGTCTACCTGCGGGACCTCCACGTCGAAATCGTCGCACAGGCTGACGGCCGAACTGCCCAGGTCACCGTCCTCGACAACGACGCGGGACCGTCGGGAGAGAATCCAGCCATCGCCGGCGCCGAAATCCTGGTACAGGACCACAAGGACGGCCGCGTGGCACGCACGCTGACCGACGCGAACGGCGTGTCGGGCATCTCCATTCCCGCCGACCTCATGCCGGCCGATCTCCGCCTCAGCATCCGCGCCGAGGGCTTCAACCCGCGCCACATGCTCCTCGACGGGAGCAACCTCGCGCTGGACCTCCGGCAAGTTCTGTACGGGACGTAAATGCCCACCACCGTCTCCGCCGGCGAATTCACCCACATCTACGACCCCTCAATCGGCGAATCCGAACCGTGGTACATCAACGACCACACCTTCATTCGCGATCAGTCGGGCACCTGGCATCTGTTCGGCATCACCCACCCGGAGCCCTTCGCGCCTCACGACGAGAAGCACCTCGCCCATGCCACCGCCCCATCACTCCACGGCCCCTGGACCAAGCAGCCGTTCGCACTCTCCGCGGATCCAGCCTGGGGCGAAACCCAGCTCTGGGCGCCGCACGTCATCTTTCACGACGGCCAGTACTGGATGTTCGTCTGCGCTGGCGGCCCCAGTCATCTCGAATACCGCATCCACCTCGCCACTTCGCCCGATTGCTGGACCTGGACTCGCCACCCGGAGAACCCGCTCATCATCGATGGCTATGAAGCACGTGACCCGATGGTTATTCGAATCGACGACCGCTGGATCATGTACTACACCGCCACCACCACCCTCGAAGGCGGGAATTTCGTCGTCGTGGCCGCGGAATCCGACGACCTCATCCACTGGTCGGGACGGCGCATCGTCTATTCAGACGAGTATTCCGGGACCTTCGGCGGCCCGTGTGAGTCGCCCTTCGTCGTCGCAAAAGACGGAAGCTACTACCTCTTTATCGGACCCGACTGGGACAAGCTCATGAAGCGGTACGAAGAGACGGGCTTTTATGGCTGGTCTGGCTATCGCGGCACGCGTGTGATTCAAAGCACCGACCCACTGCACTTCGACGTCAGTAACAGGGTCGGCTTCCTCGATTCCCACGCATCCGAAGTCATCGTCGATGAACACGGCGCCGAATGGCTGAGCCACTGCGGATGGGGCCAGGGCGGAGTGCATGTAGCCCCACTCGGTTGGTCCCCTGGAGTCGCGGGGCTCAGCCCCCGCTAGCGGCATGC
>JBDTNM010000020.1:0-23695 GCA_039933735.1 bacterium | reverse complement strand
TTGACGTCGTCGTTGGGGTGGATGGGCGACTTCGAACCCATCGTGCCGCCGGCCATTTCGATGGCGCGGTTGGAGATGACCTCGTTGGCGTTCATGTTCGATTGCGTGCCGGAGCCGGTCTGAAAGACGACGAGGGGGAAGTGTTCGAGGAGTTCGAGGGATATGACTTCGTCGGCGGCTTTCGCGATGAGGTTAGCCTTTTCCTGCGGCAGTTCGCCGAGTTCGGCGTTCGCGAGGGCGGCGCCCTTCTTGAGGATGCCCATGGCGCGGACGATGCTGGGGGCCATGCGGTAGCGGTCCACGCCGATGGGGAAGTTCTGCAACGAGCGCTGCGTTTGCGCGCCCCAGTAGCGGGAGGCATCGACTTCGATGGCGCCCATGGAGTCGGTTTCGGTACGAGTTGGCATGGGACCAGTTTACCCACTACTGGGTGATGGGGTTCACACACCCCGGCCGAGATTCGCGCCGATGAAGTCTTTCCAAACCCTATACTTCCGCGGCCGGTAGAGCCGGAAACACGAGGAGGTCAAGAATGGTCCGATTAGCAAGAGCACGGCTCGCTATCGCCGCGGTTGCGGCAATGGCGATCATCATCCCGGTGGCGGTCGCTGCCCAGAGCGGCGAATCCGACGACCGCTCCTCCGAGTCGCTTCTCGCGCTCGGCACGAGCTTCACCTTCCAGGGCCGGTTGACTGACGCCGGTTCGCCGGCGAACGGTGTCTACGATTTCAACTTCTATCTCTATGACTCACTCGCGGGCGGGAGCCAGGTTGGGCCTGTGGCGACTGTCGGCGATGTGACCGTGACAGCGGGGCTGTTCACGGTGGACCTGGACTTCGGTGACCTCTTCCACGGCGCCAAGTACTTCCTCGAGGTGCAGGTTCGCCCTGGCGCCAGCGCTGGATCGTATGCGGTGCTGTCGCCGCGCGAAGCCATCGGCGCCGTACCGAACGCGCTCCACGCGACCGAAGCGAACGCCCTCTCGCTTCCTTACTCCGCCTCTGACGACTGGGGCGGCGCTCTCTTCGAAGTCTCGAACAGCAACGCCGGCGCGAACTCCATTGCGCTCCTGACCGAAGCCACCGCCGGCAAGGCTCTCGTCGCAACGAGTGGCAGCGGCACGGCCGGGCAGTTCTCTTCGAGCAGCGGGACGGCGCTGGAAATCGATGGGCCGCTGAAGGTCGGTGGCACCAAGCCCGCGGCCTTCATCCACACGGCAACCGTCGGCAACACAAGCAACCACGTAACGGCCATCGACAATCCCGCAACGAACAACAACCCAACAGCGATGCTAATCGTCACTCAATATTGGGAAGGCACGTACAACCCGCACGAAATCGGCGTCTTTTACAGTGGAGGCAAGTGGCGAATCTTCAACGAAGACATCGCCACGTTGCCCGTTGGTGCAGAGTTCAACGTGCTGGTCATCAATAGATGAGCTCGTATTCGTACTCATCTGAAGGAGGCCAGCGATGCAGATGAAGCGCATACGCTGGCTCGCGCCGCTTCTAGCCTTGGCCTCGATCGCCGTGGTGACGACGGTCTGGGCGCAGGCTGGCGGCGGCTATGACGCCTCCTACAACACCTTCGACGCCGGTGGCACGACGATGACCAACGGGAACTACGTCCTCCAGAGTGCTGCCGGACAATCGATGTCCGGGACGATGGGGAACGGCACCTACTCACTCGATGTCGGGGTCCTCGCAGGCGGCAGCGGCGCGGGCACTTCGGCTTCTCCGTCTCCATCGGCGTCGGCCTCACCGTCCGCGTCAGCTTCGGCGTCGCCGGTTGCTTCGACGACGCCGCTGCCGAACAAACGGTATGGCCCGCAAGTGGCGAAGGACGGCTCAAACTAGCCAACGCCGGGGAGTTGAGAGAAGCCTGTCATTCAGGCATTTCTCAACTCCCCCATCCTCTATAGAGTTGCGGCGAATGAGTACGCTCGACCCCGCCGTCCCTCGCATCGAAGTCCTCAACCTGGCGCATGGGCCGTTGTCACTGACCACAGCCGGCGGCGGCCCGCCGTTGGTTGTCCTCCACCAGGACGTTGGCCCGTTCGGTTGGACCGCGTTTCACGAGGCATTGGCTGAGCGGTTCACCGTCTACGCGCCGGATATGCCCGGTTTTGGCGAATCGCCTCGGGCGGAATGGGCGCGGCACCCCCGCGACCTTGCCGCCATCCTCCTGAACGCTGCGCGCCACCTCGGATTGGGGACGTACACGCTCGTCGGCTGTGGCTTCGGCGGCTGGGTAGCCGCAGAGATGGCGGCATTCGCGCACCCCGAACTCTCGGCCCTGATCCTCGTCGCTCCAGCCGGGGTGAAACCTGAGGGCCAATTCATCCTCGACCAGGTGCTCGAAGACCCGTTCGAATACCTGCGCGCCGGTTTCAGCAACCAGGAGAGTTTCGAGCATCACTTTCCAGATCTGAAGGACAAGGCGCTGCGGCCACGCCTCGATTCGGCCCGCGAGAACATCGCCCGAGTTTCGTGGAAGCCATACATGTATTCCTACGAACTTCCGGAGACGTTGAGAGGGGCCGTCGAGCTGCCGGTCACTGTTGCCTGGGGCACGGCTGACCGAGTAATCCCGGTGACGGCAGCACAGCAATACCGCGCCATCTTGCCGCAAGCCTCGGTGCGGCTGTTCGACGGGGCCGGACACTTTCTCGAACTCGAACGGCCGAGCGAGCTGGCCGAGTTAATCGCTTCGCCCGTCGACGCCCCGGCATAAGGAGAGTCCGATGTTCATTGGTCATTTCACCGAACGGCCGTACCAGGATCCGGCGGCCAAGTTTTACGGCGCGGGCAAAGAAGAACTGACGGACCTTGTCCTCAGCAACGGCGACTACGACCCGAAAATCGCGCACAGCCTCTACAACCGCTACTTCGACGAGAAACTGACGGCCGAAGCGATGGGCTTTGACGGCCTCATGCTCAACGAGCATCACTCGACGCCGTTCACGATGGGCAGCGTCTGCAACATCGAGGCGTCCATCCTCGCGCGAATTACGACGAAGGCGAAAATCGTACTGCTCGGCAACCTGCTGGCGGTGCGCAGCGACCCAATCTTCCTCGCCGAAGAACTGGCGATGATCGATGTCATTTCCCAGGGCCGCCTGATTAGCGGATGGGTGCGCGGTACCGGCCGCGAGAGCCTCTCGCACAACGCCCAAACTCCATTCAATTGGGAGCGGTTTCAGGAAGCGCACGACCTGATCATCAAGACATGGACAGAGCCGGGGCCGTTCCGTTGGGAGGGCCGTCATTACCAATTGCGTTATGTGAACCCGTGGGCGAAGCCCTACCAGAAACCGCACATGCCCATCTGGGTGCCCGGAGTGCTCAGCTACAACACGCTCGAGTGGGCCGCGCGGCACCGCTTCCCCTACATCATGACGGCTACGGACGAAGAGCCGACGCGCCAATGCTTCGAAATCTACCGCCAGATCGCGAACGACAACGGCTACGACGCAGGCCCGCAGAACTACGGCTACATGGTGAAGCTGCACGTCGATGAGACGCAGGAATTGGCCGAAGAAACCGCTGAGAAGCTCCTCCAGGGCCCGAGCAACCCGTTCCTTGAAGGCAACCAGGGCACGGTCAAGCCGTGGTTGCAGGCGCTTCCCGGGCTGACGAACCGCAACAATATGCTGCCAACGGTTGCCTCGCGCGCGAACCTCGCCGGTCGCGGGCTTTCCACAACTGGATTTACGCCCGGCAGTTACAAGGACCAGCGGGCGAAGCGCGGCATCATCGCCGGCACGCCCAAGAACGTCCTGAAAGAACTTCGCGCGGCGCTCGAAAACGTGCGCCCGGGCATCATCATGATCTGGGATGGCGACGGCGCGATGACGCATGACGACACCATGCGCAGCCTGCGCCTGATGGGTTCGGAAGTGCTCCCCATGATCCGTGAGTACGCGAAGGAACTGGACCTTCCGGGTCCGTTCGAAGTCGACCCCGCATCTGGCATGCGACTCGGCGCAGAGTCCGGAGCCTCGGCCGGCTAGGTTCGGCCGCATTCAGGCTCGTCTTCGATGAAAAGCCAGTAGCCCGCCGAGGAGGAGCATCACGGCTCCCACCATCCGTACTTCCGGGTCGGAACTTTCGCGCATCGCCAGACCGTTCCCGACGCTTGGCGCCGAAGGCGTCCCTGTTGGCGACGGCGTCACCGGGTTATCGCCGGAGTAATCGAGGCAGAATTCCTCCGAGCTAGAGACGCTCACCGCCGTAGACAGGATTGGGATAACGCGAAAACACCATCTCGCCGGGATGCTGGGCACCGGCGCAAAAGCCGAGAGTCGGCCATCGCCTTGAGGAACGATTGTGATGCCCAACCAATCGCGTCTGCCGTCGACATGATCCTGGGCCATCTGGGGCCAATACCCGAGGTCAGCCGCGGGCAGCGCTTGCCAGCTCACCGTCACACCTTCGGCGCCCACGGAAGCAGCGACCAGCATCGGCAGCGCTTGCGGAACCTGTGCCAGATCGCCGCATGCTGCCGCACTCCAGGCGCCGGGTTGGAGCGTCGGGGCTGCCGCCCGGACACGGAAGCAAACGCGCACGCCGGGCGGGGTCTGGTCATCGATCGCATTCGCCAGGTCGCCCGGGAAGGTCAATTCGGGGGCAATCGTGATCCACGGCTCGAAAACGCCGCTTCCCGTGGCACCGGGGAAGTTCCGTTCCACTTCCCAGCCATAGCCTGCGGCATCTTCCGCGACGAGCCAATGGAAATTGATGAGGTGCGGCGAAGGCCCCCGAAACGTCGGTGCCAGCTCCAGCACCAGTCCGACCGGAGCCGCGGGCGGCGGCGCCGCCACAACGTTGCCGGCAGGCAGCAATGAGACCAACAGGACAGCGAGGATGGCGGCGACACGCATCCAGGCATGGTATGCCGCCTGCAATCGACCTTTCTGGCGAGACGGTCGCGAGTTTCAGCGCCGAAAGGTCCGACTATGCGCTCCTGCTCGCGAGTCCGATCCCGATGCCATTACTTCAGCGGCGAAAAGTCAGTCGGGCGAAGGATCCGGTTTTCGATGTGATGGACGAGCGGCCCGTCTTTTTCGGACTCCGCCGCCGCGGCCCTCCAATCAGGATCGGTCGCGAACGCCGCCCAGGCCGAGTCGCGCTGCGCGAGGTCCTGGAAGCCGAGAATGTAGAGAAGCTCGTCGCTGCGTCCGCCGATGGAGTTGGTCCAGTAGCCCACATTCGTGATGCCATGCTTTTCGAACAGCTTGACCGTGTGCTCGCGGAAGCGCTTTTGCAGCGCCCCCATCTTGCCCGGGTGCGCGTAGTAGCTCCGAAGTTCGTAAATCATGCTGCCTCCTGCTGATGGCGGGATTCTAACCTTGCAGGGAGAGTCGCGCCCGGAGCCCGCTCCCGCTCGAAGTACTCCAGCCCCCGGCTGCTCCTGGTATTTTAGGCCCTTCGCGTCACACGGCATGGGGCATTCCTCGGGGAAGCTCAGGAGGGTGTCAATAAACGGCTCGTGCCAAAGCTGAGCCCATGGAGCCCCTCACCAAAAAAAGAAGGCCTTTCCATTCCGGAGGCCTTCTTGATTGGCGCTGGGAGCAACTTTGTCTAGAGCGGCTTCAAGTGTGGTGAGTACACCACCCATTCGCCGGCATCGAGCCTGAATTCAAGCTTCCGCGTCACGGACTTGCCGTCCTTATCGGTCAGTGCAACCTGGATTTCAACGTTTGAACCATTGACCGCAGTCGCGTCACCCACGCTCACAAGGTGGAACCCCTCGTCTTTCACCGTCGTGATGGACTTGGCGACGGTCGCTTTCGGCACCCCGTCCACAAGCAGCGCCTGGGCTCCTTCGGTGTCGTTGGCTTCGAGGGCCGCCACATAAGTCCGCGCAATCTGCGAAATGCTATCGCGGTCAGTTTGCTGCAACTGAATAGGCGGGCCTTCATCTTTGCTTTCCCCGCACGATGCCAGGAGCATCAGCGAGAAGGCGGCGACGAGCGCGCCGATTCCGGCCATCAGTACCCTTTTCATTTGTCGATCTCCATGTCATGAGCTCTGAGCGAGGTCCCGCTTCAATGCCCCTCGGGGAGCGGGTGGCGATGGAAGAGGTATTTCATCGCGCCTTTGAACATCTTCCAGTCGAGCGCGATGTGCAGGAGCGTAAAGCCCACTGCCGCGGCGCTAATCCACCAGTGGATGTCGCCCCATTGTCCGGTGGTCAGGCCCCAGAGCATGATCCGTTCGCCTCGGCCCGGGCCGACGGGGACGATGCCGAGAGTCTCCCAGAGGATAATTCCGGAGAAGGCGGCTGGAATCCATGTGAGGAGCAGGAGCACGTCGGTCACTCCACGCGAGTAAACCCGCAGCTTCCCGTGAGCCGGAAGGTGTACTGGGACGTGGCCGGTATGAGGTTGAACGGTAGTTGGGCTGGTCATAGCTGCATCACCGAATCTGTGAACCCTTCGTAGTGATATTCGAATAGTAGTACCCCCTAAGGGTATATTGTGGCCTTTAAGGGCCGAGTTTCAGGCCCGTTTGGTCCCCCTTCATTGACACCGGCGAGGCCGCCGCTCACGGCTTTCCGTGCGCTCCGGAGACGCCGGCGAAAATGCACGTAAGCTGAGCGCACGAATAGTTGCGAACACCCTGGCGGGCGCGCGGAGCCGCTAGAGAGAAGGACAGGCGAATGAGTTACGACGCCGTGGTCGTCGCTGCCCACCCGGATGACGCGGAGGCTCAGATGGGTGGCGTCCTCGCGAAACTGAGCGCGAAAGGCCAGCGGATCCTCCTTGTTGACCTCTCCGATGGCGAACCCGCCGACTACGGGCCACGTGGCGAACGGGCGAAACAGGCCGCTGAAGCTGCACGCATCCTTGGCGTGGACCGCACCTGCCTCGGGATGCAGGACCGCCTGATAGTGGATTCGCAGGAGGCGCGCATCCAGGTCGCGCGACTGATCCGCGAACACCGGCCGCGCTGGGTTTATGGCACCGGCGAAGCGTGCGTGCACCCTGACCACGCGGCAGCTGCGGGCATCGTCAGGGCGGCCGTCTTTCTCGCCCGGCTGAAGAATTGGGACCAGGTCCCCGGCGGCGAACAGTTCGCCGGCACCGAGCCCTGGGAAATCGACCGGCTGTTCTTCCCCCACTGCAAGATGGAGCCGGGCTGGTCGGATACCGCTTTCGCCGTCGACGTCAGTGAATTCTATGACCGCAAGCGCGCCGCCCTTGCCGCCTACGGGTCAGTCTTCACCGCGAACGACGGACTTCTCGCTCTCTATGAAGCTGAGGACCAGTATTTCGGCCGGCTCGGTGGCGTGGCATACGCTGAGATCTTCAAGGCCGCATCGTTGTTAGTCGTCGATGACCCGACAGTTTTCTTCCCCGGCATCCAGGGATAGCACCGCGCGGTTGGGTTGGTCAGAGCTCGCGCTCGAAGTACTCCAGCACCCGGCGCTCCTGGTATTCCAGGCCCTTCGCGTCGCGCGGCATGTGGCGTTCCTCGGGGAAGACCAGCAGGTCGTAGTCCTTGTTCGCCTCTGTCAGCGCGACGATCAACCGGGCTGTGTGGCGGAACTGCACGTTCTCATCCACCATCCCGTGCACGAGAAGGAGTTTGCCACGCAGCTTCGCCGCGTGGGTGAGCACGGAGCTGTCTTTGTATCCCTCGGGATTCGATTGGGGTGTGCCCATGTAGCGTTCCGTGTATCCGGTATCGTAACCATCCCAGTCGGTCACCGGTGCTCCGCTCACGCCGACCTTGAAGACCTCGGGCGCGCGCATCATCGCCATGCAGGTCATATAGCCGCCGTAGCTCCAGCCGTAGATGCCCACGCGGTTTGCATCGACGTATGGCAGCTTCGCCAGGGCCTTTACACCGGCCACCTGGTCATCCACCTCCACGGTGCCCATGCGATCGGCGAGGGCAGCTTCGAACTCCAATCCGCGGTTCGCGCTTCCGCGGTTGTCGAGCTTGAAGACTACAAAGCCGCGCTGCGCCAGGTACTGGGCTCGAAGGTCGACCGTCAGTCCCCATTCGTCCAGCACGCGTTGGGCGTGAGGCCCGCCGTACACCGAGACGATGACCGGGTAACGCTTGCCTGGCTCGGAGGCGCGAGGCTTGTAGATCGCGCCGTGGAGAAGCGTCCCATCGGGCGCTTCGACGGTGGTGAACTCTGGTGGCACGAGGCCCAGCTCGTCTGCGGTCGCGCCGGCGTTATCGAACAGGACACGTTCGAGCGAGCCGTCGATCGTTCGGATGGAGACGCGGGCGCCATGTTCCCGAGTGGTCCAGAAGTCGACGAATCGACTCCCATCCTTCGCCACGCCGATACCGTGAACCCCCGGCTCTGAAGTCAGCCTCCGCACCTCGCCGCCGCTCAGGGGCACCGAGTAGAGGTGACGTTCCAGTGGCGAGTCCTTCGTACCACTGAAGTAGGCGAGCCCGGCATTCTCGTCGATGCGCAGGAGAGAGGTAATCATCCAATCTCCGGATGTCAGAGCCTTGCCGCGGGAGCTTTCTGCATCGTAGCGATAGAGGTGGTTAAAGCCGCTGCGTTCGCTTAGCCAGAGGAAGCTCCCTTCCTCCAGAAACTCGGTTTCGCCTTGCAGGTTGATCCACGGCTCCTGGTGTTCCTCAAGGAGCGTTTTCGCCTTACCCGTCGCGTCGAACGCTACTAAGCTCAACGTCCGCTGATCACGCGAGAGCAGTTGGCACGTGAGCACGCCATCGGGTCGCCAGCCAACGCGGCCAATGTAAATGTCACGGTCCGTGCCGAGATCCATCCATGTAGTCGCTCCGCTTGCCACGTCCACCACTGCGAGATCGAGGATGGCATTCGCTTCGCCCGCAAACGGATAACGGTGAGGCTCGTTGTCCACGACGCTTTTGCCCTGGTGGACGATCGTGTAGTCCTTGATGTGGCGGCTATCCGCCCGGATGAAGGCGATCTTCGAGCCGTCCGGGCTCCACCAGAAACCGCGGTCGCGGTCCAACTCTTCCTGGGCGATGAACTCGGCAAGTCCATTGCTCAGGCCGGGCTCGGAGCCGCTGGTCAAGCGCTTCGCTTGGCCGCCGGAAAGTGACAGCACCCAGAGTTCGTCGTCCCGGACGAACGCAACCTTGGTGCCGTCGGGACTGAGTTGGGGGTCGATGGCGCCTTCGGAGCCGGGCAGCTCGGCCAACTCCGCTTCGCCGACACTCGCCCAGAGCTTTCCGCCGCCGGGAACGAGCAACACCTGCTGTTCCGATTTCGACGCGAACTGGTAGTCAGTCACGCCCAGTTCTCGCAAGCGCGCTCTCTCGCGCCGGAGTTCTTCTTCGCGTGACATTTTCGACTCATCGGCGCTGGCTGGCGGCGGTCCGGCCAGCACACGCTTCTCGCCTGTTTCAAGGTCGAATCGCCACAGGCTCCGCACAAGGCTGCCCTCTTCACTGAAGAGGTAGGTAACCGCTTGGCCGTCAGGCGTGAACTCAATTCGGCCCGGAACCACCATGCCCGGACGAGGGAATGCGGCCACCTGCGCGAGGGTGAGCGTTTCGAATGGTTTGGTCACGAGGAAAATGCCTCCGCTCTGAGGTTTTCGATGTCGGCGATCGTTTTCGGAATTGCGGCCGTGAGCACCTCGCTGCCGGCTTCGGTAACCAGCACGTCGTCTTCGATCCGAATGCCACCGAAATCCCGCAGGGCATCCACTCGTGCCCAGTCAACACAGTCGGCGAACTCCGCTCGGCGTGCAGGGTCATCGAGCAGCGCCTTGATGAAGTAGATCCCTGGTTCGATGGTGACGACGTATCCGGGCTGCAGCGGCAGGTCGGCGCGCAGCCACTTCAGCCCAAAGCGGTCGCTCGGCGAACGCCCCGCAAGGCAACCGCCCGCGTCATGTGTCGAGAGGCCCAGCATGTGTCCGAGGCCGTGCGGGAAGAAGAGCGCATGAGCGTCTCGGCCAACGAGGGCCTCGGGTGAGCCCCTGAGCAAGCCAAGCTCAACCAGTCCGGCGGCGATCCTCGTCGCTGCGGCCATGTGCAAATCTTTGAATTCGACACCTGGCCGGACATCGGTGATCGCCGACTGCTGGACATCGAGAACAAGCTGGTAGAGGTCGCGCTGAATGCCTTCGAAACGAGGACCCGCCGGGAACGTGCGGGTCACATCACTGGCGTATCCGCCGAACTCCGCGCCAGCATCCATGAGCACAAGTTCGCCTTCGCGCATCTGCCGCTGAGTCGGTGAAAAATGAAGCACAGCTCCGTTCGAACCAGTGCCGACGATGCTCCCGTAGGCCGTGCGCTCGGCGCCATGGCGGAAAAATTCCGCTTCGACTTCTACCTGAAGTTGGCGCTCAGTGAGCCCTGGGTGAGCGTTCCGGAGCGCGTAGAGGTGACCCGCGAGCGAGGCATCGGCGGCGCCGCGCATCAGTTCTACCTCGCGCGCATCCTTCGCTCGTCGCGCCTCGGAAACCTGCTCCGAAAGTCGCTCTGCAAGGGCGTCGTCCAGCCCAAGTTCAAGCGCGTTCCAACTCTCAAGTCCGTAGGCCCGGGGGCGCTCCACGATGTCGTGGTTGCCAAGCAGGGCAACCTGCTCGGCGCGGCGCTGTTCGAGCCAGTGCCCTAGCAATTCGAGAGGTTGGACGGGCATACCGGTTTCAACGGCTAGCTCCTCGTGGTCGATGCCATCCCCAACCCAGACTCGGTCTTCGAGGCCCGCGAGAGGGGCAAAGAGCACCCACCCGTCGTGAGGGTCGAAAGCAAGCACCGCACCCGGCTGATTCGCCCCTGTGAGGTACGAAAATTCGGGGTGGGGATGGAATTCGTGGTACTGGTCCGTGCCTTCAACGGGGACGTGAACCCCGGCCGGGATCACAACCGCGCCACCGCGCACTTCCCATGCGCTGGCGATTCGAGCACGGCGGTCGGAGAGGTTGACGGCTTCGGTCACAGCCCGCTCAGTTTATCCGCTCATCCGCTTTGGTAGTTGGCAGCCGCCGCCCGGAACGAGGCGGCGATTTCTTCGCGCAGTTCGGAGGGGCCAACAACAATTGCCTCGGGGCCCCAACCGCGCACCCACGGCGTGATTTCCAACAGGCTCGGAAGGTTTACGCTCAGTCGAACGCCTCCGTCCGGAAGTGTTTCCAGGCGTTGGCTCGGATGCCAGTAACTCTCTCGAATGCGCGAGGCGACCGAAGCCGAAAAGTCGATAGTCACCTCGGTTTGTTCGTCACCGAAGACTGCGCCGCCCCAGCTCTGGCGAAGCTGTTGGGCGATGTGTTCGACGTCTCCGGGTTCGAATTCGCGCGTGCTCACGTTGACATCAAGAATTCGGTCCACCTTGAACGACCGCACCGCTTTATGTTCGGAGCTGTACCCGAACACGTAGGTCCCGCTCTGGGTGTGGTCGAGGATGTAGGGATCGAGATCCGTTGTCCGGGCATTGGCCGAACTCGCCGATTTGTAGGTGATTGTCGTGGTCACGTTCGTCGCCCAGGCCTCGGTCAGCCGGCGCAGCGACTCGATGTAGGCGGTATTGGCGGGCAGTTCGGCGTATTCGGCAACCGTGCGCAGCATATGCTGGGCGAGCCCGGCGGGAAGAGCGTCAGCGACTTTCTCGAGCGCGGAAACGCCGTCGGGGTCGCGCTCGTCGGCCGAGCGGAGCATGAGGCGGGTGGCGAAATAGACCGCTCGGGCCTCCTGAAGCGTAAGCCGAACCGGCCCGAAGACGAGCTTGGCTCCGGGCATGAGCTTCCAGCGACGGCCTTCGTATACCAGCGGAACGCCGAGCTCGCTCTCGAGCGCAGCGATATCCCGTTGGATAGTGCGCTGACTATAGCCGAGTTCTTCGGCGAGTTCGGCGCAACTAACATTCCCGCGACGCGAAAGCACGTCGCGAATGCGCATAAGACGAGTGGCTCGGCGGGTTTGCTCGGTCAAGGGGCCGCTCTCCTTCCGCTTCATCAAGTTCAACGTGCTCCGGCAAGAGACACGCTGCCGACGGCTATGGTCGACGAACTTCGCGACAAAACGTGTCGCGATTCGCCACGTTACTTTCTTATTCGTGAATTTATCTCTTTCGGTGCCGTTGCGTAAACAACTGGATCCAATATCCGAGCAAATTTCAGGCTCCAGGGGACTCAGGACGGAAACCGCAAGCTGGCCTACGATCGCGGCATATGCCTGAACCACGAACGTTCGGTCCCCTCGCCTACATCGTCGCCGAAGCTATCGGCCAGCCCGGCCAACGCCGTTTTCGTCTCCGTGCCATGAACGAGCGAGACGAAACGGCGACACTCTGGTTAGAAAAAGAACAACTCATCGCGCTGGGCGACGCCATCGAGAACGTCCTGAAGGACCAGGATTTCCGCTATGTTCCTTCACCGCTCGACGACGCGGCGGAGGCGCCGGTCTTCCCGCTCAATACGACCTTCGATTTCCGGCTTGCCCAATTATCGATGGGAGTTGATCGGGATGATCGGCGGATGGTGCTGATCGCGGCGGATGGCCCAGAAGACGCGGACTCGACCAACGGCCTCACTATGAACTTCGACTACGCGCGCGCCTACGACCTTCGGAGAGTGATCACCAACGTTGTGGCCGCTGGCCGGCCACCATGTCCGCTCTGCACCGCACCGATGGACCCGTCAGGGCACGTCTGCGTCCGAACGAACGGGCATCAACCGCACTAAGAAAACGTTAGTTTGCCGACGTCGGGAAAGTCACCGGGGATGAGGTTGGCGAGGGCACGGCCGTGCTCGTCGATGGTGCCGGAGATCCCGTGGGCGTCCCCGGCGAAGAGCTGGAGGATGGTGCTGGCGTGGTGACCCCAGGAGATGCGGAAGCGGTCGCGGGGGACGTTGCAGTTGGACGAGGAGTGCCTACGGCGGTCGGCAATTCTGTCGGAGAAGGCGATTCGTCCGCAGGTTCCGGTGCAGCGGAACCCGGAGGTGGTGCGACGTACTCCGGAAGCGGTCGCAAATCAGCCGCTTGAGAAGTAAATTCGAACCCGCTCTGGAGACCGATTGCTTCGACGAAAATAGGTCCGCGTTCAAAGACAATTTCATCGCCCGCCGCGTTGTAGAAACGTGTCCGCGCTTCGCGTGAAGCTTTCTTCCACGTGCCCGTGAACGCCTGGCCTCCGGTGAAGACAGTAACCGGCCCACTCCCAATCTGTTCCAAAACGACATGCCCGACGTCATCAACGACCGACGACGGCACTCGCATGACGACGACCGTGCTGAACGCAAGCTGGGCGCCGCTATCCGCATCTACCTCAGGGCCGCCGAACTGAAACCGCAGATACCGTTCGCTCGCTGCGTCCCAGTGCCACTGGATGTACTGCCACGCGTACAGCTGTCCGCTGTAGTCGATTTCGATACCACCGGCCGGCTCGCCCGTGGGAAGCTGCACCAGCGGATCGCGAAACTTCCAGGACTCCACCGTCGACCCGCCCGAGAACCCCAGTTCCGACGCTGCCTCCTTCAAATACGCGGTGTTCGTGGCGAGGTCGTACGGCCCATAACGAGAGCTATCCCGGTAGTAGTAGTTGCTCGAAACCGGAGAGAACGCGTTGAGATCCCTGATGCCGTACTCGTAGATCTGGCCAATTGCGTTCGCCTCGTTCTCAGTTGTGGCGCCGCCGGCGTGGCCGTACATCGCTCCAAGTTCCACCACCCAGTTAACAAACGGGGTGCGAGCGGACCGCACCGGCAAGATGCGTTGGGCATCCTGGCGCCAGTACACGGCCATGAGGCGGGTAATACCGCCCTCCACGAATGCCTCGTAGACGAGGTCCGCGTCAATTAAGCCTGCATGGGGATTGGCGCTGGCCGTGTTGTCGAGCATGACTGCGATGGGCGCCTGATCTTTACGCGCAGCCCACTCGTCGTCGCTCATCGGCATGCCATCGAGGATGCCCGCGTGCGCTATGGGCGTGGGCGATGGCTCGGGAGTGGCCGTGGGCTGGATGGTGGGCGTGGACGTACTCGTCAACGAAATGGTGGGGATGGGCTGCGCCGGCGGGCTGGTCGAACCTCCGCGGGCGGCGACAGCGACAACAATCGCGCCGAGGAACGCGGCGAGGCCCCCCGCACCTATAGCGATTCGCGTTCGCCCGAACCGCCCGATGATGTCGCCCATGGGAGCGATGCTACGAATGCCCTGTGGTGCGGGCAACGGAGGCCAGACCTGACCCTTACGCAGGCACTCGGCGCCAATCGACAGGAGTGGTGTTGTGACCGGTTCGACCAGTGCCGTCGAACGCGAAAAGCTCACCGGCAGCGTCAGCGGAAATGATTTCGCCCCACGTCAGGGACTGGAGTCGGAACTTCCGCCGCCACACCCACTCGCCAGCTGTCCCGGGCTTCCGCCAATTGAGGTAGAGGAACTGGTCCCCCGCCGGTCCGTGGACGTACGGACCGAAAAAGCCAAGAACCCCGTCCGCCACGTGGCGGGCGACAACACCAACATCAAACACAAGTCGGCCTTCGGAATCGACGGCGGGATCAAGGAGCACGCCCTTCGTATCCTGCATGCCGAATTCGGTGCCCTTGAGTTCAGGGAAGTCGTCGAGGCGATAAGGAAAGATGCTCAGTCGCAGGCGAACCAGCATCCCGGCATCTCCATCCGTTTTGCGGCGCCGTTCGAACGCCTGCCACGACGCAGTGGTGCCGGCGAACTGCTCGTCACTCAACTCGTCACTCCGGGCCGCGAAAATATCGCGCGAATTCGTTGCTACTTTAGCGGTAGAGCGGGCACAGTTAGGGAATGAAGCGTCTCGGCATCCTCACCAGTGGCGGCGATGCGCCAGGAATGAACGCGTCCCTCCGCGCGGCCGTGCGCACCGCGACTACTCACGCGGTTACGGTGGCGGGCTATATCGACGGCTATAGCGGACTCGTTGCTGGCGAATTCGCCGAACTGGACGACCGGGCAGTGGGCAACATCATCCAACGCGGCGGAACGATCCTGGGGACATCGCGATGTCCCGAGTTCATGAGCGCTGCCGTGCGCCGGGCAGCCGTCGACCGTATGCGCGGCGAAGGCGTCGAAGGACTCATCGTGATCGGGGGAGACGGGAGCTTTCGAGGCGCCCTCGCCCTGCAGGACGAGTGCGGTGTCCCAGTCGCCGGCATCACGGGCACGATCGACAACGATGTCTACGGGACTGACGAGACGATCGGCTTCGACACCGCCGTAAATACCGCTCTGCTCGCGATTGACCAGGTTCGCGACACGAGCCAGGCGACGGGCATGATGTTCTTCGTCGAAGTCATGGGCCGGACAAGCGGTGCAATTGCCTTGCATACAGCGGTGGCTGGGGGCGCGGCCGGGGTAGTAGTTCCGGAGGCACACGCGGAAATCGACGGCCTGATCGAGCAGCTGCGCGGCTCCATCGAACGAGGGAAGCGCAGTCACATCGTCGTAGTCGCCGAAGGTGACGAAGCGGGCGGAGCGTTCGCTGTGGGAGAGAAAGTTGGTAAGGCGCTGGGTCGCCCGTATCGGGTGGTGGTTCTCGGGCACATCCAGCGCGGGGGCCGCCCGACGATGCGCGACCGGATTGTTGCATCGGAGGCCGGGGCAATGGCCGTAGAAGCGTTGATTGCGGGTCGTTCTGGAGTGATGATCGGCCGGCTCGGAGGCGTGTCCGTCGAAGTGCCACTCACCGAAGTGGTCGCCAAGCAGCATCCGGCACCCGACATCGCGCTTTTAGCACTCGCTCAAAAACTCTCGGGATGATCAAAACGGCAGGTGGACGACGTACTATCGCCGTAATCGCTTTCGTTGAGGTTCCGAATGCCGTTCCTGACCGTCGATAGCCCCGCCCCCGACTTTACCTTGAAGGACCAGGACGGCAACGACACCAGCCTGGCAGCACTGAAGGGGAAATGGACGGTCCTGTATTTCTACCCGAAAGACGACACCCCCGGCTGTACTCGCGAGGCTTGCAACTTTCGCGACAACTTTGGAGCACTGAAAGAACTTGGCGCCCACGTCCTGGGCGTTAGCGGCGACAGCGAAACTTCGCACAAGAAGTTCGCAGCCAAGTACGAACTGCCGTTCACCCTGCTGGTGGACACGGGCAACTCGCTCGCCAAGTCTTTTGGAGCCTGGGGCACCAAGAGCATGTATGGGAAGACCTACGACGGCATCATTCGTTCGACGGTCGTAATCAATCCAGAGGGGAAGATCGCCAGGGTCTGGCCCAAAGTGAAGCCCGACGCCCACGGTCTGGAAGTGCTGGAGTGGCTCAGGGCGAACGCCGCCTAGGTTGCGCCGTCGCTTGAACCACCCCGGCCAGCTACGATCCGGGCAACTTTCGGGGGTGGTTGGACATGTCGCTATACGGAGAACGGATTCGCTGTTCGCGCTTGTTTGAAGACCACGAGACTCCGCCTCATGCGCTCCCGGGTGACAAGCCGGTTTGGACACGAGACCGGTCGGTCGACATCAAGCACATCAAAATTGACCTCAAGCTGGACGTTCCCAACAGATCCATCAGCGGGACTGCAACTCACACAGTGGCGCCGATGAACGAAGGCGTCCGGTTCGCCGAATTCGACGCCATCGACATGGAAATCACAGCTGTATCGGTCGCCCGGAAGCCGGCGGAGTTCAGCTACGACGGGGCAAAGCTTCGCGTGGACCTGGGAGAAGGGCGCAAGCGTGGCCAGGATCTCCCGGTCGCAATCAGCTACAGCGCAACACCGCGCATCGGGATGTATTTCATCGCCCCTGACGCCGGGTACCCAGACAAGCCAGTCCAGGTTTGGACCCAATGCCAGGACGAGGACACCCGTTACTGGCTGCCCTGCTTCGACCACCCGAGCGAAAAGCAAACCAGCGAAATCATCGTCACGGTACCCGGCACCTGGTATGCGCTCTCAAACGGCCGCCTGTTGGAAGACAAGGCCAACCGCGATGGCACCCGGCGTTTCCACTGGCACCAGGACCGCCCGCACAGCACCTATCTGTTCACGCTGGCAGCCGGCGAACTCTCGCGCATCGATCAGAGCACCAACGGGCTGACTATCGACTACTTCGTCGAAGCCCAGCACGTCGAGGACGCGACGCGTACCTTCGCCAATACGCCGGAAATGATCGCGCTGTTCGAGCGGCTGTTCGACGCGAAGTACCCGTGGTCCAAGTACAGCCAGGTGGTCGTCCGGGACTTCGTGTTCGGGGGCATGGAGAACACGAGCGCCACGACGATGACCGAGAACATCATTTTCGACCGCAAGGCCTCGCGAGACTTCAGCAGCGACCCCTTGATCTCCCACGAGCTCGCCCATCAGTGGTTTGGCGACCTGATGACTTGCCGCGATTGGTCCCACGGTTGGCTGAATGAAAGTTTCGCGACCTATTTGGAGATGCTCTGGGATGAGCACCATCTCGGAATCGAAATGTATCGTCAGGGCGCCATCGAAAACGCCGGGCTCTACTTCGACGAGCGGTACCGCCGGCCAATCGTCACCAATGTCTTTCATGAACCGATCGACCTGTTCGACCGTCACCTCTACGAAAAGGGCTCCGTTGTGCTCGCGATGCTCCGATCGCTGCTTGGCGACGATCAGTTCTTTCGGTCCATCCAGCGCTACATTCGCGACAACCAGGAGCGGAGCGTCATCACCCAGGACCTTGCCCAGGCGATCGAAAACGAAACGGGCAAAAACCTCGATTGGTTCTTCGACGAATGGGTGTACAAACCGGGCCATCCGAAGTTTCGGGTCGCATGGAACTACAACGACGACACGAAGCTCGCGACAGTCTCCGTGAAGCAGACCCAATCGACGAGCGATGGCACTCCTATCTTCCGGATGCCTGTGACCATCGATTTCCGCCAAGGTCGATCTCGGCCGCATTCGTTCCGCGTCGAGATTACCGAAGACGAGCACACCTTCGCCTTCCCGATCGCCGCGAGGCCGGACCTCTGCCGTTTCGATCCCTACGGCGGCATTTTGAAGGAACTGGAATTCGACAAGTCCGTGGGTGAACTGCGGCTTCAGTTGCGAGACGACGACGACATCGGAGGGCGGCAGTTCGCAGCGAAGCAACTCGGAACAAAAGGCGGCTCCGAAGCTGTTGCCGCCCTCGAAGTTGCCGTGATGAATGACCGTTTCTGGGCATGCCAGGCGGCCGCCGCCCGCGCCCTCGGCGAGATCAAGACGACCGCAGCCAGGGAGGCGCTCCTGCGCTGCCTGGCAGTTCGACACCCAAGAGCGAAGCGCGGGGTAGTCGCCGCCCTCGGCGAATTCAGGGGCGACGAAGCCGTGTTTGCCGCACTGGAGCCCATTGCCCGCCGCGATTCCTCCTGGTTCGTGGAAGCTGAAGCCAACCGGAGCATCGGCAAGCTGCGGCTTCCAGAGTCCTTCGCGGTGCTCAGCCGCAACATCGACCGAACCTCGTTTCGTCAGGTCGTGAGAGTCGGTTGTATCGATGGTCTTGCCGAGCTGCGCGATGAAGCCGGCCTGGCGGTACTGTCCCGCGTCGCGACTTATGGACAGCCGTTCCAGGGGAGGACGCCTGCTGTTTTAGCGTTGGCGAGGCTCGGGCAGTACTTCCCGGAGCGAAAAAAGGTTCTCGGGGAGCAAATAGCTGCCTACCTCGAAGACCCAGATTTCAGAGTCCGAATCGCGGCGACCAACGCGCTCAAGAATTTGAAAGCCGACGCACAGATCCCAGCGCTTGAGCGAATGGCTGCCCGCGAACTCGATGGCCGCGGCGTCCGCATGGCCCGCGAGAATGCCCTGGCCCTCCGCCGAGGCGCCGGCACGGACGATGAAATCCACAAACTGCGCGACGAGTTCGAGAAACTGCGAGACGAGAATTCCCGCTTGCGGGAGCGCGTCACCACGCTCGAAGCGAAGAAGTAGCCCGCGCTCATCGCTGCTGAGGGTGCCTGCTCCGTATACTCGATGGGTGCAGCCCCCGTACATCCTCGCCATCGACCAGGGAACGACGAGTTCCAGAGCCATCATTGTTGACGCGGATGGCGAGATTGCTGGACTCGGGCAGCAGTCCGTCGAGTCAACTTACCCGCAGCCGGGCTGGGTCGAGCAGAATCCGGAAGAGATCTGGGCGACGACGCTCGAGTCCATCGGCGTGGCGCTGGCGCAGGCCGGACTGAACGCGAATGAACTGGCAACAGTCGGAGTCACGAATCAGCGAGAGACGATCGTTGTTTGGGACAAGAAGACCGGTGAGTGCTTGCACCCGGCAATCGTCTGGCAGGACCGTCGCACCGCAGCCATCTGCGAAGGCCTACGGGCCGCAGGCCGCGAAGAGCAGGTAGCCAAGGCCACCGGCCTGAAACTGGACCCGTATTTTTCTGGCACGAAGCTGACCTGGCTCCTGCAATCGGACCCCGGCTTACGGCGGCGAGCCGAGGCCGGCGAGGTGGCTGCGGGTACCATCGATTCCTGGCTTGTTTGGAAACTGACCGGCGGCCAGCGCCACGTCACCGACTTTTCGAACGCAAGCCGCACCCTCCTCTTCAACATCAACCGCGGCCGATGGGACGATTCACTTTGCGATCTGTTCCAGGTACCTCGGGCAATGCTCCCACAGGCGCAGCCATCTCGGTCCCTGTTCGGTACGACTGCTGAAGGCGTACTCGGTGTCCGGCTACCAATCACGGGCATCGCGGGCGACCAGCAATCAGCATTGTTTGGACAAGGCGGGTTCGTGCCCGGCATCGCGAAGAACACCTACGGCACTGGCACGTTTCTCCTCGCGAACGCCGGAACGAGGCCGGTCCGCTCAGAAGCCGGGCTCCTCAGTTCGATCGGCGCGGGAGCGGGTCCATCCGGCCCGGAGTATGTCCTGGAGGGCTCGGTCTTCGTGGGCGGCGCACTCGTGCAATGGCTACGCGACGAACTGGGCCTGGTGAAGAAAAGCGCCGACATCGAACCGCTCGCTGCTTCCGTCCCGGATTCAGGCGGCGTCACCGTCGTCCCAGCATTCGCGGGGCTAGGGGCGCCGGATTGGGACCCTCACGCGCGTGGCGCCATCCTTGGACTCACCCGTGGCACGACACGCGCCCACATTGCCCGCGCGGCCCTTGAGGCGATCGCCCTTTCCAGTGCCGAACTGGTCGAAATCATGAACAGCGAACTTCCGGCGCCCATCTCGGAGTTACGGGTCGACGGAGGAGCTGCAAGCAATGATCTGCTGATGCAGTTGCAGGCCGACTACAGCGGCGTTCCCGTGGCGCGTCCGATCAATACCGAGACAACCGCCCTCGGTGCTGCCTACCTCGCGGGCCTCGAGGCCGGGATATGGGAGACCACCGACGAGGTCGCTGCGCTATGGCAGAGAGACCGGACCTTCGAGCCGAACCTCAGCCCGGCTGAACGTCATACCCGCCTCGCTCATTGGCGCAGCGCCGTAACACGAACCCTGGGCTGGGCGACCGAATGACCCTCGCGGGGCTCGCAGGCGGAGCGCCACTTGACGCGGTGATCATCGGGGGCGGCATTAATGGGTGCGCAATTGCGGAAGAATCGTCCGCCCGCGGTCTCCGGGTCGCCCTTTTCGAAGCGACCGACTTCGGCTTCGGGACGACCTGGCGGTCAACAAAACTGATCCACGGGGGGTTGCGCTACCTAGAACATGGTGATGTGCGGCTCGTCCGCGAATCGCTCCGCGAGCGGTCGTGGATGCTCAAGACGCGCCCGTACCTGGTAACGCCGCAGCGATTCGTGCTGCCGATTTTGCCGTGGTCGCGGCGGCCGGGCTGGCAGGTGCGACTGGGATTGGCGGCCTACGATCTTTTGGCGCTCTATCGTGGTGTCCCTTCGCACCGCCACCTTGACCACGACACCATAGAGCGGATTGCGCCGTTTCTCCCTGGTTCGGCAAGGGATGGCTTCACGTTCTTCGATGCCCGCGTCCACTCACCAGAACGTCTGGCGCTCGAACTCGCCCTGGCGGCGCGCCGAAACGGCGCAGTCATCGCGAATCACGCTGCGGTAACCGGAATCGCCAGTGAAAACGGCGCCGTTGTTTCGGTGACGGTCGAACACGGTGGCGAAAGCGTCACCGTACCCACGAAGTGCGTGATCAATGCAGCCGGCCCATGGGTGGATGCGGTCAACGAGCACGGCGGATTGCCGAACGTCGAATTACTTGGGATCACTCGAGGGACCCACATCGTCGTGGAGTTGGCTGAGCCACCCAGCCACAACGCGGTCTTCTCAACGGCGAAGAGCGACGGCCGTGTCTTCTTTGCCGTGCCTCAAGGTAACCTCCTGCTGATCGGCACGACGGACGAACGCTTTGAGGGCGACCCGGGAGCGATTCGACCGACGATCGAAGACATCGAGTACCTCCTCGCCGAAGCTCGCGAGTTGATGCCGGGCCGCGACATCACCAGAGACAGGATCCGCTACGCCTACGCCGGCCTCCGGCCACTGCAAAAGGTTTCCGGAGGACCAGAAGCCGCGATAAGCCGGCGCCACTTTGTGGTGCACCACGACAGGCACGGTGGTCCGAGAGGGATGTACAGCCTCGTCGGCGGGAAACTGAGCACGTTTCGTCCGCTCGCGAAAGAAATCGCGACGCTCCTTAGGGCCCCGGAAAAGCGTTCGGACGCGGAACTCGCGGTTGCGCCGCGCTGGAACCAGATACTGAAGGCATCCGGGCTGGCGATGAACCAAAAACAACACCTCCGCATCTACGGGCCGGCCATCGCCGAGGTTCTGGCCCTTGGCACCGACGAAGTCTGCGGACATTCAGGGGCAATCGCCGGCGAGATTCGCCACGCGGCCCGTAATGAACAGGTCGAGAGCCTTTCGGACATCATGCTCCGGAGGACTGGGATTTCGTGGGCCTCCTGCCGCGGACTCTGTTGCGACGAGTTGGTCGCGGAAATTGCAGGCAAAGAGCTCGGCTGGAAGGCGGCTGACCGGAAACGCGAGCTGAAGGCGTTTCGCGAAGAAGTGGACTTCCATTTGCCGACCGTGGCGCTGCTCGAATCGGAACCTTCGGGGTGAGGGAGCACGACCTCGATGTCGCGATCCGCACGGCCGCGAACCTGCTTCGTCGGAGCCAGCATGCCGTAGCGCTTACCGGTGCCGGCCTTTCAGCGGAAAGTGGCATTCCGACCTACCGCGGGACGGGTGGCGTCTGGACCCGATTCGGTGAACCGACCATCGACGGCTGGGACATGTTCTGTAGCAACCCTGAAGAGTGGTGGGAGCATGCCCTCGAACATCGGGTCGGCGGGTCCGAGTTCTCGGAAGCGATTGACCGCGCCGTCCCGAACGCGGGTCACTACGCGATGGCCGAACTCGAACACATGGGCCGACTCGCGCACGTCATCACGCAAAACATCGACAATTTGCAGAACGTCGCCGGGAGCCGTCACATCACCGAAATCCACGGGAACCGGGCGAAGGTGCGCTGTATGTCGTGCGGGCTCCGGTCGCGCCTGGAATCGGTCGATACGACGGTGTTGCCGCCCCACTGCAAAGAGTGCGGCGGCGTCCTCAAGAACGACGTCGTGATGTTCGGCGAGCCGATACCCCAGGATGCGCTGGACCGCTGCTATCGGGAGACCTTTCAGGCCGACCTGTTCCTGAGCGTCGGGACGAGCGCAGTTGTCTACCCGGCGGCTGAGTTCCCGATCATGGCGAAGCGGAGAGGTATGCCCCTGATAGAAATCAACCCCGAAGAAACGGGGTTGAGTGACATCGCCGATGTAATTGTCCGGGCACCAGCCGGCGAGGCGATCCCGGAAATTGTCGAGTTGTTGCTCGTCCCTTAGTAGAGCCCGGGTACGAGACGCCAGCGGACCCGTTCCTTGTACGCGGCATAGTCCGAGGTCTCGGTCAGGATTCGCTCTTCCGCCGCGATCCGGAGCACCTGGAATACCGTGATCGCGATCAGGATGCTGATGTTGAACCAGTAGAGGTTCGCGATCACAAATCCCAGCAGTGTGACCGAGTGGGAGAAGTAGATGGGATGCCGAACAAACCGATAGGGTCCGCCGACCTTAAGGCCCCGGTTCGCCGCCACCACTCCGAAGCTTCGACCCAACGTTGAAAAGCTCACGATGACGCACGTAAGCCCCAGCATCTGCATGCCAACACCATAGAACTGCAGGAAGCCACCGCTATCGTGCGGCTGCATTGCCAGAGGAAGCCACCCCCCGAAGGTCGCGACCACCCAGTCCCACGGTCGTTGGGAAGTCGCCTGGCTCCGCCTGCGCGTGAGGAACATCCAGACAAGAAGCCCTTGCTCGGCGGCAAAGAAGACGCTGGACGCCGTATGCGTCTGATAGGCGTGAAGGCCGTGTACGTAGAAGAAGAGCGCCGACGTGCAGACGAGGAGCGCGTCCTGCACGAACCCCAGACGGCGAGACCACGTGGGCCGGCCCGGGCTGGCCGGGTGAATTGAGACCGAAGCAGCCATTCCTGAGAGTCCTCCTGGCGAGGGGACGGGCAGGTGCCGTACTCCCATAGAGAGAGTCGGCTGTTGTGGCGGAATTCGGCAGGGAGCATCCCGAAAGAACGGTCGGGGACGGTTGGACTACAAGAAGGTGGACAGCTGGTGATGGTGCCTTTAGGCCCGCCCACGTACGTCGACTCTGCTAGTAGATCGCTTTCATGGCACCCAACCCGACCTGAGCGGCTGGCGATGGCCAACCCCGGAAACGGGGATCGTCCGCGCGTTAGGCAGGCAATCGACGACGGATCGGTTGACATCGGGAACCGTGGAAGGCGACACAC
>JBDTNM010000019.1:0-23942 GCA_039933735.1 bacterium | reverse complement strand
CTGAATATCCCATCGATCATGCTGATCGGGATCCCGGTCTGCTTCGACACGTTCTTAATCGCCGAGATGTGCAGCTGCATCGCTGTCTTCGGCTGTTCCGGATAACCGATCCAGTCGGCTTCAGCGGCCCCGACGATTGCGGCCGCGCGAGAGAGTTGTCCTGGCATCTTCTGGTGCTCCTCAGGCCACGCGCCAGAACGGGATGTGGACATCCTCGCTGGCTGCTTCGAATTCGATGGTGACTTTCGCACCGATCTTGATCGTCTCGGGCTTCGTCGGGTCGACGCCTCGAAGGACCGTGAACATCCGGTCGCCCTCCGCCAGGTCGATGTACGCCGTAACGAAAGGAGTCTCTTCGGCCCAGCCACCGAATGCTCGATGCTGGACTGCGAAGGTGTGGATGTAGCCAACGCCCGAACCTGCTTCCCAAACGATGTTCGTGGAGTGGCAGAAGGGGCAAATCCAGCGGGGATACCAGTGGACTCGGTTGCAATCGGTGCAGCGAGGGAGGACCAGGCGGTCTTCCTTGGCAGCATCCCAGAACGGTTTGGTCAGCGGGTCACCCATTTCCGGAATGGGCTTGGTGTACGGCATTCGGACGCCTGCGCTTTCGGCGCGCGCCACACCCGTGCCCAGGGGCGACTCAGTGCAAGCGTGCGCGGATGTGATAGGCGGAACGCTACCCGTTGAGGCGAAAAGAGGAAAGGTGCAGCAGCACTCGGCACGGCGGGCTTTATCCAGGACCGGGCGACACACAAACGCAATGATTCATACGCGTTCCTAACCCCCTCTACCGCCACTAGATGTCAACTAATGGATTAGGATGACACTTCACTTCGGGGGAGAGTCACTTCTTGAACCAGCTTCGGCCGCGAGCCTGGCGCATCAGCGCGTCGCTCTTTTCCATGGGTGTCGTCCTGGCCGTGTTTGGCCTGTTCGCCCTGGCCGCGCCGCAACAGGCTCAAGGCCAGGATAACGACGAACCGTGGGGTTGCGATTTCCCGGGTACGGTTCGGCAGTCTGGCTCCGCTAATCTGATCACCTACGACGCCGGGAACCGCACCATAGTGGCCGTCTGCATCAAGTCCGGCGAGCACATGTTCGTGCACGGCCACAGCTGGCCGCTGATCTTCAACGGCCAGTACGAAGACCATTGTTACCGGGTCTCAGGGCTCGGCAGTACGAACGTCACGGTCGAACGCATCGGAGACCCGGGCTCCCAATGCCAGGGCCTCGCCCACCTCGATGTCGTCCTCTGGGGTAGCGCTTCCCCCACGCCCACAGACACGCCCACGCCGACCAACACGCCATTGCCCGACACTCCGACGGCTACCCCGACATCAACCAACACCCCTGCTCCGACGGCGACTGCGGCTCCGAGCAGCACACCGACGAACACTCCAACCAACACGCCTACAAATATTCCCACCAGCACCCCGACGCTTCCGCCGACGAACACTCCTGTCCCAACGCCCACGAATCCGCCGAATCCGACTCCGACCCCCACCGAACCGCCAGCCTTGGCGCCGGTCATCCTCGGGCCGACAAACACGCCCGTCCCAACTCCGACGGGGACAGCCGTGCCAACGCGGACCGCGATCCCGACCTTCCCGCCCCCGCCCGGGTCGACACCGACGCCCTCGCCGACTCCCAACCCAAGCGCGACGCCCACGCGGACACCGGTCAGCGCAGTCCTTGGCGCGGCAACTACGCCGAGCCCGACGGCTACAGGCTCGCCGACACCCAGCCCAACCAATCGGCCCGGGGTGACGGCGACGGCAACCCAACCGCCCGCTGTTGTGGCTGGATTCACGAGGGTCACTCTGCCACCCGGCACCGGCTTCCGATTCAATCCCCCGGGAGCGAGCGGCGGCGGCTTCGACATTTTCTGGGATGGCGGTCAGCTGACGGTTGTGGACGCTGGCGGATTCTCCACGTCTTTCAAGACCTCTGACCCAGTCACGATTGGTGACGCGCCGAGGGAAGGCCTCGGAATCCAGGTCTTCAGGCCCGAGGCGGGCAGCGCCGTCCACGTCCGCGTTCCTTCCGCTATCGGCGACCAATTCTTCACGATCTACATACCCGCCGGGCAGTCGTTCGGCGCGCAGTCACCGCTGGTCTTCGACTGGCGTCCGGCAACGCTCGCTGCACTGGCCCAAAAAGGCGAAGGCCCTCTGCCCGAGGCCTTTCAGGACATCAATCTCGCGTCCGACTTCTTCCGCGGTGGTTCGTCCGTCGCTCTGACCAACTTGCTCGTCACTATCGGCATCCTGTTGCTCTTGCTCGCCGGCGGCGCCCTCTTCAACGAGGCGCTCGAAGAGAACGGACTCGGGTGGCGGGTGCAGTCAATCGCCCTGCCCGGACCAATCGGCGGTGTTGCCAACCGCATCACCGCGTTCGCTTCCAGCGTGACGTCCGGTTGGGCCGCCTTGATACCTGGGCGAACGTGGCTCGACAGCGCCTTCGGGCCCGCCGTGCTGCTCGTCGGCAGCGGATTCATCTACAGCTTGCTTGAGCCTGGTTTCGGTTGGAATCAACAGAGCATCACCCTCTTTGTCAGCCTCGTAGTCAGCCAGGGCGTCCTCGGCCTGGCCTACGAAGGCGGCAAGGCATGGCTCTACCGCCGAAGTCTTCGCGCTGAGGCCGGTCTGCGGCTCTTCCCGGCATGCATCCTCATCGCCCTCGTGTCGGTAGCGATTTCACGAGCAGCAGGCCTCCATCCAGGCATCGTTGTTGGATTCATTGCCTCCGCGGTCGTACTCAGCGAACCCGACTTCTCCGCCGATGAGCGCGGTAAAGCCTGGGCCCAAGTAGCTGGCGCAATGCTCGCCGTGAGCGTGGTCGCGTACTTGCTGGCCATCCCGCTCCATCACCTCTATACCAGCAATCCGAACTTCCTGACCGGCCTCCCCGAAGCGATCGCCATCAGCATCTTCGTCGTCTGCCTCCAGGGACTCCTGTTCAACCTCATTCCCTTGGAATTCATGGACGGGTGGCGGATCTGGCAGTGGAAACCCCTGGCATGGTTCGCACTCTTTGTGCCCTCCGCCTTCCTGTTTATCCAAATCTTGTTCAACGAGGACAAGGAATACCTCGACCTCGTCACGAGCCACAAGTCCGTTGGCGGGCTACTCATCCTCGGCGGTTATCTCATCGTCACTTTTGGGACCTGGGCCTATCTCCGCCAACGCGTCGAGCGTGAACAGGAGCATCACGAAGAAGCGGCGTGATTGCCGCATTCCACCGGTCGGGCCATTCAGGCCTCGGCTGGGCCAAGAAACGGAGTAATTCCGCTCGCGGAAATTCGGCGACGAAAGTTTCGCCTCGATTCCCCGGGCGTTAGGATTGCGCATTCGATGGAGGAGAACCAAACCATGCCCGATCAAGTAGTAGTAGGAGCGACGGTCGTCACCAACGACGCCAAGGAAATCGGTCGCGTCAAAGAGGTCGGGGACAGCGCTTTCCTCGTCGATGCTCCGCGCCAGTTCGATTACTGGCTCGAACTCACGCTCATGAAGGCCGCCACCGCGGACCGAGTCGAACTCGCCATCGCTGAAAGCGAGCTTTCTTCGTACAAGATGGACCGCCCGAACGACCACAACGGCTTCAGGGAAGATGTCCCGAACGCGCTCAAGCCCGGAACCGTGCGCGATGGGATGCTACGAGGCCCTCGTCCCGGACTTTAGGCCCGACCTGCGTTCATACCGCCGCTAGGCCCGAAACGCGACCAACACGAACGACCCCGCCAGCCGCCAACGAACGTCCCAGCGGACATTCCGGAAGCGGTCGAGCGGGGTTTCGTAGCGTTCGGAATCCGGCGCCTCTTCCAGGTGAATAGTCGCCAGGCCTGCTACGCCGAGTGCACTGATCAGGTCGCCCATCGTCCAACTCGCACCCTGGCCACGTTCGTCTTCTTCGAAGTAACTCTGGGCGACAGCGAAGATCCCTTTGAAGACGCCGGCCACATTGCCCATCGGGTGCGCGTCATAGATGACCAACCGGCCTCCGGGCTTCAGCGCTCGGGCGATTCCCGCAGCCCAGTCGTCGAAATACTCAAGAGCTTCAAGAATCCCGAACGAACTATAGATCGTGTCATACGGGCCGCCGGGAATATCCGGCGCCCCCGGTTCGCCAACGTGGAACACGACGTTCGTGCCTGCTTCACCGATCAACACCCGGGCCTTCGCTGAGCCTTCTTCCGAGTCGAAGATCGCCACGCTCGCCCCGAGGTTCGCGAGTGAGAGCGCTTCCTCTCCGCCTGATGCAGGGGTCACAAGAACTCGTTCTCCATCGCAATCAGCGAGGGCGAAGGATTCGGCGAGCGAAAAGCAAACGCCACCGTGCGTGTAGAACGCCGGGTCGATTTCGAACCACGTAGCATCGGGCTGAATAGTTGTCGACACGGTCAGGCGTTCACGTCGCCGCGAGATGTCTGGAACTCCATAACGTGCGAGTAGTCGTTCACCGTGAGGATCACTCGCCGGGTATCCGCCGCGCGCATCACGCTGATTGAGGTGTGGTGGACCGCCACCAGGTGGTCGAAGTTCGACCCCAGGACCTTGCTCAGGATCGCGTTGATCACTCCGCCGTGGCAGGCCACCACGATGCGCATACCGTGACTCTCGGCTATCGCCTCATCGAGCGCAGTAAAAACGCGGTCGCGAAAGAAATCGACATCCTCGCAGAACGGGTAGGCGTCGTTTCGGCGCGTCCGGGTCACTTCCCGATACACGTCGGCGAGCTGTTCACGGCTGTAGATCTCAAGCAAGCCCTTGTCCTGTGGGGCCCTTTGCCAGAGGTCGATTTCCTTCAGCCCGGGTTTCACGATCGGCTCAAGGCCGTGATGTTTTCCGATTGCCCTCGCCGTGTCGTGCGCTCGCTTCATGTCGCTGCAGTAGATCCGCCCGATGCGTGCCTTCGACAGGCGCTCACCGACGGCCTCCGCCTGACGCACGCCGAGTTCCGAGAGTGGCGCGTCGTAAGCCTGCCCTAGAGGAATGTTTTCGAAGAACTTCTGCTCCCCGTGGCGTACGAGTAAGACTTCGCACATGCCTTCGAATGATTCGACGAACGGGTTTTCAAGGTCGATCGATCGGACACGGCGCGGTGCGGTCATCTAAAACAATCCTGGCATGGCGACTTCAGCGAGATTCGGTTCGACTTTTGAGACGTATTCGCTTGCGAGCCTGAACGCCCGCAGGCCCGCGATGAAGGCTTCAAGGTCCTCGAGGCTCATCTCAACGAGGATCCTGCGGGTGAACGTTTCCGTGCCCTGCTCCATCCGCTTGCAGGCCGCCTCTCCCCGGTCAGTGAGCATATTCCGGACCAGCCGGCGGTCGCTCTCGTCGTCTTCACGTCGGATCAGCGACAGCTTCACCAGCCGGTCGACAATCCCGGAGATAGTTGGAGGCGTCACGTTGAGCCGTTGCGCGAGTTCGCCCGCGGTTACACCGGGCGTTTCGCGCACCAGAAAGAGCACGCGCAGCTGGGCGGTGGTCAGACCAAGGTCGGCCCAGGCCCGAAACCGCAGCGGGTCGAACATGTTCAGGGCTTCGCCAAAATATCGCAGCGCGGCATCAACTGCCGGTTCGGTTCGGGGAGGAGATACGGACACACTTAGCCTCGGGCGAAGGATTCGTGACTAGCGCGAAGGGTAGCAGGCATCGCCGCCGGGCGACAGGCAGCGCGCCGGATGGGACAATCGAATTCATGGCCATCGACCTCGATCCCGGCACCGCGGCCCTCGGCAATCCCAGGTTGATCGAATCGATCGTCGCTGAGATGGCGGGCGGCACCATGACCTTCGAACGCTTCATGGAGTGCGCGCTCTACCACCCGGTGCACGGCTACTACCGAAAGCCGGGGCGGATCGGCAAGCACGGCGACTTCCTCACGAGTCCAACCATCCACCCGATGTTCGGCTGGGCTGTTGCCGGCTGGTGCCGCGACATCTGGTCCAAGTGCGGCGAACCTCGGGAATTCACGATCCTCGAACCAGCAGCCGGTGAGGGTGCGCTTGCGAAGTCCATTCTTGATTGGGCTGAAGGGCGAGACGACGCGTTCCGGAAGGCGCTTCGCTACGTCGCCATCGAACCCAACAGTTCGGGAAACGATCCACGCGTTGAGTGGGCCGCTCCGCCTATCTCCGGGGCGCCGTTCGGGGTAGTGGTCACCAACGAACTCTTCGATGCCTTCCCGGTGCGCCTGTTTGAAGCGGGGGGAAGAGGCCCGGTCGAAATCCTGGTCCGCTGGGACGGCGAGCAATTTATCGAAGCCACGGGCGGAATCGCCAGCATCGACGATGCCCCAACTTCCGGGCGGTTCGAAGTAAACGCCCAGGCTTACCCGGCGATGCTCAGCCTCTGCTCGCTGGTCGAACAGGGTGCCGTGCTCGTCTTCGACTACGGCTATCCCGAGGAGGAACTCTGGGCGCCGTGGCGGACGACCGGCACCTTGATGTGCTTCTACCGGCACACGGCACACGAAGACCCCTTCATTCACGTCGGTGAACAGGACATCACCACCCACGTGAACTTCTCCGACCTCGCGCTAGCAGCCGACGACGCTGGCATGACCGTTCATGGGCCGATCCCGCAATCCGAATTCCTCTATTCGCTCGGCCTGAGCTCGCTGGTGGAAGCGGCGAGGAGCGACATGGGCGAATACTTCAGTCGCCGTCGCGCACTGGAGCAACTGACCGATGGCGCCGGCCTGGGCCGGGTGCGAGTACTCGCCGCAACCCGTGGCCTAGATTCAGCGCCCGAGGGTTTCGAGGCCTTGCCGTGACCGAGCCGCATGCATCCCTGCCGCCACGAGCCGAGCCGGTGAAAGTCGGATCCCCTGCACCGTTGTTCGACCTGCCTGCGGTCACTTCGAATGGCGAACAAATCCAGGCTCGACTGAAGGACTGCATCGCCCGTGGCCGGACGCTGCTCGTCTTCTACCAGGACGACGGAATGCCAATTTGCACGCGCGAACTTCACGCATTCGCGCAGGAATTCCCTCTGTTGGAAAAGGCGGGGATTCAGGTCCTTGGCATGAATACGAACGGACTTGGCTCGCATCGAAAGTTCCAGGAACGCGACCTCTTTCCGTTCGCGTTGGTCAGCGATTTCTATGGCGAAGCAGTGAAGGCATACGGGATGTGGGACCCCGACGAAGGCAAGTCTCGCCGCGGCGTGGTTGCCGTCGGCGCCGACGGCCTGGTCGAGTACGTCCTTCCCCACTTCAATCCGGGAAGCGTTAGCACCTTCGCGGAGATCTTCGCGGCGCTTGGGCTGGCCTGACCTCGTTCAGGTCAGCATTTCGAAGATCTTGTCGTTGTCTGCGCCAGGCAGGGTCGTACCCCGCCAGATCTTCCCGGGAGTTGCCGAAAAGCGCGGGGTGACTCCAGTCCCGCGCACTTTGCCAACGACCTCGTCATCCCACTCGATGTGGACACCGCGCGCCTGATAGTGTGGGTCGGCCGCCGCGCTGGCAGCGTTCAGGATTGGGCTGCAAGCGATCCCGGCCGCGTTCAGCTCCTCGATCGCCTGAACCATCGTCCGTTCTTCACACCAGCCCCGCAAAAGAGCATCAAATTCGAGCCCCGCCACCTCGTTGACTTCGGTTCGCGCGTTCTTCCAGTACTCGTCCCGCGGGTCAATCTCGAGGATCTTGCAGGTCTTTTCGAAGATCGACTCCGAAGGCCCGGCAATTACTACCGCCCCATCCTTGACGGCGAAGACGTCGTACGGCTGGAACGCCGGAGCCTTGTTGCCACTTCGTTCGCGGGTCAATCCGAGGTGAAAGTGTTCGACCATGGTCCCGGCGAGCACCGCGTGAATCGCCTCGAACTGAGCAAGGTCAATCACCTGGCCGACACCCGTGTCCTTCACATGCACGAACGCTGCGAGACACGACGAAAGACACATCAGCGCCGTTATGTAGTCCGCTGTCCACGGCGCGGCCCGCGTCGGCGGCGAATCCGGGAAACCGGTCTGGTACATCGAGCCGCCGAACGCCTGGCCGATCATGTCGTAGCTTGCCCGCCCAAGATACGACGGCTCGCCAGTCTGTCCGTATCCCGACACGTGGCAGATGACGAGCTTTGGGTTGGCCGCGAGCACGACCGTGTCGGTCAGCCCCCAGCGGTCATACATCCCCGGTCGGGAGCTCTCCATCCAGATGTCGGCCCGCTCGGCGAGCTTCAGGAACTTCTCCTTCCCCTCCGGCTGCGACATGTCGAGCGTGATGTTGAACTCGTTCCGTCGCTCTGCGACCCAACTCGTGCCGATCTGGCGTGTTCCATCCGCCGACGGGATCTTCAACCCCACCGTGCGCCATGTGTCATCGACGTGTGGATTCTCGACCTGGATCACTTCAGCGCCCCACTGGGCCGCCAATGCGGCCGCGAACGGTTGGGCGATGACTGAGCCGGTTGAAAGCACCCGCACGCCCTGGAGCGGGCCGAACAATTCTGGGACGAGAGTTTCGCGCATGTCGTACACCTTCGGGAGGATCGGCGGCACGATACGGGAAAGCGCCAGCCCTCGAAACCACCCGTGCCATCGATCGCCAATTCCTGCTACCGTCGAAGTAATGGCCGCATATTCCGATCTCGTCGTCGAACACTTCCAAAACCCCCGTAACGCAGGCGAGATGCAATCGCCGGATGGCGAAGCAACCAAAGCCAATCCGGTGTGCGGCGACCGCATGCGCGTAATGATCCGCGTGAAGGATGGGCGCATCAGCGAGATGAAGTGGCTCACCCGCGGTTGCCCACCAGCAATCGCGACCAGCTCCGTCGCGAGTGAGATGGTGGTTGGTTGGCCGCTTGAAAAGGTCGAGGCACTCACTCGTGAAGAAATCGCTGACGCCGTCGGAGGACTGCCCGCCGACAAGGTCCATTGCAGCGTCCTTGCCGCCGACGCCCTTCGCGGCGCCATACAGGACTACCGGTCACGCTCTCAGGCCTGACCCTGGGCGAACCCTCCGCTTCCCTTAGTTCCGCGGCGCACGGACTCCGCATTGCCTCGATTCGGTCACCACGCGTCAACCGGCTATCGGCAGTCGCCAGTCGAACTCTCATACAGGTTCCTATTGGTTGGGACCGGTGGGGGTTGTCATGGCGGTTCGTGTCAAAGAACAGCGGTCGGCTTTGCCGTTGGTACTGGCGATTGCGGGAGCGTTGTTCGCTGCCTTCGCGCTCATGTTCGGCGCAGACAAGCGAGCCGAGGCAGTCACGAATTGCTCGGTGACACACGATGCCAACGACAGCGAAGAACTTGCTTTCCTCGGTTCGATTAACACATACCGCGCGACCAACGGTCTCGGGGCGCTCACGCTTTCGACGAACCTGAACCGCGCCGCCGCCTGGATGGCGCAAGACCTCGCCGACAACAACTACTTCTCGCATACCGACTCACTCGGCCGTTCGCCATACTCACGTGCGATCGACTGCGGATACCCCAGCGGGGCAGGCGAAAACCTTGCCGCCGGCACGAACTGGGCCACCGCCGCGACGGCTATGACGGCCTGGCAAAACTCCCCGGGCCACAACGCCAACATGCTCGGCACCTACTACCAGCAAATCGGCATCGCCCGTTACTACAAAGCCGGCTCGCAATACGGCTGGTACTGGGCGACGGATTTCGGATCTACGAATGACGGCACCGGCGGCGGCGGCGCTGGAAACCCGACGCCGACGAATACGCCGACGCGTACGGCAACCCCAGCGAACACAAGTACGCCGACCTCTCCCGCCGCTACCAGCACGCCAACTTCCGCGGTGCCAACCAGCACCCCTACGAGCCCCGCCAGCACGAGCACCCCTACTGTGCCTGCAGCAACATCCACGCCCACCCAGGCTTCTGGTGGCAACAACAGCCCGACGCCAACGACCAGTACGCCGACGCAGGCTCCGGCGACGAACACTCCAACCCCCGGCGCGACCAGTACGCCCACTCCGTCCGCGACGAACGCGGCTACACCGGGGCCTGGAAACTCATTGCCGTTGTCCCCCGGAGCGAACCTCGTCGCCTGGGGCGGTGGAAACGTTGACCCGGCCGTCGCCTTCGCTGGCAACTCCACCGTCGCCGTCGTCTACGAATGGGACCCGGCAACGAAGACGTGGAAGCGCTACTTCCCCGGCCTTCCGGGCTTCTTGAACAACCTCAAACTGATGCGCGAAGGCAACGCCTACTGGGTCATCGCGACGACGAAATCGTCGCTCCAGATGGGCCGGTAGCGCCCGCCGCTAGGTTCCCGCAACCATCATCTCCTTGATCCGGATGGTCGGCGCGGCCGATGAGCCAAACCAGCTCAGGTCGTTGCCGACCATGTCGACTCCCGCGAGCATCGCTTCCATCTGGCCGGAGATGTTCACCTCGGTCACCGGGTAGGCCAGGCGCCCGTTCTCAATCCAGAATCCGGCGGCCCCACGCGAATAGTCGCCGGTTGTGGGATTGAAGCCGTTGCCCATCAGTGCCGTCAGGTACAGCCCTTCGGAAACGCCCGCCACTATCGATTCCGGGTCATCGCGACCGGGTTCGAACTGGAGCGTCGACGCGCCGGGCGCCGGCAGCGACTCTACCCCGCGTTGGGCACTTCCGGTGGTGTGGTTGCTCGTCCGCCGCGCCGTGTAGCAATCGAACAAGAAGTGCGAAAAGTGCCCGGCCGAGAAGATCTGATTCTTCCGCGCCGCAACGCCTTCGCCATCGAAGGGACGAGTGCCAAGCCGGCCCTGCGCCGTCGGGTCATCCACAATCGAAACCAGGGGCGAACCGATGACTTCGCCGTTGCGGTTGGCGAGGAACGTCGCCCCTCGGTAGAGCGCGCCGCCCGTAGCGCAGCCCACCAGGTCGCCCATCAGCGCAATAGTCATCATCGGTTCGAAGACGACCGGCACCCGCTTCGTCGCCACCTTGCGAGCGCCAAGCTGATCGACCGTGCGGCGCGCGGCGATCTTGCCCACCTGCTCGGCGTCGACCATTCGGTGGAGGGCTCGTTCGGCGGTGTACCAGTACCCGTTGCGCTTTTTCCCTTCTTCGTCATCGGCGATCGCTTCGATCATGAGGGAGATGCTGGTCGCCGGGTACGCGCCTTCGAACCCGTAGGAGTTCGCCAGTGCCAATTGGCCAATTCGCGTCGAAAGGCTTGCCCCATCTGAGTTATTGATGCGCTTGTCGAACGCGAAGGCCGCACCTTCGCAGTCCTTCGCCATCCGAATCTTCTCTTCGGTCGAAAGCGTCTCAATGCGTTCGTCGTAGAGACCCATCCCGTCCGCGTTCGTGACCCTCGAAAGCAGTTCTGGTTCCGGCAATCCCGCAAATTCATCGGGCTCGGAAATCGACGCAAGGTCCACCGTCTCCACCGCGAATCGCTCCAGCGCCAGCGGCGACAGGTCAGACGTCGAACACACAGCGGTTCGCCCGCCGTTGATGACCCGAAGCCCAAGCGACATCCCGCCGGCCTCGATCAGCTTTTCGAGCTCGCCAAGCCGCACTGTGACGTTCGCCTCGGTATACATCGAAACGATCGCATCGCACTGTTCCGCGCCGGCCCTGCGCGCCAAGGCAACAACATTGCGGGCAATCTCGAGTGGTGTCGGACCTTCCATTACCTCACCTCATTCTGGGATGACGGGTGTCGACCCTCACCGTTCGTCTCACGCCTTCGTCCCGCCCACCGTGATCCCACTGACAAGCACCGTCGGCATACCGACACCAACCGGCACCGATTGGCCGTCCTTGCCGCAGGTCCAGCGCCCATCCGAAAGCTGGTAGTCGTTTCCCACCGCGGTGACCTTCGAAAGGACGTCCGGGCCGTTGCCAATCAGCATCACGTTTTTGAGCGGCGCTGTGACCTTGCCGCCTTCGATCATGTACGCCTCGGTGACGCTGAAGACGAAGTCGCCGTTGGAGATGTTGACCTGGCCGCCCGAATACGAAACGGCGTAAATGCCGCGATCAACACTTCGAATAATCTCCTCGCTCGTACTTTGGCCCGGCAGCATGAAGGTGTTGGTCATGCGCGGCATGATGTAGTCCTTGAACGTCTGGCGGCGCCCAGATCCCGAAGGCGCCACGCCGAAATGGCGAGCACTGACCTCGTCGTGCAGGTAGCCGCGCAGGGTCCCGTCTTCAATCAAGACGTTCCGCGTCGTCAGGTTGCCTTCGTCATCGACATTAATCGAGCCTCTGGAATCCACGATCGTTCCGTCGTCGACGACCGTCACGAGCGGGCTGGCGACTGACTGGCCGACTCGGCCGGAATAGTTGCTCGTGCCCTTGCGGTTGAAGTCCGCCTCGAGCCCGTGCCCGACAGCCTCATGAAGGAGCACCCCGCTGTCCCCGGCCGCGAGGACCACCGGGAGAACTCCCGCCGGTGCCTCAACGGCTCCCTGCTGCAGCACGGCCTGCCGAGCAGCGTCGCGCGCCAGCTCTTCTGGCGTCACGCGCTCGAAGTACTCAATGCCCATTCGACCGCCACCACCCGTGCGAGCCACCTGGCGGCTCTGGCCGTCCTGCGAAAGTGCGCTCACGTTGAAGCGAATGAGTGGCTGGATGTCGCCGACCACTTTGCCATCGCTCCGCGCGACCATCACGTACTTCAACTCATCGCCGATGCTGGCATCCAGGCGAGCGATGCTGTTGTCGAAGCCGCGGGCCGCGCGGTCAGCCCGTTCGAGCAGCGCCACTTTTCGAATCGCCGGTTCGTCGGTGAGGGGGTCGGACGTGGAATAGAAGGAGGCTGTCGTCAGATAAGGAGTTGCGTCCATGGGCGTGGGTCGCTCGTCGTCGGTGCCGATGCGAGAGGCCGTCTCGGCAGCCCGGCGCATCGCTTCCATCTCGAGCGATTCCGTGTAGGCGTAGCCGATGGCATCACCCTTCACCACGCGGATGCCCACGCCCTGGGCGACGTTTCGCGATGCCGACTTCACCCGCTGGTCTTCCCATTGGATGGCACTGTTGGTGCGGTGTTCGAAGAACAGCTCCGCGAAATCTCCGCCCCGGCTTAGAGCGATCGACAACAGTGACGACATTGCCGCCGAATCGATGTTGTAACGCGTCGCGAAGAATTCAAGCGAAGCGGCGCCCGGGTTGCTCATGATGGCGGCCTCCGAAGGGATATGCCGCCATCGTAGCCGATCCCTCGTCGCCTCCCCGAATTCGTTGTGCGGAGACCCCGAGAAAGCCGGTCGGCCTCTCAGTTTGGGTGGTTCGTTTGGAGATGGTTGTGTACGGTCGAACTATCGGGCTGCAGCCAGCGCCCGGGGACTGTTTTTGGCCTCTCCCGCTGTCCCAGTTCGTAAATCCCGGGTGCCCGGAAACGGTCTCACCGCACCCGGCAGGCCGCTCGCATCCCTTCGGCATCGCGATTTTCGCTTTCTCCTCGGTTCGACCATGGCCCTCCAGATTGGCTCGTGGGTACAGACCATCGGCCAGGGCTGGCTGGTCAAGCATGACCTTCACGGATCGGCAACGGACCTGGCCACAGTGGCGCTCCTCCGTGGGGCGTTCCTCGTCCTGCTTTCGCCCTTCGGTGGCTATCTCTCAAGCCGCTACGAACGGCGCCGCCAGTTGATGGTTTACACCACCGGCAGCGCCACCATCGCCGCGCTCCTCACCGTCCTCGTTTGGTCCGGACACATCGAAATCTGGATGGTCTACATCTTCGCGGCCGCAGCCGGGATCGTGGAGGCACTTGCCGGGCCAATCCGTTCGTTACTGGTCTTCGACACCGCCGGCAAAGACGAAATGACCAACGCAGTCGCCCTCAACGCCCTCGGCGGAAATGCCATGCGCGTGATTGGACCGGCCATTGGCGGCGTACTTATCGGCGCAGTGCACACGCAGGGCACGTTCGCAGCACAGGCGATCTTCCTCTGCGTCGCCGTGCTCCTCACGGCCCGGCTACGATCGAGCCCACCCGATCGGGCAGACGCCAAAGAGGGCGTCTTTTCGAGCGTCGGCTCGGGCCTCAAGTACGTCTTCCGCGACCGCCGGATGGGCCTCATTGTTTGCATGGCCATCCTTCCGAGTGTCCTCGTCTACCCCTACGTGACGTTCCTGCCCGTCTTCGCAACCGACGTGCTCCACAAGGATCAAACGGCCTACGGCTATTTGGCAGCCGCCGTCGGCCTCGGCTCGCTCCTTGGCGGAGGAATCGTCGCCGCCACCTCGAACCGCGAACGGCTCGGCCCATGGATGATGTGGGCCTGCTTCTTTTACGCCTCTGCGGTTGGCGTCTTCACGCTCACACGGAGTCTGTGGCTCTCCGTCGCCGTGCTCGCCGTCGCTGGCATCTTCCATAGCATCTACTCGGCGTTTAATGCTTCTCTCATGCAGATGAAGGCCGTGCCTGAATATCGCAGCCGCGTCGTCGCGCTCCAGACGATGACCTGGGGCCTCACTCCATTTGCGGGGCTGCTGATGGGCCGCATGATCGACGTCTGGGGCGCCCCCCACGTAGTCGGAGTTTGGATGGCCGTCGCCGCAGTCCTCACACTGGCCATAACAGTAGGCTCTCGCGAGCTGCGGAGAATCTGACGCAATGGACGAAGTGCTCCATGCTGCGCTCGTTGGTGGCCTTCGCCGGCTCGATGGCGATGGCAAACTCACCTCCGAACCGGGCACGGCCGAAGACTTCGCGGGCATCTCTTCGCTCTACATCGTCGACCTTGAGATGAGCGGTCCAAACGCCTCGGTGCACGAGGTGCTCGATGTTGCCGGCGTTCGCGCGTCGCTCGCCCCAGGATTCCCAGAAGAACAGGCTTGGGGCGGCCGCGTCAGGCCCAAGCGAATCGGCAACGCTGTCCCGGCGGCCCTCAAGGTGGTCGGTTACACACCGAAAGCGTGGAAGACCGCCCTTGAACTCGAAGATGCCTGGGAAAAGTTCAGCATCCTTGGCCGCGATGCAGTCATCACCGGTTGGGGCATTGGCCAGGACATGGCATTTCTCGTGGAGACCTACAAGCGGCTCCAGCAACCGTGGCCCTTCGCTGCGGTCGCCTTCGACGTCCAGCCAATTGCCCGTGTTTTATTGAAGGGCGGCGGCACCGTTGACCGCTTCAACCTCGGCCACGTCGCCGACCGGCTCGGCATCGGACGCATGGGCGAACACGGCGCGCTCGCAGACGCCTACGCGACCTACGACGTGCTGGTGAAGCTGTTGGAGTTGCCATCGGCAGGGGCTTAGGACGTCTGCGTCGGCCTCTTCCCGACGGCGCGAACCCGCCGGTGGATTTCCGCGATCGCGTCCTTTCGGCGAGTTATCCGTTCGATCCGGATGATCCCGCCGCCACGGAGCATTAGCGCGACGTAATCGGAACTCCGGCCTTTCACGATTCGAATGTCTTCGATCTCCGAGTACTGACAACGAGAAGGAGTGGGGTGAATCGAGCTTGTTAGTCCAAACTCGAAAAGCTTCAGCGGAGTGTCGCCGACATCTGAAAGTCCGACCTTCGTCAACGGCACGCTCACGACGAAACCTACTACGGCGACGACGCCGCCTCCGACGGAGAAACCTCCGTATTCAACAAATTCCCACCAGTTCCAGCCCAGTGCGACTGCGACCGCGAGTCCAGCGCAGGTGAGAACCCCGCCTCTGGACCGCAGGCTCCAGCCATAGCTGGCGACAAGCTCGCCCACGCTCGTTCCCTGTTCCCCCGGCGACACCACCATCTGTGGATTGTGTCACAGCGCCGTTCGCCGACCCACATTTCCGCCGCGCGAAGATTCCCGGTCTGTGTGCGTACTGCCCTTGACAACTCCTTAGCCCAACAGAAACGATATCGTCAGATGTTCTCGGGGCGGGGTGAAATTCCCCACCGGCGGTTATAGCCCGCGACTCCGTCCAGCAATGGATGGACTGACTCGGTGAAATTCCGGGGCCGACGGTACAGTCCGGATGGGAGAGGACACACGCGGCGTGCCCGCTGCTTTCGAGCGGCTGGGACGCCCGCTCCGCGCTAGCCTGCGCGGGGTTTCTCCCTTCGCCTGCCGCGAACGTCGATTTCGTCCAGGGGCAGCGCATGTTCACAGGAATCATCGAAGAAGTCGGCACAGTCGTTGAAGCCGGCGAAGGCACACTCCGCATCCGTGCGCCGAAGATCCTGGTCGATAGCCAGCTCGGCGATTCCATCGCCATCAACGGCGTCGATCTCACTGTCGCCGAGATGGACGAAGAGTTCTTTTTCGCGAACCTTATGCCCGAGACCTACCGCCGCTCGAACCTTGGCGAACTCAAACCAGGCGACCTCGTGAACCTCGAGCGCAGCTGCCGCCCCACCGACCGCCTCAGCGGCCACATCGTCCGCGGGGTGGTCGAGGGCACTGGCATCCTTCACTCGCTCACCCCAGAAGGCGAAGCCATCATCGCCCGCTTCATCACGCCGTCAGATTTGCTCCGCTACATGGTCGTCAAAGGACCGATCTGTATCGACGGAATCAGCCTCACGATCGTCGCCAAGGACGAAGAGAGCTTCTCCGTCTCCCTCGTCCAGTACACCCAGGAGCACACGAACCTCATCAATCGCAAACAGGGCGATCGAATCAACCTTGAGACCGACATCATCGCCCGCTACATCGAGAACTTCGTTTCGCAAACCCAGGAGGCCCGCAAGTGACCGAACGCGACCCCGTCATGGCAACGGTGCCTGAGGCCATCGAAGAGTTTCGCCGCGGCCGCTTCGTCATCATCACCGACGATGAAGACCGCGAAAACGAAGGCGACCTCTGCATTCCAGCGCAGTTCGTCACGCCGGACTCCATCAATTTCATGGCGAAATACGGTCGCGGCCTAATCTGCTGCTCGATCACGGAAGACCGCTGCGACCACCTGAAGTTGCCACTGATGGTTGATGCCGCAGCGAACAACAGCGGCTTCGGGACACCCTTCACGGTCTCCGTAGAAGCCCGCACAGGCGTAACCACCGGCATCAGCGCTGCCGACCGCGCCCGCACGGTCCAGGTCCTGATCGACCCTGAAACGCGCCCCGAAGACCTCGCTCGGCCCGGCCACATGTTCCCCCTGCGTGCTCGCCGCGATGGCGTCCTCGTCCGCGCCGGCCAGACGGAAGCCAGCGTCGACCTCGCCAAGATGGCCGGCCTCTATCCGGGTGCCGTCATTTGCGAAGTCATGAAAATGGATGGTGAGATGGCCCGTATGCCGGACCTGAAGCGCTTCGCCCGCCGCCATGGTCTCCGCATCGTCACCGTGAACGAGCTCATCAAGTACCGCCTGAAGCACGAACGCCTCGTCACTCGCGTCGCTGAGACCCGCCTTCCCACACCGGTCGGCGACATGATGATCCTCGCCTACAAGGCCGAGAACTACCCCGACGAACACATCGCCATCGTCAAAGGCGAAATCGACCCCGAAATCCCGACCCTCGTGCGCGTCCACGACCAGTGCGTTACCGGAGACGTGTTCGATTCCATGCGCTGCGACTGCGGCGAGCAGAAAGACCGCGCCATGAAGATGATCGCCGATGAAGGCGGGGTCTTCCTCTACATGCGCCAGGAAGGCCGTGGCATCGGCCTCCACAACAAGCTCCGCGCTTACGAACTCCAGGACAAAGGCTACGACACCGTCGATGCCAACCTTGCGCTCGGTTTCCCGGCCGACCAGCGGGAGTACGGCATCGGCATGCAAATCCTTCGCGACATCGGCGTCCGAAAAATGAAGCTGATCACGAACAACCCCGCGAAGCGCGCCGGGCTTGAGGCGTACGGCCTCGAAGTGGTCGAACGCATCCCCATCCTGACCGAGCCGAACCCTCACAACGTTCGCTACCTCGATACCAAGCGCCAACGTATGGGCCACCTCCTTGACGGCCTCGAGTCGGTAACCACGGCTGGTAGCGTCTGATGCCAGTCCTCGAAGGTTCGCTCGACGGAGAAGGGCTGCGAGTTTGCATCGTGGTCGCGCGCTGGAACGAATTCGTCACCCGAAAGCTCCTCGAAGGCGCCGAGTCATGCCTCGGCGAACGCGGCGTGGCGCCTGAGAGTATCTCGGTCGCCTGGGTTCCAGGCGCCTTCGAAATCCCAACCGCGGCCAACTGGGCTGCTCGCAGCGGCAAGTTCGACGCCGTCATCTGCATCGGTGCGGTAATCCGCGGCGACACAGCCCACTTCGAGTACGTCGCCGGTGGGACCACCGACGGCATTGGCGCAACGGCTCGCGAAACGGGCGTACCAGTCATCTTCGGTGTCCTCACCGTCGACTCGGTCGAACAAGCCCTCTCCCGGGCCGGCGGCAAAGACGGCCACAAAGGCGAAGAAGCCGCCCAGGCCGCCATCGAAATGGCCAACCTGCGGCGGATGTTCTAATTGACGACATCGCCTGACGCGGAGTCTGGGTAGAGTTGCCGACGGGAGCGAAACTATGAGCATCGCAAAGACGTCAGACTCACATCCAATCCGAGTCGATTGGTTGCCGACGCCCTTTCCCGGCCGTATCGGTTTGACCTTCGCCCCCGGCAAAAAGGACCCATCAGCGGCCACCGGAGCGTGGGATCGTGACCTCCGAGCGGACCTTCAACGGTTAAACGTCTACTACGGAGCCTCGCACCTGGTCAGCCTCCTGGAGCCCGACGAGTTCGATCTCCTGCAGATTGCGAACCTGACACCGATCGCCGACGAACTGGGGCTTTCGGTACGCCGCTTCCCAATTCCCGACGGCACCGCCCCTCGGGATGTCGCGGCCGTGAAACAGGTGGTAGCCGAAATTATTCATTGGGCGCAAGTCGGCGAGTCGGTGGTAATTCACTGCAGAGGCGGCCTCGGGCGGGCCGGGACCATCGGTGGATGTGTCCTCAGGATGGCTGGCCACGATCCTCAGGTGGTCTTCGCGGAACTGAACGCTGCCCGCGGACCGAACTGTCCCGAGACTTCCGCGCAGAGAGCGTTCGTGCAAGCCTTCCCGGCCGCACCGACCCTGGCCGAACGCGTCGCAGGCAGCACCCTGGGCGCAGCCATCGGAGACGCGCTCGGGCATCCGACTGAGTTCTCTTCGTACGAACAGCTCAGCGACCGCTATGGTGCTGGCGGGGTCAAGACCTTCGAACTCTGGTGGGACCGAGATGGCAAGCGCTTCGCTCCCTACACCGACGATACGCAAATGGCCGAGATTGTGTTCCGCGCACTGGTCGACTTCGGAACGGCCGAATCGTCGTTCGAAGCGGCTATGGCCGCGATGGCCACCGGATTTGCTTCCTGGCGCGACCACCCGCAGGGAGGTCATCGGGCTCCGGGAAACAGCTGCATGGCCGGGGCAGCCAGCCTCGCGCGGGGTGTTCCTTGGCGTGAAGCAGGAAGCGTTGAAGCCGGAGGTTGCGGCTCGGTCATGCGGACCTATCCGTTCGGCCTTCTGATGTTCGCCGAACCCCTTCGCGCCGAACGATGGGCTGTCGAACATTCGCGGATGACGCACGGAGCCCCGATTGCCCTCGCGGCATGCGCGGCGATGGCCGTCGGCATGGCCAGCGAGACCGCCGGAGTCAGTGGCGAACTGGCGCTCGAAGCGATGGTCGCGGGCGCGGCGCACTACGATCTCCCTACTGCCCGCATGTGCGAGCAAGCCGTCGTGGACGCTCGCAATGGGACCGACGCCGTAGAGGTGCTGCGCCGGCTCCAGGGTTGGGCGGCCGATGAAGCGATCGCTGCGGCGATGTTCGTTGTCGCTCGCCACCCGGACGATATCCGCGCGGCCCTGCTCGAGGGCGCCAACGCCTCAGGCGATAGCGATAGTATCGCGACCCTTGCCGGCGCGTTGCTAGGCAGCCGTCACGGCATACAGGCATTGCCCGTCGATTGGATCCAAAACGTCGAACGCAGCGAAGAACTTCTCGCCCTCGCTGCGCACGCGGTCCAACTTATCGATGTCTAGAACGGGCAGAGCTTCGCGATCCACTTACTTCCGGGTGGATTGGCATAACCGTAGTTGAAGAGTTGCGCGATGTACGCCCCCGGATCCGCGCCCCCGGCCTGCGGAGTGTGCAGGTAGAGATTCGCCTCCGCACACCCGCCGACCAGTCCACCGCGAACCTGGATGCCGTTTCGGAACGCTTCGGCGAGATACACAAACAGCGGTTCTTTGCTCTCCTTGATCACGCGGTCGATGGCAGGATTCGGGTCCCGCCCCTGTGATGCTTCGATGAGCACAAGCCGGAACAGGGCGTAGCCAACCAGTCCTGACCGACGATCCGCGCCGTCGGCCTTCAACTTCCAATCCTTCAAATCCTTCGCGTCGATAGCCTTCCGATACAGCACGGCCGAGCCGGCGACGTCATCCTCGAACGCCGCATCCGCATCCTCGATCGCGTGGTACAGGTACTCGGGCGGATCCTTGGTGACATTCGCACTCACGTATCGCCCCCCTGCGAGTTTGTAGCTCGTCGTTGCCGCTCTCGTCGGTCCTGCCTCGGGCGGGGCATCCGCCGGCAACTTGCCCCCATGGATGACGAGCACGTTCCCGCTGCCCGAGTCGTCCCAGCTGATCGCGTCGACGTTGCTTACCGCCTCGCCAGGGCCAACGTCGCGCCACGCCGTCCCGTCCCACGAAAGCACAACCGCCCGCGAACTGCAGCCCGTCGCGCCGCAAATGTTCTGAATGTACGAAAGGTCCGCGCGCCCGTCGCCAGTCCGATCTTTCATTTGGAAGAACGCGTGCCCCAGGATCGAAGCATCCGCCGTCAGGTCGAGCGCAAACTCTTCCAGCTTTTGCGAACGTCCACCACGGACGAAGACTGCCGCCGGATAACCTGTTTTGCCACCCGTCGGCTTCACGGGGACGAGGTAGGCAAGCTCAGTCATGCCGTCACCTGTCGCATCACCCTGTGCGCACCCGACGCCCGCGGCATTCAGCTTCTCCGGGCACGGCGGCGAAAACGAAGACGGTCCCAGCACCTTCTGGAGCCATCCGCGCGCTTCAATCTGATCCGTCGGCATGGTGGCGTACGGGTCCGGAGTGGCCGTGGCGGACGGAGTCGGGGCCGCCGTTGGCGAGACGGTCGAAAGCGTGGGACCCGCGGTCGGCGTTTCCGGGGCGTCTCCGCCTCCGGGGCAACCCGCAAGCATCAGGCCAACCAGGCCCAACAACAGGACTGCCGGCAGCCTCACGGCTTCTTCGTCAGGTAGTCTTCGGCCGCCCAACCTTCGCCCAGTTCAGTCTTCACTTTCCACCACGTCAATTCGCTGGCCAATTCTGGACCACCGGTCACCCGGAGTTCGGTACCGTCTTTGACACAAACGATGGCGTCGTTATCGCGGCCCGCTTTCACGCGCACGTTCAGGCAATCGCCTGTCCCCTCGACCACGACTGCATCGTTCGCCTTGAATTTTCCCGGACCGGTCGAAGCCGCGGCCGATACCGTTGCCGGGACCGATGCCGTGACGCTCGCCGTGGGCTGCGCCGTGGCTATGCCACCGCCGGGCACGGAGGTGGAGGCCGGAGTTGGGTCCGCAGCCTTGTCCGAATCCCCGCCCGTTAGCTTCCCGACCGCCCAGATGACGCTGAAGGCGACGAAGATCGCGACCAGGGCGGCGACAGGCACATACCAGTAGGTGAAAATCGGATGGCGATCGTAGATCTGCGGCATCGCCTTGCGCTGCATGTGGTCGCCGGGTGGCGGCTGGTAGCGTCGGGGCATCGGAGGTGTGCCAGCGGTGGAGGGCAATGTGCGATGGATCATCGGCGCTGGCGCCGTCGCGCCGATCACAGGGCCGTCGTCTCCAACCGCCGCAGCGACAGGAGGCCGCGTCGGCCGAAACGGGATTGGTTCGGGCAAGGGCTCCGCTGCTTGCGCGGGCGTCGGCGCCACCCTCGTGCCCTCACCAGGGTGCGGCGCCGCCGAACCGACCGTTCGCTCATTGGCCGAGTACGCCATTGCCGACGGCGAAACGTGATGTTCCGTTTGGGTCGCGCAGCCGCCGTTCGTCACCCAACAACCAGGATGATGCAGCACGCCACAGCCGTCGCAGCGCAAGACCGCCTCGCCTTCCTGGAAGGATCGGTCGCATTGCGGGCAAAAGCGTTGGACGCTCATTTGGCGAATCCCGGGGCGCCTTCAGTATCTGTGCGGCTCCAGCCATCATCAACACGAAACGCCGAAAGCGCCGGGAAAGTTCCGTCAATTGAGGCCAATCAGGGCCTCCACTTCGCTTCGTAATGGCAACGATGCCTGGGCTCCCGGCTTCGTGACAGCCAACGCCCCGGCGGCCGACGCGAATCGCGCGGCCTCCTGTAAACCGCAACCTTCGGCCAGGCGGACGGCCAGAGCCCCGCAAAAAGCGTCGCCCGCCCCGACTGAATCGACTGCAGTCACCGGAAACGCGGGCAGCGAAAACGTGCCCTCGACATCGCCACCAATGAGCCCATCAGCGCCCAGCGTGATTAACACCCGAGGCGACATCCGCAACAGGTTCTTGAGTTCGAGCGCGTGGTCCCCCGCGAACTCCGGCACGAGCGCAGCCGCTTCGACTTCGTTCGCGACGAGGACACGCGCGAGCGCCGGCAAGAGTGGCGAGTACGGCGCAATCGGGGCCGGGTTCAGCAAGATCGGCACCCCCGCGGAGCTCGCGATTCGCGCGGCCGCGTCGACGGCGTCCATCCCCACCTCGAAGTTCAGCATGAGCGTGTCTGCCGCCTCGATCAGCCTCCTCGCAGCCTCAATTTCTGCGACTCCAAGGGTCATGTTCGCTTGCGGAACCGCGAAAATCGCGTTCTCGCCCGAATCGAGCACGATCGGCACCGCCACACCCGTCCCAATCTCGGGGTCGACCGAGACGTTGGAAGCGTCCACCCCTGCCTCCTCGAGCTTCATACGCAGAATCTCGCCGAAGCGGTCGCGTCCGATGCGGCCCACCATGGCCACGCTCGCACCCATCCGGGCAGCAGCAATCGCCTGGTTAGCGCCTTTTCCGCCCGGGGATGTTTGAAAACTGTGACTGAGAAGCGACTCGCCCACCAGCGGAAGCCGCGGCGCTCGGACGACCAGGTCCATCATGAGCGATCCGACGACCACTATCCGCGGCGGCATTAGCGCAAGTGTACGTCGCTCCCACGGCCCAGTCGCATGCGTGTTCCGCCGCGTCTCACTACGCTAGACGGCATGGCACGTATCCTCGGCATCAATGGCAGCATTCGGCCCCGAAGTTCGGCCGATCGGGCGCTCTCGTTCGCCTTCAAAGTCCTCGAATCGGCTGGCGCGCAATGCGAGGCCTTCGAAATAGGCTCGCTGCCGCTGCTCGATGGCCGGCCCGACGAACAGTACCCGGCGACCGTCGGGGCGTTTCGCGCGGCCTGTTCCGCTGCCGACGCCTTTCTCATAAGCGTGCCCTCATATCACGGCGCGATGCCCGGCGGCCTGAAGAACGCCCTCGACTTCATCGACCTGCCCCAGGCGGGCGGCAAGCCGTTCGCGCTGATTGGCATTGCCGGCGGCGACGCGGAGCCCGGCGTGACCGACGTTTCCCGCGTTATGCGCCACATCGGCGGCATTGCGGCCGTACCGGACGTGGTGATTTCGCGGGCGAGCGAACACTGGGGTCCCGGCGACGAACCCGCCAATGCGGGCGTCAAGATCGCCATCGCCAAAGTAGCGGAAGACCTGATGGCGATGATCGAACTGAAGACCGCGGGCAAACTGCCCCAGCCGTGAGCACCACCTATTGCCCGGACTGCGCGACCGCCCTCGTCGAGGTCACGAAGTCTGGCCGAACCCGGAAGACCTGCCCGAAGTGCGGCTACGTCGAGTACCGGAATCCGGCGGTCGGCGTGGCCGTCATCCTGCGCGACGAAGCCGGGCGCGTGCTGCTTGGCAAGCGCGCCTCCGGCGAGTACGCCGGCCTCTGGTGCATCCCCTGCGGCTACGTCGAATGGGACGAAGACGTCCGCGAAGCCGCCATGCGAGAGTTCGCCGAAGAAACGGGCATCCAGGTCGAACTGCGCGGAGTGGT
>JBDTNM010000018.1:0-24831 GCA_039933735.1 bacterium | reverse complement strand
TCTTCTACGACGCCATTCGCGGGAAAAGCGAGAAGTACAGCCAATGGTGCACGCCAGCGCGCGCCCGCGTCGCTCGCTAGGCCCGGTTGCGTTTCAGCCGCCACGCGCCCTCGGCGTTATCGTCGGAGGCGCGTTCGCGGCATGGGCGCTGGTGATTGCGGTGCTTGCCATCCGAGCGGCTCTCGGAGGGGACGCCGAGTTTAAGACGTTCCTCGCAATCGGTGTCGCTGGCGTGAGCCTCGTTGCAGGCGCGCTGTTCGCGAACTGGGCGTATGCACTCCACTCGCTCAGCTACGAAATCGATAATGAGTCTCTAACGATTCGCTGGGGCTTTCGGCGGGTGCTGGTGCCGATTTCGACCATCCAGCGCATGATCCCGGGGCGAACGCTCGATGTAGCCAACGTGAAGGGCCTGAATTGGTGGGGCTGCCATGTTGGCGGCGCCGAAGTTAAGCGGATCGGCTACACGCTCTTCTACTCGACGCACAGCACACCGGACGAACTGCTCTACCTGGTTACTACCGGCAGCGCTTTCGCACTGACGGTGCTGGATCAGGCGGCCTTCGCAGAAGAGATCCAGGCGCGTGCCGACCTCGCCGCGGTCCAGGGAGATTGGATTCAGCGATCGACAGCGTCGGGACTGGCCTCGCTCCCGTTCTGGCGCGATCGCGTTTCGATGTTAGTTGTTGTCATCGGCGCCGCACTCAGCTCAATCCTCGGTGGCTATGTGTATGCCAACTATCCCGGGCTTCCCAAGGTCGTTGAGCTCAGCTTCCCGGCGCTCGGAGGAGTAGTTCGGGTCGGCGACAAGTCCGAGTTGCTGCGGATTGCGTTTCTGGGTGCTGGCGTCCTGGGCTTCAACGCGGTTGCCGGAGTGGCCCTACACGCCCGCGAGCGAGCGGCTGGCCTCTGGCTGTTCGCAGGATCGAGCATCATCCAGGTCGTCCTGCTCGGTGCTGCCGTCCTCGCCTTCGCGAAAGCCTGACGAGTGCTCGCCGGAAACGAAGGGACGGGATACGATCGCTGTCCGTTAGCCCCCGTAGCTCAGCGGATAGAGTGTCGGCCTCCGGAGCCGAAGGCACAGGTTCGAGTCCTGTCGGGGGTACCAGGTGCCATTTCTGTCCGAAGAACCATTCGCGGTGCGCTTCGAACATGTCCGGGAACTCGGCCGTTGGCCTGATCCACAAGTCGTTCCCCTGGGACGTGCAACGCTATCGGCCCAACTGGCCAATGTCCGCCGTCTCGCTTGCCGAAGAATGACTCGGCATGGCGTCCGCCGAACTCGACCCGTGAATTGGGCAAGCGTAACGCAGGCACTGGCCGTCGTCGCAAACCAAGGTCACGAGGCGGTCCTGCACGTCGAATATGGATTCCTGAACGAGGGATATCGTCTCCATGGGCCGGGCGACCTGGAAGCAGCATTCACCAATAGCGGACACGTTGCCGACGGTCCTCCCGCGAATGTCTTCAACTCGATAACCCGTTTGCAAGCGTTTCATCCTTCTCAAGTTTAAGGCCAGTGTTCTGTCCTCTCAATGACATTTGTTCGTTGCCGTACCCAACGTTTGGTCCACCCGGCGGCCCCGTGATTCAGGTCCGTCGCGCCTGATGGGCCAGGGGCGCCAGGGCTCCACGAGTCAACTCAGCCGTGTATCTCGAAACCAACGGGGAAATCGCTGACTTGTAACAGAAGCCTGACAAAGCGGGGATTCAGCGTTGAAATGTCATCCTTCGTACACAAACGCACGTGCCGACGGCCTCATGAGGAGTAGCGTGGAAGGGTGAACGAACTTAGCCGCCTCCGGTCAGGAATGGGCGTTGCCGATGTGAGCAGCCGTCTGGTCGGGCGAGTCGACACCGTAGGCTCGGACAGCTTCGCGATGCACACAGCGCAAGGCACAATCGAGTTGCGTGCCGAGGTGTTGTTCCATGTCGGTCAATTCACGGCGAGCCTTGTGTGTGACGGCCACGAAATGGACCGATACCGGGTCTAGCCTGATTCGATTATTTCAGTTTGCGGGCGCGGCCCCATCCACCCCAAGGCCGTATCGACGGTGCCCACTGGTCCACGCTCAGTTGGTGGCCTTCGCGAATGTTGTCAGGACGGCTACGGGGTGTTCGGCGAGCAGCATCAGCGGCTGAAAGTCGGCTGGAAGCCATGTTTCATGAAGCCAATCGAACCAGCGACGATTTGGCCAATTCGAGATCGCCGAGGAGCCGAAAAGCTGACCTGCAGCGTCGCCGCCATAAGCTGCGTTGGCGACCTGTCGGCGAATAACGACGGCGATGCTCTCGGTTGCATTCGAACGGGAGAAGCCAAAGGCCACTCGCGACGGGCGCCGGTCCAGGGCAAGGGCCTGGTAGGGCGCACTTTGCACGAGTTCCGGCTCCTGTCGCCGTAGCTGGAGCAGCCGCTGGGCGAGGCGGATCTTCGCCCCGGGTTCTCCTGGCGCGCTTCCGCAGCCGGAATCCGCGCTGGCGAGGTGTTCTTCGAGGACTTGGAAGTCGACGGGCCGGCGGTTGTCGGGATCAACCAGTGAGAAAATCCAATCCTCGGCTCCCTGGTAGAAGTCCGGGATGCCACCGGCAAGGCACTTCAAGGTCAAGAGCGCCAGGGAGTTCGATTCGGCTCCCTCGCGAAGGCGTTCGACCACGGAGGCAACTTGTCCCCTGAATTCGGCTCCCGCAGGACTTTCCAGGAGGACGCGCAGGAAGGCATCGAGGGCACGTTCGCGTTCCGCGTTGGGTGCCGTCCAGGAGGTCCAGGTCTTGGCTTCGCGCGAAGCCTTCACCATGTGTTCGCTGATGCGATCGGCGAAGGCGGTGTTGGGCTCTTGCCAGGCGCCGACCAGCGTCTGGTAGAGGTAGTACTCGGAGCCGCCGGCCGGGAAGAGTTCACCAGCGATCATCGTCTTGAATTTGCGGTTGATGCGGCTCCACTGGCGGAGCTCAGCGCGCCAGAGGGCCGGGAATTCAGTCAGGACTGCGAGGCGGGCACGAACGTCTTCGCTGCGCTTGGTGTCATGCGTGGTGGTTGCATTCAGTGTCATGGGAGAGGAATCCAGCCGCTCAGAAAACCAGGCGTGGAGGGCTTTCGCGTCACTCGGGTGGGGAGGGGGCGAATTGCCCACCTCGTTTTCAAAGAGTGCCGGCACAAAGCGATAAAAGGCCGTGTCCTCGACGCCCTTGGCCATCACCGGGGCGGAGAGTTGTTGGAAGCGAAGGACGGCAGAGCGGCGAGCCGCCTTTAGGCCCGGCTCTTCTTCGGACTCGGGCTCTCGAAGGATGCCCAGTACAAAATCGAGCGCTTCAGGGCTGGTCGCAGGGCGATGTTGCTGAGCAGCCCTGGCAGCATCGGAAAGCGCCGCCGCATCCTCCGTGCCAAGGGAACCGGAGGCCCAGTAGGTGCGGTAGCGAGGCATGCCGGCGAGGATTGCACAGAGCGCCTCCCTCAGAGATCGCCGGGTGATTTCGCGGGTCCTGCGCCGGGCTGAGCCGATTCGGTGGAACTGGGCGGCGAGGCTCGAGAGGTCGCTATCGAAAGCGCGATCCGCCATCCAATACTTCGACGCGAAAGCCACTTCCTCGAAATCGTCGGTCGTGGCGGTGGAGTTTCGAAAAGTGGCATCCATCGAGGCCCGGCCGCTCGGGTGGACGAACAGACTTTCCGCATGGGCTGCGAATTCGTAGCCAGTGGTTCCGGCCACTCCCCATGCGGGCAAGATTTCGCGGGCGGCAAGTATCTTTTCCACCCAGATTGGGATGCCCGGGCAACGTTCGCCAAGAAGATGGAGATAACGGGCGGGATCCTGCAGACCATCGATGTGATCCACGCGAAGGCCCTGGATGTAGCCACCCGAGATTAGATCGAAGACGAGCCGGTGGGTGTCCTCGAAGGTTGGCCTGTGTTCCATGCGTAGACTCGCCAGTTGGTTCACATCGAAAAAGCGCCTGTAGTTGACTTGCTCGCCGGAGTCCCGCCAGGAGCTGAGGCGGTAATGCTGTTTTGAAAACAGGCCGTCGAGGAGGTCGAAGCTGGAGGATTCACCCGGCCTTCCGGCGTACGCGCGCAGTCTCTTCTCGACCCAGTCCATCGCGGCGTTCGAGGCCTTGAGCAGGGCGGCGAACCTGAGCAAGAAGGAGCGGCTCTCCTCCGGAGTCGCCGAGCGCAAGGCGTGCACGAGCTGGACCAGTTCGGTCAGGCCGTCTGCGTCTTCAGTCGATGAGCCGGTGGGGGGCAAGCCAACGATTTCGGCGTAGGTCGAGGGGGAGAGCGGGTAAGAGACTTCACCATAGGTTGTAACGAGTTCCGTCCCATCGAAGGCGAGGCCGATGTGCCCAGATTCCAACTCGGCCGCGAATGAATCGGCCAGGACGGGAAGCAGGAGTAAACCGGCGGGGAGGTCACCGCGACCGGACCAGTCGATGTCAAAGCGTTCCGCGTCGGGCGAAGCCTGGCCAAAGCGAAGCACATCGCGCCACCACTCCTGGCGAGCGTTTCCAACGTAGACATGATTCGGGACGATATCCGCGATGATGCCGAGTCCGAGGCGCTTGGCTGCTTCGGAGAGACGCACGAAGCCATCGAGCCCGCCTAACTCCACGTTGACGGCAGCGTGGTCGAGCACGTCGTAGCCATGGGTGCTGCCGGGCGCCGCTTGCCAGATAGGTGAGAGGTACAGGTGGGAAATGCCCAGCTTCGAAAGGTACGGGAGGGTATTGCGAGCATCTTCGAAGGTTTGCTGGGCGTTCAGTTGAAGGCGGTAGGTCGCAATGAATGCGTTAGCCATCCTGGTATCCGACGGAGAAGGCTGTGCCGGAGGAACGATCCGTTGACGGGCGAAGCGGGGCTAAGGCGAGTGCGGTGAAACGGGCGCGATTTTCCATTTCGCCAGAGGCAGCGATGTTTCGGGTCACGGAAAGAGGTTAGACCAAAGTGTGGGTCGCTAACGGATTCGTAGCCGGGACGTGCCCGCACCTGCGTAACCGTCGCCGCGAGATCCGGCGCCTCTCCAGCGGATAAGGTGCTGGTTGTGACTGAGGATGGGCCTCAGGCTCCATCTGCGACGGTCGGCAATCCTTCGCCACGGGGGACGGCCGCGAGGCCGTTTCGAACTGTTTCCTCGATGGCGGCGGCGGTTGGTTCTTCTCCCGGAGTGAAAGTCGCCACGAGGCGCAAGTCATCGGTGCGGTCGCCCGTGTCGCGCGGGCCAGTGACCGTCCCATCACTCCAAACGTAAACGTCCGCGGGGGAATCGGAAGGACGGCGCTCAAGCAGGCTCCTTACACGCGCCGCAATTTCGGTCAGCCAATCTGGCTCCGATGGTGTTGCCGGGTAGTTAGCCATACTGCCTCCTCGTGCGGACCTGGATTCCCAACCGGGTGTGCGCGGCTCACGCGGCGGTGCGCCACGCCAAGAACCGCCAGTAGTCGACATCGTCGCCGAAGCGTCGGCCGGCAGCTTCGGAAGCAGTCCAGCCGGGCAGAACGTTGCCGGATTCGCGCCAGAAGAGCGCATCGAGCCAGAACCCGGCGACCTGTTCTGAGAGGACGTCGCGCCGGGTCCACTCCAGGATCACCGCCTCGATAAGGTCGGCAGGTCCCTCGCCGCGCACGGTGAAGTCGAAATACACGAGCCGGAGCTGATGATCCGTCCAGTCGGTGAGATCGATGCAAGGGAGCGAAACGCCGACGATTGACCGAGCGGCTTCCAGCGGCCCTTTAGAACGCGGTGCCAGCATCGGAGATGCTCCTGATCTGTTCGTCGGCAGCGAAATCGGAGTCGTCTGCGACGTTCGCTTCGTCGTCGAGGCCGTCGGGAACGAACTCGGTGGTTTCGTAACGCTCGTTCGGGTCGGGACGCAAGCGACTCGCCTCGCTCACGGGGTGCGTGACGCCGTCGTATGCCGGCGGTTCGTTTGATGGTTCGACTTGCGGGGTGGTGGATTCGTCCATGGCCTAGTGTGCGCATGTTGGCGATTGCGAAGGCCTTACTCGAACGTGCCTGAGATTTCGAAGGTGTTGCGATCCGGCAGTCGAGCCGGGTATTCGATGGCGCATAGGCTTCCACGCCATGGGTCGATCAGTGAGCGCGGCGTTTGGGTTGTCCACCGATATGGGCGAATGAAGTTTGGCGCCATCCGCGCGGGCCGTAATGAGACTGTGATGCGAACGGCTGGTTGATAGTCGCGGTCTGGATTGGCGCCGCTTTAGGCTGAGGGGGATTCCACGTCTACGGCATGCGAGGCACGCAAAGTTGGAAACCCCAGACCGGCCGACCCAGACACTGGCTAGCTCCCGCGGCGGAACTCCTCGATCCTTGAAGATCGCCCAAATTGCACCGCCCTGGTGGACGATTCCTCCCAAGGGTTACGGCGGTATCGAACGCGTCGTGGCCCTCCTGACCGAGGGGTTGGTCGAGCGCGGGCACGAAGTCACGTTGATCGCTCCTAGCGGGTCCGAAACGAGGGCTACATTTCTTCCCTCCATGGAGCCGATGCACAACTATCTGGGCAGCGTGGCGGTGGAGACCGAAAACACCCTCTTTGCCTACCAGGCCGCGGATCGCTTCGATGTAATTCACGACCACACGGTTGCCGGGCTAACGGTCTCACCGTTCGTTCGCAAACCTGTTGTTCACACGGTTCATGGCGCCGTGCTGGATGACATCCGCGGTCTTTATTCGAACCTTCCGCCCAATGTGCATTTGGTCGCGATCAGTGGTTCTCAGCGTTTGGATATCCCCACGTCCGCTTGCACGACCATTTACAACGCGGTGGCGGTGGAGGAACACCCGTGGTGTGAACAGGCGGGCGAGTACCTCTTGTTCGTCGGCCGCGCGGCCCCGCAGAAGGGTCCCATGGAGGCGATTCGGATCGCGGAACGTGCCGGACGGCGTCTCGTGATGCTGCTGAAGGTGAATGAGACGGCCGAGCACGAGTACTTTGAATTCCTCAAGCCACACCTGATCCGCAACCACGTGCAACTAGAACTCGAGGTGACCGAACGCCGGAAACAGGCGTACATGGCGGGAGCCTTCGCGACTCTCTTTCCAATTTCCTGGGAGGAACCGTTTGGGCTGGTGATGATCGAATCGATGGTTGCCGGGACCCCAGTCATAGGTTTCCGAAGAGGCTCGGTCTCAGAAATCGTGGAGCATGGCGTAACCGGGTTCGTCTGCGACGACGTTGAGTCGGCGGCGGAGGCAGTGGCGAAGGTAAAGGAGCTCTCCCGCCGTTCCTGTCGCGAGCGAGTGGAGCGGCTGTTTTCAGCAAGGGGCGCGATAGAGCGCCATGAAGCGCTCTATCGGGACCTGGTTGAGGCGCATGCCTATGACTGAGGCGTTCGGAGTCGGTATCGAACCGCGCCCATCGCTCGACATTTCCCACCTGGTTGTGCTGCGTCGCGAAGAGGTCTCGTTGCTATGTCAGCCAAGTGGGAAATTCGGTACCTCGACGAGCTCGGCCTCCGGCCTTTACTTTCGGGACATGCGATACCTCTCCGCGCTGGACACGCGCCTGCAGCATGAGCGGCTGGTCCTTCTCGATTCCGAAGAGGGAGGCGGCGTCCTTACGACGACGCTCACCAACGCCGAGGTGACCGACGATCCAGACGTGTCCGTTTCTCCACAGACGTTGCTCCTCCGGCGAAGGCGAACGGTGGGGCGGACAACCGTTGAGGGACTGACTCTTGTCAATCACGGTCGAGCGACGTTTCGGGGGACGCTTGAAGTCGTCTTCGAGGCCGACTTCAAGGACATGTTCGTGGTACGGGGTTTTCAACGGCGCAGTGTTCCTCCGGAACCCACGGTTCGAGTCACCCCACGTTCGGTGCAGTACGAATATGCCGGGCTCGACGGCGAGCTCCGGACCACTCACCTGGACTTTCAACCGACGCCGAGTTCACTCGTTGAGGGCACTGCCACGTTCGACGTCGAATTGGCGCCGGGGGCCGCGGCTGAACTAGAACTGACGATAGCCATTGCTGAGTCCTGGAGCGGAGGAACGCCTGGGGAATCCTCGGTGCGGCGAAGTGCCATGAGGCTGACCGGCACGGCGGTGAGGTTCGAATCAAGCAACGGCCAACTCAACGACCTCTACCAGAGGGCTGTCGAGGACCTTGAGTCTCTGGTAGTGGCCGGAGAAGAAGGGACCTTCCTGGCGGCGGGAATACCGTGGTTCGACGCATGTTTTGGGCGGGACAGTCTCATCACGGGGATAGCGCTACTCAGAATCTGCCGCGAGGCGATGCCTGAAACCCTGAAAGTGTTGGCGCGCACGCAAGCTTCGATGGTCGCTGCCGACCGGGACGCCGAACCCGGAAAGATAGCGCATGAACTCCGAGTCGGAGAGCTGGCGAACATCGGCGAGGTGCCCTTTGGCCGCTACTACGGGAGCGTGGATTCGACTCCGCTTTTCATTCTCGCCTGCCGCGAGTACGCCCGGTGGGCCGACGATCGAGCCACGCTCGACTCGGTATGGAGTGCCATCGAAAAGGCCGTCGAATGGTGTGTGCTGCAAGCATCGAAAACTCCCGCAGGGCTGCTCGCCTACCACCGCGAGTCTTCGTCGGGTCTTGAGCACCAGGGGTGGAAGGACTCATGGGACGGTATTTGCCATCCCGACGGTTCGCCTGTCATTCCGCCGGTCGCGTTGGTGGAGGTGCAGGCGTATTACGTGGCCGCCTTGCGCGCGTATTCGGAACTTTGCCGATTAGTGGGGAAGGTTCCTGGCGACCACGAACAGAGCGTGAGCACAGTGTTGCAAGCTCTAAAGGACGATTTTTGTTCGGACTCGGTTCCTGCCCTGGCGATCGATGGCAACGGGACGCCAGTGCGGACGGCGACTTCGAACGTTGGCCACGTCCTGTGGGCTGGAGCGTGCTCCGCAGAAGTCTCGCAGCGAATCGCGGACCATCTCATGAGCGAGGCGATGTTCAGTGGCTGGGGCGTTCGCACTCTCGCCTCGGGGCAGCCCGCGTTTAACCCGCTTGGGTACCACGTCGGGAGCGTTTGGCCCCACGACAACGCGATCATCCTGGAGGGGCTACGCCGCTTCGGACACGCGGACGCGGTCGAAAAGCTGGGGACTGCGCTGCTTGAGGCGATGCTGGCGTTTCCCGACGGGCGGATACCGGAATTGTTCTCGGGGGATGCGCGGGGGCTGCGGCGACAACCGACCCCCTACCCGGTCGCTTCTCGGCCGCAGGCGTGGGCTGCGGCGAGCCTCCCCTGGATCCTATTCACGATGCTCGGGGTAACGGCTGAAGACCCCACGTCTCTGCATGTCGTTCGCCCGACGTTACCCGCGTGGCTGGATTGGGTGCGGCTCAGCGAGGTGAAATTTGGAGACACGACCGTCGACCTGCATTTCCGGCGCGGGCAACGCACCGTCGGCGTCGAGGTCGAGCGTCACGACGGCCCGGGCAGAGTAGTGCTTTCGCCTGAATGGCCAGTGCCTCCCATAGGTGAGTGAATGCCTCCCTACGAGAGATCTTTCCGGTGGGTGGTTGTTTCGCCGCCGGTGGCCCGCGCATACAGTCGCCGAATCAGGATTCCGAGATGATTCCTTCGTGGAATTCCGGAGTCGTGAACGTGAAGGCACAACCATGGGGCTGGCGGTTACGAGCGCTGATGCAGCCTCCGTGCAACTCCACGAGACGTCGGCAAACGGTCAGACCAAGGCCGATGCCGTAGACCGTCGAATGAGAGGAAGAACGGAAGAAGGCTTCGAACACTTTGGCCTGGTCCTCGTCGCTGAGCCCAGGGCCTTCATCCGTCACTTCAGTCTCGATGGCACCGGCAGCCCGGCTCATCCGAACCCCAATCGGGGAGTGAGGCGGGCTGTACTTGTGGGCGTTACTGAGAAGGTTTTCGAGAATCTGGCGGAAATGGGTCGAGTTGCCCTGCGCCAGCGGCAGCCCATTCGGCGCGCGAAAGTCGACGGTCCGCCCCGGATGCCGCGAGCTAAAGTCCCGTATCACCTCTTGTGCGAGGAGTTCCAGGCGCAATGGCTCTGCTTCGAGCGCCTCCTGCATATTCGAACGGGAGAGAACGAGCATGTTGCCAATCACGCCGTGGAGCCTCTCGGCGTCGGACTCGATGTCCGCGGCAACGGCGTTGCGATCGGCGTCGGAGAGCGTCGGTCCGTGCCGGCGCAGCAGGCGGGCGTTGCCGAGTACCGTGGTCAGTGGGGTTCTGAGTTCGTGCGAGATAAGGCCCAGCACTTCGTCTTTGGCGTGGACGGCCGTTACGAGTTCTTCGTTCAACGAAGCTAGCTGGCTCGAAAGCATCTTGGCTTCGTGAATATCAACGCTCGCAGAGGTCCAGCCAACAAGTTCGCCGTCCGCGCCGGTGAGAGGTCGAATGCGGAAGTTCTGCCAGCGGAACTCCCCCTTCGCATCGCGTACGCGGTAGTCGATTTCGTAGCCCTCGCCTGTCCGCAAGGCCGTCAGCCAGCGTTCCGTGGCGACTTCCCGATCGTCGGGGTGGATCAGTGGGGCCGTGCCCTCCGCCAGCGCTTCCTCTTCAGTCTGCCCGGTGAGTTTCAGCCAATGTTTGTTGACGAACGTGGGCTTGCCGCCCGGATCGGTAGTGATGACGTGCGCGGGCAGGGAGTGAAGCAGCTCGACTACCAGGCTCGAACCCGCCCGAATCGTCGCCTCGGCGCTGCGAAGCGATGTGACGTCGACAGCGGATACGACCGACACGGGGCCGGAGGGCAACAGCGCTCGTTTTGCGTCCAGAGCCAGGATCCGGACGTCGCCCGAACGGGCGAGAATCCTGATCTCGTAGGTCTGCGGCTCATCTTCTCCGGCGATGCGAGCGCGGCCCCGGCGGATGATCATTTCTCGATCTTCGGGATGGATGAGGTCGGAAAAGAAGCCTGGCGCCAACAGCTCTTCGGCTGTAAAGCCGGTGATCTCGGCGAGCGCCTGATTTACGTAACGGGTATCGGTCCCGTCGTAGATCCAGATCCCGCAACCGACCACATCGAGGAGTCCCAACCCGATATCGGCAACGTTGGCGGTGATGTCCGAGGGAGCGGCCATTTCGTGCCGTAGATTACTTCGTCAAACGCACGGTTGATCTTTCAATTTCAGATCAACTTGCGACCAAAGCAGATGACGGGAACCGAAAGCTCCGAACTTCGTCGCCGCTTCGCGCGTGTACTCAGCTCGTCCTGGCTGGGGCGAATTAGCCGCCCGCATGCTCACGCGGCGCCACCAACCCGCACTCGTATGCGAAGACCACCGCCTGCTCTACGGGCGGACACTCGAACCCATCTGCTGCGTGATGTCGCGGTCCCAGTGGCGATGCTTTGCGATCGCCGCGAGGAACGGCACTGCAACGGCGGCGGCTGATTCTCCGACGACGACACCGGCATTTGCCGTGCCGCTGGATGAATCTGGCTGGTTGGCCACGGCCTGGCCGATAGCCGTGGTGACAAGATCTGCTCCCTCGGTTGTTGCGGCGATCGGCTTGTAGTGCCCATGAGCCTCTCTCAAGAACTGCAACGCGGCCGCGCCCTCGCGAAGGGAACGGACACTGGCGGCGCCGCCCGGGACGTAGACCGCGTCGAAATGCACGGAGGCGACCGTCGCGAACGTCCTGGTGGCAAGTACCGCGCCGCCGGATTCACCGAGCACTGGTCCCAGGGCATCGGCGACGAAGTGCGTCGCGACTCCCTGTGCCTTCAGTGCTGCAACTACTTCGGCGGCGTCGTCGCTTGCGAACCCGTCCGCAACGAGTACCGCCACGGTGCGGCCCGCGATGGTGCGGCCCGGAGAACTCAGCTGGCTCAGCGCAGGGGAAATCTCAACGCCCGGATCTCCTCGTCGTTCGTCGCCTCGGGCGGGACGGGCTTCCACCTCTCGGATTCCGACGGAAGGACCGACAGCGCGGGCGAGTTCGGTGTCGATGTTTGCAAGGATCTCGTTGACGACGCGCTCGCGAACTTCTTCGCGAACGACTTTTCCGAGTTCGAACCGGAGCGCGGAGATGAGGTGCTGTTGCTCCACGGGGGAGAGGCTGTGGAAAAACAGGGTCGCCTGGCTAAAGAAGTCGCGGAAAGAGGGCGCCCGGACGCGGGTCTTGGTTCCGGCGACAGGTTCTTCGACGTGGGCGTAGCCGTCGTCAACGCCGGCGAGCATCGGGTTCCCGCCCCCGACAGAATTCGGGTGATAGTTCGCTTTGCTGGCGCTGATTGCGTTGCGGTGAAACCCGTCCTGTTGATGGTTGTGGACTTCAACAAGCGGTCTATTGATGGGAATTTCGTGAAAGTTTGGGCCGCCAAGGCGGGTTAGCTGGGTGTCGAGATACGAAAAGAGCCGCGCCTGCATCAGCGGGTCATTGGTAACCTCGATCCCGGGTACGACGTTGCCAACATGAAATGCGACTTGTTCCGTCTCGGCGAAGAAGTTGTCCGGGTTGCGATTCAACGTGAGTTTTCCCACTAGCTCGACCGGGACCAGTTCTTCGGGCACAAGCTTCGTCGCATCGAGAAGGTCGAAGCCGAACTTCTCGGCGTCCTCCTCTTCGATGATCTGCAGACCCAGCTCGTATTCGGGATACGCGCCGCTCTCAATCGCCTCCCACATGCTCCTGCGGTGGAAGTCCGGATCGGTGCCTGCGAGCTTTTGCGCCTCGTCCCAAGTGAGTGAATGCACGCCCGCAGGGGGCTTCCAGTGGAACTTGACCAGCCGAGTCCGGCCGCTGGCGTCGACCAGGCGGAAGGTGTGCACACCGAAGCCTTCCATCATCGCGAAGCTTCGGGGAATGGCCCGGTCGGACATCACCCACATAACCATGTGTGCGGTCTCCGGGGCGAGTCCGACAAAGTCCCAGAACGTGTCATGAGCCGAGGCCGCCTGGGGCATTTCCGAGTCTGGTTCCGGCTTCACCGCATGAATCAGGTCAGGAAACTTGATCCCGTCCTGGATGAAGAAGACGGGGATGTTGTTTCCCACGAGGTCGAAGTTGCCTTGCCGGGTGTAGAACTTCACGGCGAACCCTCGGACGTCACGCGCTGTGTCGGCGGAGCCGCGAGAGCCGACCACGGTTGAGAAGCGGACGAAGACCGGGGTCGGCACAGCCGGGTCCTGGAGGAAATCCGCCTTCGTGTACTCGGCCAACGACCGGTAGACCTGGAAGAACCCGTGGGCACCCGACCCGCGTGCATGGACCACCCGCTCTGGAATGCGTTCGTGGTCGAAGCGCATGATTTTTTCGCGAAGGTGGAAGTCCTCCATGAGCGTCGGACCGCGCAAGCCGGCGCGAAGGGAGTCGTCGGTGTTTGGAATGCGCACGCCCTGATCCGTCGTGAGCGTGGTGCCTTCTGGATGGCTTCGGAACGCCTCGAGTTGTGCGCCTTTTTCGTCGGTCGCTGACTTTGTCTGCTCCGGGCCGTTGGCAGCGGTGGGGTTGGCCTGGGGCTTCTTTGCCGGTTGTTTAGGAGCAGTCATTGAAACGAGTCCTCGTTGAGCTGACGCGTCCGCTCTGGAGAGTCGCGTCTTCTACGCTGGGGCTCGCTCCGCGCCCTGTCGATCCGACGTGACGGCCATTGCAATACCGATGAGAGACCTATACGCGCGCCAAACACAACGCGAGCGCCCGCGCTGAGCGTTCCCATCCTGCGCCGAGTCTAGACGTCGTCCACGGGACGCCAGCGTTTGGTACAGACTTGCAACAAGTACCGGGAGCGGGAAGTAGGGGGAACCGAGCCGGCAAGCGCACATTTCGTTCTGCCAAACGTTCGGGAGGTGGGAAAGTCCGGGCCCGCAGTGGGCGCCGCAACCGGCTATGCCCGGGCTTCGCCCTGGCGCATGGGTACCGGTGCGCCCGCTGGCTCCATCGCGTCCTTTGGCGCCAAAGCAATCTGAGCAAACGCTTGTTGCAGGTTCTGCGTGAATGTATCGACGAGCGCCGCGTCGCCCCAGGACGAGGTCACGCCGACTCGGAGATAACCTCCGTAGCGGACCACCGCAACGCTCAACGACTGAGACCCGAACAGCGGCACGAGGGGGTAAATCTCTTCGATGGACGCGCCGCCGAGCGTGTACGAGCGGGAAGGCCCGGGGACGTTGGTGATCAGAATGCCGTAGGAATGCACTTTTCCGGCGAGCCAGTGCAGCAGGCGCTGACTCCAGCGGCCCAACCAGGCGGTCAGCTGTGTGAGGACTTCGTAGCCTTCGGCGTCTCCACGATGTTTTTGGATCAGTGTTTGCTTGTGGATTTCGGCGACGGCTCTTCCGAGGTTCCCATTTTTCGGGTCGAGGGGGACGATCTGGAGTCCGATTCGATTGCCGAGGTTGTAGCGTTCGGCGCGCGTTCGAAACGAAACAGGGATGGCAGCACGAAGCTTCCGGAAATGCAGAGGGCTGCGTTTGCCGGGCATGGAATTGATGGCGGAGGCGACGGCAGCCATCACGAGGTCGTTCGGGGTGCCGTTCAGCCGTTGGCGGGCGAGCCGCAACGGCCGGTCTTCTACGCTGAACCAGGAGACTGACCGGGTACCTTCGTTTTCGCCGCGTAAGAGTGTGGTTGGGCCAGGCGTCAGGAGGCGCACCGCGGTACGAACGAGCGCCGTGGCTCGCCGAACGAGCCGGCGCCGTCGGCGTTGGTTTGTAACCGCGCCCAGGGCGGCGTTGGCGATGTTTCTGGGGACTTCCACTACGCGAATCAACTCATCTGCCAGCAGTTGATTGCGGGAAGGGGGCCGATGGTGGGGCGCTCGTGCTGGCAACGTGTCGTGACGGTCCAGGAGTTGTGCAAGCAGATCGATCCCGGCGATTCCGTCGACCAGCGAATGATGGGCGAGAAAGGCGAGGGCGAATCGCGAAGAACCGGGAGCCCCCGGCATGATCACGACGCGCCAGAGCGGGCGCGAGCGGTCGAGCGGCGTCGCCATTGCTTTTTCAGCAATCTCCCGGACCTCAGCCTCGTGACTGGCCGCGGGGAGGATCTGCACTTGAGCTTCCCAGTCGATTGCCGGGTCTGAAATCCAGAGCGGCCATCCGGTCAGCGGCGCGGAATGCAACACACGATCGAGTCCGGGAACGGCCCCGGCACGGTCGGCAATGGTGTCGCGGAGACGGTTCGTGTCGAGGTCGCCGGTCTCATCGAGCCAACCATTGTTGGAGACGAACGCGAGGGCGCCGATGTGCATAGGACGCCCGGGGCCTTCGAACGAAAGGAATGCAGCGTCCTGCCCGGTCAATCGCGTATAGCCGCGGCGGTGTTCCCGTGAAGCGGAAAGCATCTGTCTCAAGTTACGCCCAGTTCGGTATCCATGCGCAGTGGCCGGTGGATGCGTGCTTACAGGCTTTGGGCGCTCGGACCTTCCCTGGAAGCGTTTCAACCGCCCCAGCGATCCCGGAACGCATAATCCTCCGTCGGCATGCGGGGACGGGTGCCCAGTACCGGGTCAGGGGCTTCGGCCGGATAGCCGAGCGCGATGACGTTGGCGACCACATGGCCTTCGGGAAGCCCGAGCACCTCGGCGGCGCCATCGGCGTTGTGCATCGAAGCCGGGCAGCTGGCGATTCCGCGAGCCCACGCGGCAAGCATCAGGTTCTGGGCCGCACGGCCGGCGTCGAACGGGCCGCGGAAGATCGCGAACGGCGCCCCGACCACTCCCGCTTCGGGGACGAGGACGAAAACAACTGCCGCCTGGCACGAGCGCACATGCGGCGTGAAATTCCCGCATTCGGCCAGCCTGTCTTTCTGGGCCTGGTCCTGGACCACGATCAGCCGGACCGGCTGCGCGGCTTTGGCGCTGCCCGCCATGCGTGCCGCCTGGATGAGTTCCTTCAGGATTGGTTCTTCTATCTGCCGGTCGCTGAAGCTTCTCGTATCACGCTTGGTGACGATTGTGTCGTAGGTTTCGGTCATTGGAGTACGGCCTCTTGCCAGTGGACTTCATGGACGTGGATCGGGCCGTTGTGCCCCTTCAACGTTTCGTCGCGACCTTCGCTGAAATGGAAGCCCTTGCCCGCGACCAGTTCGCGGACGACGCGCGAGGCAAGAATGTGGCCCCCGCTCGCATGAGCGGCGATTTCCGCCGCCAGTTGGACCGAGTTCCCGAAGAGTTCGTCGCCTTCCGAGATCGGTTCTCCAGCGTTGATGCCGACGCGCACACGAATTTCTTCTCCGTGGACGGGTCCCAGGGCTTCGAAAGCACGCTGTAGCGCGATCGCGCAGCGGATAGCCATCTGGGTCGATTGAAACGAGGCGAGGAATCCATCGCCCATGGTTCGAACTTCGTCGCCGCCGTGGAGCCTGAGGTTTTCGCGCGTCACACGCTCATGTTCGCGCAGCACTTCTCGGCCGAGAACATCTCCGAGGCGCTGCATCATTGTGCTGTGACCCTCGACGTCGGTGTAGAGAATCGTCCGGATCGTGCTATCGCTGAGGGAATGCGGAGCGGGCGCCGAGTCCTCGGCGAGGAAGTCCAACGCGACTCGTAACACGCTCCCAGTGTCCCCGATGAACGGGGCGACGGACTCTCCTTCGTGCAGGGACAGTCGAGCGTTCTGCATACGGGAGGTCAGGCTTTTCGCGACGTCCACGCTTGAGCCCACGAACTCGGGCCGATGCATCACCAACGTCGGCGCGACGACGGAATCGAGGTCCGTGCGGGCGTCGAAGGCTGCGTGGTTGGCCAGGTTTTCGAAGAACCGTTCCGGATCGATGCTCTGTTTGGCGATGTCGACGAACTGGTTGGCGATCTCGCCCTGCGACCATCCGACCGCCCGGTAGAGGTAGGTACGGATGAAGAGGTCGCGGTCGACTCCGGCGAGCTGGTTGACGGCGACTCGCTGCTGGTTCGCTTGCTGCGGCAGCTTCGCCACAACCTCGCTGTGGATAGCGTGCGTACACCAGAGGATGAGTCGCGAGACACGGTCCGGATGATGGGCGGCGTATCGGATGCCCATGGGGCCGGCGTAGCTCGCGGCGAAGATCGAGAACTTTGTCAGGCCGAGCCGAGTGACCACGGCGTCAAGGTCTCGCATGTGCGCGTCGAGCGTTCGCTCCGATTCGCCGCGGTCCGAAAGGCCAAGGCCACGGGCGTCAAAGCGCACGATCTGGTGCGTCTTGGAGAACGCCTCAATGAATTCGCGCATGCCCGGCATTTGCCATTCGACCTGGAGATGGCTGAGCGGGAGCACCGGCAGGAAGATGAGCACTGGCCCTTCGCCGAGTGTCGAGTACGCGATGCTGACCCCGTCGGATGTGGTCGCATACTGAATTACCGGTTCCATGCGGCTCACATGGTACGTGTTTCGGAGTCGATTGCGGCGAGGAATTGCAGTAAAAAGCCGGTAACGGCGTCCGGCCGCTCCTGCTGCGTCCAGTGCCCGCAACCTTCGAGCGTTTCCAGGACACGAAGATTTGGAACAACTTCCCTCAAGTGTTCGATGGTGCCCGGGTTGCGCGCCGGATCACGTGTGCCCGTGACGAAGAGCGCCGGCTGCTGAACCATCGCGTCCGCGAGATCGGCACTCATCTCCCAGTTGCGATTCACGTTGCGGTACCAGTTCAGGCCACCCCGGAAGCCGGACTTCGTAAACGCGTCCACGTACACCTGCAAGTCGGCGGCGGTCAGCCATGAGGGCAGAGTGTTCGGCACAGTGATCGAGTCGATGAATCGCCCGCCTTTGGGAATTGGCCGAAAACGCTCGTCTTTCGGAGCGTCGCCGGAGATCGACCAGAGAAAGCCGAGGAGCGAGTCGTGAATATTCGCTTCAAACTCGCCCTCCGCAAGCCCCGGCGTCTGAAAGTAGTCCACGTAGAAAATGTGGTCGGGACCCGCAGCGCGACGCATCGACTCAAGCGGTGACGCCGTTGCTCTGCGTGCGTGAGGCACCGAGAGGGAGCCAACGGCGCGCACCTTTTCGGGATGGCGCAGCGCGGTATGCCAGGCGACCGGCGCACCCCAGTCGTGTCCGATGACCACGGCCGGGCCGCCGAAGTGGTCGATGATCGCGGCCGCATCCGCGGCCAGTTCCTCGGCGCAGAACGACGCAATCTCCAAGGGTGACGAACTCGCCCCGAACCCTCGCTGGTCGGGCGCGGCCACCGTGTAACCGGCGGCTACTAATGGCGCGAACTGGTGCCGCCAGGAATAGGCGAGTTCAGGGAATCCGTGCAACAGCAGGACCAACGGTCCCTGGCCGGCATGGCTCACGGCGAGTTCGACCTCGCCCCTGCGAACAATGGTTGTCGAAGCGCCGGCGATCATCCGCCTGCCAGCGCTTCCGGCGCGAACGTATCCGCAATATGGCCGGCTGCCCGCAGGGACTCGATTTCTGCGTCGCCGAGTCCAAGGACTTCGCGATAGACGTAATCGTTGTGTTCGCCGAAGAGGCAGGGAGCCTCCCGAAGGTCGACGTCCGACTTCGAGAAGCGGTAGGCCGGGCGGAGCCAGTCGACCTCCGGATAATCTTCCGTCGCCGGGAGCCGTTTCCACGCGCCAGTTTCCGCGAGGTGACGGTCCTCGGCCGCATCCTTCGCGTTCAAGACCGGGCCTGCGGTCACGCCTGCGGCCTGGAGCGCGTGAAACAGGTCGTCGCGGTCGTGTTGCGTGGTCCAGTCGGCGAGCCTCTCTTCGATCTCGTCTTCGGCCCCGGCCCGCCCCGCGACGGTTTCGAGAGTCGTCTCTGTTGCCCAGGCTGGCCGGCCGAGGTGCTCGACCAGCGCGGCCCATTCCCGGTCCGTTCGGCAGCTCAAGGCTAGCCACGAGTTCGGCTTGTTGGTGGGGAACACCCCGTTGGGGACGAATCCTTCGACACTACGATTGCCGAGCGAGCCATGCGCCCGGCCGTTCCAGGCTGCGTCCAGCGCAGCCTGGGGGAACATGTGCGCCGATGACTCGACCTGGGCCATTTCGATGACCTGGCCTTTGCCGGTGCGGCGGCGATGGCGCAGGGCCGCCATGAGGGCGAAGGCGCCGTGCATGCCGCCCCAAAAATCGCCGGCGAAGATGCTGACATTGTCGGCGGGTGCGGAATCTCTGTACCCGCGCAACACCGTCGATCCGGCGACTCCATCGATGTGGGAGCCGTAACCGCGGCCCTGCGTGTACTCGCCGGTGCGTCCGAACGCGGGCATGTGCAGAATGATGGCGTCTGGCCTCAGTTCGCGAATCTGGTCATCGTTTAGTCCTATTTTGTCGAGAGTGCCGAGGGCCAGGTTTTCGGCAACGATGTCGCTGGTCCGGATCAGCTGCTGGACCACGGCCAGTCCTTCGGGCCGCCGGCTGTCGACGGTGAACGACTTCTTGTTCCTCAACACCTGGATGAACGCGGGGCTGTTATTCCAGGGCCGAGGGCCTGGTTCCGGGGGATGACCGCCGATCCAGGGAGGGAGCATTGGTGCGATTGCGGCCGTAATCCGGGGTGAGGCCGCCCGGGTCATCGGGTTCCAGATGTAGGGATTTTCGACCTTGATGCACTCGGCGCCCATGTCGGCGAGGTACATCGTCGCGGTTTGGCCTGCCCAAACCGCCGTGAAGTCGCAGATTCGAATGCCTGAAAGCGGAAGCCTCTCAGTCATGCGACCACCCCTTCGGCCTTCAGTTGGGCGATTCGGTCATCCGAGAAGCCGGCGTCACTCAAGATGTTGTTTGTATGTTGGCCCAGCATTGGGGCACTGCTCCGAATCCGCCACGGTGATTCTTCGAATACGTACGGTCGGCCAAGCATCGGCAGCGAGCCCATTTCGGGATGCTGAACCGTTGTCCACATCCCGCGTTGATGGAAGTTTTCGTCGTCCCAGATGTCGATGCCGTTATTGAGCGGGGCCATCACGGCGTGTGCGTTACGGGCGGCAGCCCATGCCTCGGCGCGGGTGTGCGTCAGCATCCACGGGTACACGATGCCATCCGCCTCTTCCTTCGCCGCCGGGTCGAAGGCGGTCATCGGGTTCTCCCACTTGGGTTCGCGCAAGACATCGTCGTCGATCATTTCCACAAAGCGCCTCCAGTAGTTGCCTGCCGAGGCCGTGAGTTCGACGTAGCCGTCGGCCACCGGGTAGATGCCGCCAGCGATGCCCGCGCTTGCGCCAGCGGCGCGCTCCTGGATCCGTCCCGAAAACCGGTAGCCGAGGATGGCCGCGCTCCGTCGATCGATGTTGCTGATCTGGACGTTGAACAAGGGAACGTCGACGAACTGGCCGATACCATCGACCTCATAGGCCTCCACTGCTCCCAGGGCTGCGATTGCCGCCATCGCGCCGCACTGGAGCAATGCCGCGGTGCCACCGAGCTTCAGCGGTTCTCTATCTGCGAGCCCGTGCGAATACATCTCGGCTCCCATGGCGTAGAGAACCGTGTCCGAAAGCTTGTAATCACGATAGGGACCCGTGTGGCCGAAGTTCGTCAGCGACAGGATAGGAACGTCTTTGGTGGCTCTGAGGGTGTCGTAGCTCGTGCTGAGGGCTGCTTCCTGGGCGGGCGAAAACGAGGTCACGACCACGTCGGCCATCGCCACGAGACCGGAGACGACCTCGCCTGCGCGGTTGGAACGAAGGTCGAGTACGACTGATTCCTTGTTGGTGTTGAGATACTGGAACGTGGCGCTTCGCTCAGTCCCGGGGACGTCGTCCTTGAACGGAGGCAGGTTTCGGGAGGAATCTCCCCCCGGCTTTTCGACCTTGGTTACGCGTGCGCCCATGTCCGCGAGCAGTTTTGTGCAGTACGGGCCGGCTATGTGGCTGGTGAAATCGAGGACAGTGAGTCCTTCGAGTGCGTCCATGGATGCTCCGCGGCGTGGTTGGGGCGAATCTACCGCAGGAAGTGCCGCAATGTCAGATTTCGCTCGGCCTGAGTTGCCGCTGCGCCCGAGCAGTGGTGAAGGCAAGCGAGACGACCGGCACAGCGACGACGCACACTGCCGACCCCGCCGCGATGAACGCTGCGCGTGGCCCAAGCCAATCGATGAGCGGACCGGCAACCGCGAAACCAGCCAACTGAGCCAGCGAAGCGACCATTCCGACGAGACTCATGACGCGGCCGCGGAATGCATCCTCGGCCTCGTGCTGTAGATAGCTGGAAAATGCCACCTGAAAGGCGACGACGCTGACGCCCTGGAGAAAGATCGCGACGGCCGCGAGCGCAAATGTCGGGGATGAGCCGAGCGCCATTGTGGTGGCGCCCGTGCCTATGAGCGCGAAGCTACCGGTGACAAGGAGCCGCTTGCCCGGCCCGAATAGGACGAAGATGACGGCGAGTGCCATGGCACCAGCCCCTTCGATCGCCAAGAGCGCGCCGTATCGGCTCTCGGGGAGTTCGAGCGACCGGGCAACGAGGGGAAGAGTGCCCGCGTTCACGAGCGTCCCGGCGAGGAGGACCACGCCGATCGCGGTGGTCACCACTCGAATGTTGGCGCTGCGGCGCGCGTAGTCGAGGCCGGCCCATGCGTCGCGGAAGGCGTTCCGGCGTGTGGCAACGACCGTCTTCGGGACACGTTGCATCATCATCGCGAGCCCTGCCGAAACGACGAAACTGGCGGCGTCGATGATGAGGACCAGTTCGAGCCCGCCTCGGCTAACGAGAAATGCGGCAGCAGCGGGCCCGGCGATGCTCGCGAGGCTGGTCGAGAGGCGGAGGGCGCTGTTGGCCCGGCCAAGGCCCGATTCGGAAACGAGCGACGGCACCAGTGCCTGGGCTGCAGGGCGGTAGAACGCTGCGAGCATCGAAACCGACGCGATAGAGAAAAAGGCCGATGCCTCGATCGGTAAGAAGCGAGTCATCGCTAGAGAAATACCGCAGGCGCCGGCGCAACAGAAGTCGGCGCCGACGAGGATGCGGCGCCGAGGAAACCAATCGGCGAATGTGCCTGCCAGCGGGCCAAGGACGACCGTCGGCAGAGCCGCCACAGCGAGCAGCAGGCTGACTGCCGTTGCGGAATCGGTCTCTTTGAAGACAGCGATCGAAGCAGCGGTCAGCAGGACCATATCGCCTGAGACGGAGATCGCCTGGGCGAGGACCAGGTTGATGATGCCCTGGCGATTGGTAGCCACGTTCGCCAAGATCCGCCTCCGCCACCAGCACGGTTCGCGGGAATGTACACTCCCGCCTCGCTTGACGAAACGCCAGTTAGACCGAGGCTGAGACCGCCTTGCGTTCGTATTTTCGAGCCGGGGTGAGGATGACGGGGAGCAGTTCGCTGGCGTTGAAGGATGCGATCTGGCGGTCCTCTGGAGCCGGCCCGTACTGAGTCGTCCGCTGGCGGGGGTTACGCCCCATGAACTTGATTGTCCGCTCCATCTCTTCGGGCGGGAGCTCCTGTCCGTAGGCGGCGCCCGCTGCCCGGGAGATGCTCTCATTCATCAGCGTGCCGCCCATGTCGTTGACGCCGGCCGCGAGGCACGCTTTGACGCCTTCGACCCCCATCTTCACCCACGAAACCTGGATGTTCGTGATGTGCGGATGGAGTGCCAACCGGGCAACGGCGTGCATCAGGATGGCCTCACGGAAGGTTGGGCCCTGGCGAGCATTCCCCTTGAGGTAGATGGGCGCTTCCATGTGGACGAACGGCAGCGGGACGAACTCCGTGAGGCCGCCGGTGCGCTTCTGAAGGTCGCGAAGCTCGATCAGGTGGCGAGCCCAGTTCCGCGCCCGGTCGATGTGGCCGTACATGATCGTTGATGTCGTCCGGAAGCCCGCGTTGTGGGCCGATTCGACCACATCGAGCCACTCTCGGGTGGTCAGTTTGTCGGGGCAGAGCGTCACTCGGACTTCGTCGTCGAGGATTTCAGCGGCCGTGCCTGGGAGGGTGCCGAGCCCGGCGTCCTTCAGCATCTTCAGGAACTCTGGCACGGAAATGCCGAGCGTCTCCGCCCCCTGCGAGACCTCCAGCGGGCTGAACGCGTGGATGTGCATCCCCGGCAGCGTGTCCTTCACAGAGCGCAGGATGTTGATGTACGTCTGGCCTGTGTATTCCGGGTGGATGCCGCCCTGCATACAGACTTCCGTAGCTCCACGGTCCCAGGCTTCGTGGGAGCGCCGGGTGATCTCTTCAAGCCCGAGGTCGTAAGGCGTCCCGCGCAGGCTCTCGCTCATCTTGCCTTTCGCGAACGCGCAGAACTGGCATTTGAAGTAGCAGATGTTGGTGTAGTTGATGTTCCGGTTGACCACGTAGGAGACCGTGTCCCCGTTGACCTGTTTCCTCAGCCGGTCGGCGGCAGCACAAACGAGGTGGTAGTCGTCTCCTCGTGCCTGGAAGAGGCGGACGATATCGGCCTGCGCCAGCTCTTCGCCGGCTTCGGCTCGTTCGAGGATGCGAGCGACATCCTCAGTTGCGGTGTTGATTCGGCGGTCAGCCGCGAGCTTTACGGGAATGTCCTCCCGAGGCGGCGCCGTTTCGGCGTCCCCCGGCGACCACACCTCGACCCGAGCGAAGCCATCGCCGTCCACCGCGCGAATCACTGCGGTCTTCATCGCCGGCGCCTGCCAGCGGGCGGAATCCTGGGCGTAGGACGGGTAGACGGCCAGCCGTTCGGTCAGGACTTTGCCGCATTCGGCGGTGTGCTGACGCAGTTCTTCCAGGTGAGGCCACGGGGCTTCGGGATTCACGTGGTCGGGCGTGACCGGTGAAACGCCGCCCCAATCGTTGAGTCCGGCCTGCACCAGCTTGGGGTAATCCTCGTAGCTCAGGTTCGGCGGCGCCTGGATGTTCATTTCCGGCCCGAAGACGAGGCGGGCAACGGCGATAGTCCAGAGCAGATCGTCGAGGTCCGGCTCGGGCGCGTTTGCCATCTTCGTATCGGCTTTGGCGCGGAAGTTCTGGACGATAATTTCCTGGATGTGGCCGAACTCTTCGTGCAGCTTTCGCAGGGCCACGAAGGATTCGATGCGTTCGCGCCGCGTTTCGCCGATGCCGATCAGGATTCCGGAAGTAAACGGCACCTGCAGTTCGCCAGCGTCTCGCATGGTTTGTAGGCGGGGCGCGGGATGTTTGTCGGGCGAGCCGTAGTGCACCTGGCCCTTTTCATGGAGCCGGTCGGTCACGCTCTCAAGCATGATGCCCTGGGAGATGGTGACCTCCCGGAGTGCCGCGATCTCGTCGCGCGTCATTACGCCCGGGTTGGCGTGGGGCAGGAGTCCGGTCTCTTCGAAGACCAGCTTCGCCATGGCTGTGAGGTAGGCGATGGTGCTTGAGTAACCCATATCATCGAGTTCGCGGCGCGCAACCTTGTAGCGCAGTTCCGGCTTGTCGCCGAGCGTGAACAATGCTTCCTTGCACCCCTGGTCCGCGCCGGCCCGAGCGATCGCCAGCACCTGGTCGGGGGTCATGTACGCGCGTTGGCCCGGAACGGGGGGTTTCGCGAACGTGCAGTAGTGGCAGACGTCGCGGCAGAGCTGCGTCAGCGGGATGAAAACCTTCTTCGAATAGGAGACAACATTTCGGTGACCGCGGTCGCGGAGGACTGCGGCAACTTCGAGAAGCGCGCTGAGGTCGGTCTCTTCGGCGAGCAACACGGCCTGCTCATCCGTTGGCAAATCCCCCGCGATGGCACGCTCGATCGTCGTCGTTGTAGTTGACAGCATACTGACTCCTGGCGCGGAGTTAGTTCAGCAATTGAACTTACTGTCTCGCGTGCGTAGCATATCGCAACTGGCTGAAGGAGGGTAGTCCCATGCAGCGCTCGGTAAGGTGTCCGGTTGCGAACACGCTCGACCTCGTTGGCGATCGCTGGACGCTGCTCGTAGTGCGCGACCTGTTACGCGGCAAGTCCCGCTTTTCCGAACTGCGCGAGTCTGTCGAGGGAATTCCTCCGGCGATTCTTTCGAGCCGGCTGAAGCTGTTGGAGACCAACGGGGTGGTCGTCCG
>JBDTNM010000017.1:0-25703 GCA_039933735.1 bacterium | reverse complement strand
GGCGGTGGCGGACTCGAGGGTGTAGCACTCCCTGTCAGTCGCGCCTTGTTGGGGTGCGGTGTTGGGTAGGGAGTGCCGGACCTGGCCGCATCCTGGCCCGTTTCAACTGCGGACTCAGCCAAGCTTTACCAGGGTCCGGCCTTTGACTTTGCCGTTGAGGATGTCGGCGCAGACGGCAGCGACGCCATCGAGGTCGGTTTCGACGGCGATGGAATCGAGGAGGTTGCGGGGTTTCAGGTCTTTGCCCATGCGCGACCAAACTTGGATGCGCTTGTCCATGGGGCACTGCACCGAATCGATGCCGAGGAGGTTGACGCCGCGGAGGATGAACGGGAAGACCGTTGTGGCCACAGCGTTGCCACCAGTCAATCCGCTGACGGCCACGCTGGCGCCGTACTTCATCGTGCGGAGGAGGTAGGCGGTAGTGGGGCCGCCGACGGGGTCGACTGCGCCCGCCCAGCGTTCGGTCTCCATGGGGCGGTTGCTTTCGGCGCTGACGTCTTCGCGGGAGAGGATTTCGGTGGCGCCGAGCGAGCGGAGAAAGTCGTGTTCACTGGCTTTGCCGGTGCTCCCGGCAACGGTGTAACCGAGCTGGGCGAGCATATTCACGGCGGTGCTGCCGACTCCGCCAGTTGAGCCGGTGACGATGACGGTCCCCTGATCCGGGCGGAGGCCGCTGTGTTCGAGGGCTTCGACCGACATCGCGGCGGTCATTCCGGCGGTGCCGAGAGCCATGGCTTCTTTGGTGGTGAGCCCTTCTGGCAGGGGCATGACCCAGGCCGCCGGGACGCGGGCCAGTTCGGCGAAACCCCCGGGATGGGCGACGCCGACGTCGTAGCCTGTGACTACAACGTGGCTACCTTTCGCGAAACGGCTGTCGGCGGAATCCATGACGGTACCGGCGAGGTCGACGCCGGGGACCATGGGGTAGTTGCGGATCACCCGGCCCGTGGGGCTGAGGGCGAGACCGTCCTTGTAGTTGATCGAGCTCCATTCGACCTTGATCGTGACTTCGCCCGGGGGAAGGTCGGATTCGCTGAGTTCCTTCGCGGAGACGGTGAAGTCGTCTCCCTGCTTGTCGACGACGAGTGCGCGGTAGGCCATGGGAATGCTCCAGAAGTAGTGGGCCAAGCCTGCTGCCCGCGCCACAAACCGGCAAGTTCAGCTTCTATACTGCTGGGCACTCTCTTGGAGGCCTTGCTATGACTGCTACCGCAGAACGCACCCTGCAATCTGAACTGCACGACCTGGTGGTCCCGCTGCTGGAGCGATGGAAGGTGCCGGGAATCGCCATTGCGACCTGGGAGGACGGCCGCGTGCGGAGCGCCGCCTTCGGCAAAGCGAACCTCGAGGCGGGCTACGACGTGACGCCGGACACGATGTTCCAGATCGGATCGATCACGAAGGTCTTCACGGCGACCGCCTTCATGCAGTTGGTCGACGGCTGGCAAGTCGACCTCGACGCGCCCGTGACGCGCTACCTGCCAGACTTTCGGCTGAGTGTGCCGGAGGCAACGGAGATGTTGCGGGTGCGCCATCTGTTGACGCATCACACGGGCTTCTGGGGCGACGACTTTCGCGACTACGGCGAGGGCGACGATGCAGTCGCGAAGGGCGTGACCGCGATCGCTGGCATCCGCCAACTGACGATGCCGGGTGAGAACTGGGCGTACTGCAACGGCGGCTTCAAAGTGCTCGGCGCAATCATGGAGCGCTTCGCCGGAAAGCCGTTCGAAGAGATTGTCCGAGACCAGGTGTTCAAGCCACTGGGGCTCGACCGGTCCACGTTCCGCGCTGACGAGGCGGTGACGTTCCCGGTGGCGGTTGGATACAACACGCTGACCACGCCGGAGCCAGTGGTTGCGCGGCCGTACGCGATCCCTCGATCGGCGAACCCGGCCGGGGCAATCATCGGGACGGTGGGGGAGTTGCTGAAGTTCGCGGAATTCCATCTCGGGGACGGGGTAGCCGGCGGGCGGCGAGTGCTCTCGGCGGGCGCGCTGGCAGAGATGCAGAAGAAGCAGGTCAACGCCGCGAACATGGCGCCGGCGTGGGGCCTCGGGTGGTGGCTGCAGGATGCTTCGGGGACGAAGACGATTGGCCACGGCGGTTCGACCAATGGCCACCGGGCGAACCTGGTAGTAGTTCCCGAACGGCGGCTGGCGATCGCGAGCCTGACGAACGGCAGCAACGGCACGGCCGTAAACCGCGCCGTCGAGCGGCACCTGATGGCGAAGTTCGGCGTGCCACGAACTGACCCGCAAGAGGGGCATCTGCCGGAGGCGGCCCTGCAGAACTTCGCCGGGACGTATTACTCGCCGGGCGGCGACATGACGATCACGGCGGAGGGCGGGCGCCTGACGATCGATACGGTGGCGCGAAACGCGTTGACTGGCGCGGAGTACCGAGCGCCGGTGCGTCACGCGGAGCCGATCGGAGACCTCGAGTTCGTGGTTAAGGACACAGACATGGAGGGATCGCGTTTCGACTTCATGATGAACTCGGAGCAGACGGTGCGGTTCCTGCGGTTCGGTGGCCGGCTGTACGAACCGGTGGGCGCGTGACCGGCGACACCGACCCGGGGCGATTCGAGACGAGATTCGCGAGTCCGCGCGGATTCGCGCAGGCATTCGTTCACGAAGGCGCTGGCGGCAGGCCGATCCTGCTGGTGCACGGTTGGCCCGAAACCAAGCGCATCTGGTGGCGGAACATCTCGGTACTCGCGGACGCTGGATTCGAAGTGATTGCGCCCGACCTGCGGGGCTTCGGCGAATCCGAGGTGGGGCCGGATGGCTTTCATGATGTCGCCGCCCACAGCCAGGACATGTACGCGCTCGTGCATGACCACCTGGGCCACGAGTCAGTGATCGTAGTTGGGGGCGACCTCGGTGGCCCGGTGATCCAGGACCTTTCGCTGCGCTACCCGGGGTTCGTAAGCCGGATGGTGCTGTTCAACAGCCCGGTGCCGTTCGTAGCCGACAAAATGGAAGGGATGAATACACGGGCGCCGAGGGAAGCAGCCGACTACTTCGCGCGGCAGGGGCGTGACCCGGACGGACTGGCGGCCGAACTGACCACAGGCGACATGCGGCGCCGTTACATCGCCACGTTCTACACTTCGCGGTTCTGGGCGCACCCGGGCTCGTTCGACCGAGAAGCTGTCGACTTCATGACCGAGCCGTGGGCGGACGGGGCGAAGATGCGGGCCTCGTTCGGGGCGTACGAAAGCGGCTTCAACCCGGAGAAACGCTCCGGTCCGAGCACGATGGCCGCCCCGAATCCCACGCCGACGATGGTGCTGTTCGGCACGAGCGACCACGTCCTCTACCCGGACTTCGACCGGATGGCGGCGGTGGTGTTCCCGAACTACATTGGGCCGTTCTTGCTGCGTGATTCCGGACACTTCGTGCAGTGGGAGGCGGCGCACGCGCTGAACAGCGCGATCATCGCCTGGTGTGGCTAGAGGGGAGCCTACTGACAGATTGCTGTCAGGAGATGTCTAGAACACTCGTTCTATCACTGCTAAACTAACAGCCGCGACCGTCGTTCCCGGCTACACTCGATAGCCCGAGCAATCGGCCCAACTCATCTCTCCCGGGAACGCTTCGTGCCCCTCGATCACATCCTCGTCCGCGGCGCTCGCGAGCACAACCTGAAGGACATCACCGTCCGCATCCCGCGGGATGAACTTGTGGTGATCACCGGCCTCTCTGGATCTGGCAAATCTTCGCTGGCTTTTGACACGATTTATGCCGAGGGTCAGCGCCGGTACGTCGAGTCGTTGTCCGCGTATGCGCGGCAGTTCCTTGGGCTGATGGAGAAGCCAGACGTCGACCACATCGACGGCCTCTCGCCGGCGATTTCGATCGACCAGAAGTCGACATCGAACAACCCACGGTCGACCGTGGGAACGGTTACCGAAATTTACGACTACATGCGCCTGCTCTGGGCGCGCGCTGGTCGGCCGCATTGCCCCCAATGCGGGCGACCGATCGAGAAGCAGACCGTCCAGCAGATCGTCGACGCAACACTTGCTTACCCACCGAATTCGCGGTTGCTACTGCTTGCGCCCGTGGCTCGTGCGAAGAAGGGCGAGCACACGGGGATTTTTGACGAGGCGCGCCGGGCCGGGTTCGTGCGTGTACGGATCAACGGCGAAGTACGAGACCTCGACGAGCAGATCGCCCTGGACAAGAAGAAGCGGCACGACATCGACGTCGTGATCGACCGCCTGGTTGTGCCCGAGCCTGGAACCGACCCAACCGCGACGAGCCGGATCGCTGATTCGGTGGAACAAGCGCTGAAAGTGGGCCAGGGTGTGATGCTGGTTGCCCACTCCGGCGCCGCTGAAGAGGCGGAGCGAATCTTCTCGGAACACTTCTCGTGCGCTTACGACGGAACATCAATCGGCGAAATCGAGCCACGCACCTTTTCGTTCAACAGCCCGCACGGCGCTTGCCCGAAGTGCACCGGCCTTGGTGTCGAGATGCAGATCGACCCATCGCTGGTGATCCCGGACCGGACGAAGTCGCTTTCCGGCGGGGCAGTCGAACCATGGTCGAAGTCCCCGAGTGTGGCCGGCTGGTATATGCGCCAGCTTGAGGCCGCCGCCGAAGACCAGGGCTTCTCGGTGGACCAGCCCATTTCCGAACTGACCGAAAAGCAGGTCCATGCGCTGATGTACGGGACCGGCGACAAGACGCTGCGGCTCAAGTTCACTAACCAGTACGGCCGAACGCAGACCTACGACACGAAGTTCGAAGGCGTGGTAACGAACCTCCAACGCCGCTACAAAGAGACAGACTCGGAGTACATCAGGACGGAGATCGAGAAGTACATGGGCTCGGTGCCGTGCCCGGAATGCAAAGGCAAGCGGCTGCGGAAAGAAGCTCTCGGAGTGCTGATCGACGAGAAACCGATCGTCGACGTCACGAACCTGAGCATCACGAAGGCGCGGGCGTATTTCGACCGCCTGGCCTCACCGGAAACGCCACTCACTGCGCGCGAACAGACGATAGCCTTCCAGATCCTCAAAGAAATCCGCGGGCGTTTGGAATTCCTTATGGACGTCGGGCTTGAGTACCTGATGCTCGACCGGGTGAGCGGGACGCTCTCCGGCGGGGAGTCGCAACGCATCCGCCTGGCGACGCAAATTGGGTCGGCGTTGATGGGCGTGCTCTATATCTGCGACGAACCGTCGATCGGCCTGCACCCCATCGACAGCGACCGGTTGATCAAGACCCTCGAACGGCTGCGCGACCTCGGCAACACGGTGCTCATCGTGGAACACGACGAAGCGATGATGCGTGCGGCGAACTGGATCATCGATATGGGTCCTGGCGCCGGCGTCCACGGCGGCTACGTCGTCGCCGAGGGTGACATCGAAGCAATTAAGGCGACCGAGGGGAGCATCACCGGCGCGTATCTTTCGGGCCGGCGTGAGATCCCGACGCCTAGCGAACGGCGCGAGGGAAACGGAAAAGTCATCCGCATCCGAGGCGCGAGAGAGAACAACTTACACAACCTCACAGTGGACATTCCTCTGGGCAAGTTCGTAGCGGTGACGGGCGTCTCGGGTTCCGGGAAGTCGTCGTTGATCAACGAGATCCTGGTGAAACGCGCGCTGAACGTGCTGCACGGAGCGCATCAACGTCCCGGCGTTCACGACGCCGTCGAAGGCCTGGAGCACGTCGACAAGATTGTAGACATCGACCAATCACCGATCGGGCGTACGCCGCGTTCCAATCCAGCGACGTACACCGGCGCCTTCGGGATCATCCGCGATATGTTCGCCTCTGTGCCCGAGGCCAAGGCCCGCGGGTATGGCCCGGGGCGATTCAGCTTCAACGTCAAAGGCGGTCGGTGCGAAGAATGCTCCGGTGACGGCTACAAAGTGGTCGAGATGCAATTCCTGCCGGACGTGACGGTGCCCTGCGAGGTATGCCACGGCAAACGGTACAACCGCGAAGCGCTGGAGATCCTGTTCCGCGGGAAAAACATCGCGGAAGTCCTGAACATGACGGTGTCGGAGGCGGCCGAGTTCTTCGAACGGTTTCCGCGGGTGAAGCGTATCCTCGATACGCTTGAGGCGACCGGTCTCGGCTACATCCACATTGGACAGCCGGCGACGACGCTCTCTGGGGGCGAAGCTCAGCGGATCAAACTTGCGAGCGAACTCTCGCGGCGCTCAACGGGCCGCACGCTGTACGTACTGGACGAGCCGACGACCGGGCTGAGCTTTCAGGACGTGGCGCACCTTCTGCACGTCCTCCAGCGGCTCGCCGATGCCGGGAATACGGTGCTGGTGATCGAGCACCACCTCGACGTGATCAAGGCAGCTGACTATCTGATCGACCTCGGGCCCTACGGTGGCGACCGCGGGGGCGAATTGATTGCGGTCGGGACGCCGGAAGCGATTGCGGTGAACCCGAAGAGCTTCACGGGCCAGTATCTGAAGCCACTGCTGCAGGCCGCGGGGACGATCGCAGCCTCACCGATCCGCAAGACTGCTGCCTCGCGCAATGGAGCCAAGGCGACCGCGGGCGTAGAGGCGGCGGGAGCGGAGAAGGCGCCCTCAACCCGTAAGCGCGCGACTTCGGCCGGAGCCGGTGCGAACGAAGCTGCTGCCGCTGCGGCAGCCGCAACAATGGGAGAGCGCATCTCGCGGGAGTCCTCGCCGATGGTCGAACGCCCGAAAACGAAGGCGGCGCTGAAGCGCGAACGGCAGGCTGCGCACCCGCGCAAGGAAACTTCGAGCGAGCAAGATCTGCGCGAAACGCGCGAGCGCACCAGCAAGGCCTGACCCAGCCGGTCTTCAGCAACGCTTACGCCGCCGCGATGCTCCCGGCCGTTCGGTCGCCGGGACACTGATTAGGCTCGCCGGTAGCGGCAGTAGACCTCGTTCGTGTCCGGATTGGGCACCGCCCACACGAGTTCGAAGTGCGGGAGGGTCTTGCGGGTGAATGCCTTGTCACCGGTGACGGGCGTCTTGGTGTCGCGGCCGCCAACGATCACCGGCCCGAGCGTGACGAAGTACTCGTCCACGACGCCTAGCTGAAACAGTTGGGCGTTCACGGTGGGGCCGCCTTCGACGAGCAGTACTTCAGCGTTCATCTCCTGGCGCATGTGTTTGAGCATCTCCGGGAGGAAGCCGCGAACGGGGAGGTTCACCACCGTCCGGCCCGTCGCTTGGACAGCCTTTCGGCGTTCGGCCGAAGCGCTCCTGGCGAGGAAGACGACCGCCTCGAAATCACGCGCGGTGAAGAAGATCTTGTCGAGGGGCAGGTCGCCGCTGGCGGAAATCACGACAGCGGTGGGGTAGCGGGGCTTGCCGCGGGAGATGCGAATGTCTTCGAGGATGGGGTCGCCGAGCCGCGACGAAGTACCGCTTGCCCGGAGCGTGCTTGCGCCGTTCAAGGCGATATCGGCGCTGACGCGCAGTTCGCGCATGAGCCGCTGGTCGACCTTCGAACCGATGCCTTGCTCGGTGCCTTCGACCACGACCTTGCCATCGAGCGACATGACCATGTTGATGATCACATAGGGGCGGTCCGCCGGGGCGGGAGGCAGGTCGAGCGTGGTGTAGTCGGGTTTGGTCACCGCGGCGATTCACAAATCAAGATTCACGACTCGAGGGAATCGCGGACCTCGATTGAACCACGGGCTTCGGATAAGGCGCCAACCGGCCAGTAGTTAGCACGCCCCGACTCGTCAGCTTTCTGGAGCGAGGTCCGGATCGGAGACTTCGCCGAAACTTGCGGCCCAACGCCGCTGCTCGAGTGTGTCCGGACAATCGCGACCACGAGAACCGATGATTCGGCCCCAGGTCTCGGTGGCCGGGATGCCGCCCCTGATCAGCAGCGCGGCCGCAATGGTCGGGCCGCGCCCGACCGTGGCCCAACAGTGGACGGCAATGTTCTCGCCGTTCAGCAGGCGCTCGTGCCAGTGATCGACCTGGGGCCGGGCGCGGTCCAGTGGCGCGACCTGGAGATTGCCAACCGGGAAGTGGTGGAATTCGATGCCGACTTCGTCGCAGATGTCCGGCACTCGCTGAAGTTCCGCGACCACCACCTCATCCGGGGTGAGTGCGGATACGAGCACGCGGTACCCGGCCTCGCGCAGGGCACGCAAATCATCGTCCAAGAACCAGCCCGCGCGCGGGCGGCTGCAGACTGCCAGTTGCCCGGGCCACGGGCCTTCGATCGGCCAGATCTCCACTCGCTAGTTTTCCCGAATGTCCGAGGTAGGGTCGAGTTCACGGTAGTAGCAGCTGTCGTTGCCGGTGTGGCAGGTCGGCCCGCTCGCCCTTGCCTTCACGAGCAATGAGTTCGCTTCGCAGTTCTTCCTGATCGAGACGAGTTCGAGCCGGTTGCCGCTGGTGGCCCCCTTTTCCCAGAGCTCGTTTCGGGAACGGCTCCAGAAAGTCACCCTTCCAGTTTCGTAGGTCCGGGCGAGCGACTCCCGATTCATCCACGCGAGCACGAGCACGGCGGCGGAATCGGCGTCCTGCACGACTGCGGGGATGAGGCCGTCAGCATCGAATGAGAGATAGGTTTCTTCAGACACGCTCACAGTGTTTCGCGCGGTCAGGCGGTTTGTCGATCCAGGGCATCTTCGACGGGCCGGATGGGGAGGCCAGCCTTTGCGAGGAAGGCCTTCACCTCAGCGATGGAATAGGTCCCAAAATGGAAGATGCTTGCCGCGAGAACGGCGTCCGCTTTGCCCTCGGTCAGCGCCTGTGCCATGTGCTCCGGGCCTCCGGCGCCGCCCGATGCGATGACTGGCACGGAAACGGCTTCGCTAATGGCGCGCAACATCCCAAGGTCGTAACCCTTCTGGTGGCCGTCGGTGTCCATGCTCGTAATCAGCAGTTCGCCGGCACCCCTGACAACTGCCTCAAGGGCCCATTCAACGGCGTCCAGCCCGGTGGGGTTTCGGCCGCCATGCGTGAACACTTCCCACTTGCCCGCTTCCCCGGGCACGCGGCGAGCATCAATGGCGACAACCACAGCCTGGCTCCCGAACCGGTAGGCGCCTTCGTTGATAAGTTCCGGCGTTTGGATCGCGGAAGTATTGATACTGACTTTTTCGGCGCCGAGTTCGAGCATGATTTTCATGTCGCTCGCAGAACGGATGCCACCGCCGACGGTGAAGGGAATGAAAACCTGATCGGCGGTCTTTGCGACCATGTCGTAGGTGGTCGAGCGGTTGTCCGACGAGGCGGTGATGTCCAGGAACACCAGTTCGTCCGCGCCCTGCTGTTCGTAGACCTTGGCCAGCTCGACCGGGTCGCCAGCGTCGCGTAGCTCGACAAACGAGATGCCTTTGACGACGCGGCCATTATCGACATCAAAGCACGGGATGATCCGGCGGGTAAGCACTTAGCGATTCTCGATTCTGTGCGCTGGCGTGTCGATCGAAAGAGTAGCTACGTAGTGGCTACGTAGGGCCGCGAATGCCTCGGAAAGGGTGAATGCGCCTTCGTACAGTGCCTTGCCGACAATCGAGCCTTCGCAGCCGATCGCCGCCAGCCGGACCAGGTGTTCAACTTTCGAGACGCCACCGGAAGCCACCACGGCGCAGGAGTCGAGCCCGGCGACCAGTTCTTCGTAGGCGGCGTAGTTTGGCTCCGAAAGCATTCCATCGCGGCTGATGTCGGTGAACATGACTCGCCGGACGCCTGAAGAGGCCATTTCGCGGGCGAGATCGAATGCGCGGACGGAGCTGGCTTCGAGCCACCCATCGGTTTGAACCATGCCTTCGCGGGCATCGATGGAGATGACGATCGCCTCGGGAAATTCGGATACCGCCGCACGGACGAGCGGCGGATCCTTGACCGCGGCGCTGCCGATCTGAACACGGGAAGCGCCATAACTGACAGCCGCGCGGATGTTCTCGATGCTGCGCATGCCTCCGGAGACTTCAACGGGAACGGAGACTGCGTGACAAATTTGGGCCATCACCTCGAATTGGGCTGGCGCCCCGTCCCTGGCACCGTCAAGGTCGACGACGTGGATGCGCGGGGCACCGAGTTCGGCCCACTGACGCGCGACGGCCAATGGGTCGTCTGAATAGGCGGTCTCTTTGGCGTAGTCGCCCTGGAGCAGGCGGACGCAGCGCCCTCCACGAAGGTCGATGGCCGGGATTACTTCGAAGGTCATCCGGCAGCGGGCGCCAGTTCGGGTTCGGCAACGCCGGCGCGGGCCCAGTCGACGAAATTGCGATAGAGACGCAAGCCTCGTTCGCCGCTTTTCTCGGGGTGAAACTGTGTAGCCACAAGGTAGCCACGTGCAAGAACGCTGGGGAAGGTGACTCCGTACTCCGTCTCGCCGAGGACCTGCTCCGGCGCCCGCGTGGTCGGATGGTAGCTGTGGACAAAATAGAAGTAGCTGCCTGAGGGGACGCCTTCCGTGAGCGGATGTTTTTTGACCCACTCGACCGTGTTCCAACCCATGTGCGGGACTTTCAGGCCCTGCCCGGTGGCGAACTGCTTCACCTCCCCAGGAAGCACACCCAGGCATTCGGTGTCGCCCTCTTCGGAGCGCTCGAGCAAGGCTTGGAGGCCCATGCAGACACCGAGGAACGGGCGGCCTGCCGCGATGTACTCAAGGATCGGTTCGACGAGACGGCGTTCCCGCAGCTTGAACATCGTATCGGCGGCAGCGCCAACGCCCGGAAGGACCAAGGCTCCGGCGCGATCGATGTCACCGGGATCGGCGCTCACTAACGGGGCCGCACCCACATGCTCGAGAGCGCGGGCCACGCTGCGCAGATTCCCTGCGTCGTAGTCAATCACGATAACTGGACCCTCGTTCATCGACTTATTGTCGATTGGGGGAGCAGCCTTGTCGATTCGCAGCGCCGGGTGTCCGGCGGGACTCGGAGATTAGTTGGGCCTCGGTATACTTGCTGGAGCCATGACGGATGCAGCGCCCGCGAGCCAGTACGACGCCAGACTTCGCAGCGAAGAACTGCGGTCGATCATCAACTACCACAACCGGCTTTATTACGAGCAGGACACGCCGGAGATCCCGGACTCGGTTTACGACCAGTTCATGAATGAATTGCGGGCGATTGAAGGACAATTCCCCGAACTGATCACCCCCGACTCGCCCACTCAGCGGACGGGCGCGGCACCACTAACGACGTTCGACGTAGTAATTCACCGGGTTCCGTTGTTGAGCCTCTCGAACGCGTTTTCGGAAGATGAACTTGCGGCCTGGCACCGGCGCGCAGCGGAACGGCTCGGGAACGATGCCTTCGCACTCACGACCGAACCGAAGATCGACGGCCTCGCCATCTCACTCGTTTACGACAACGGCCGGCTGGTGCAAGGCGCTACGCGCGGAGACGGCCGACAGGGCGAGAACGTGACCGAAAACCTGCGCACGGTGACCACGATACCGAAGACGCTGAAAGGCAACTTCCCGGCCCAGTTCGAAGTTCGCGGAGAGGTCTATATGTCGAAGAGCGGCTTCGAGCAGATGAACGCCGCCATCGGGGAAGAGAACCTCGAACGGGAAAAGGCCGGGCGGAAGCCACTTTCGCTCTACGCCAATCCACGGAACGCCGCCGCCGGTTCGGTCCGCCAAAAAGACCCATCGGTGACCGCATCGCGGCCCCTGGCGATGTTCATGTATCAGCTTGGCTGGTGCGAAGGCACGCGACCGGAAAGCCATCACGAGACGCTCAGCTGGCTGAAAGAGATGGGGTTCAACATCAACCCGGAACTGCGCCTCCACCCAAACCTCGGCGACACGCATGAACGGATCGCGTGGTGGGGCCGCCAGCGGGAACGTCTCGACTACGACATCGACGGTGTCGTGCTCAAGGTGGACGACACGCGGGACTGGGATCGCCTTGGTTATGTCGGGCGTGAACCCCGCTGGGCGACGGCTTTTAAGTTCCCACCACAGCAAAGGACGACCCGCCTGCGCGACATCGCGGTGAACGTCGGGCGCACTGGTGTGCTCACGCCGTTCGCCATCCTGGAACCGGTGGTGATCAGCGGTGCGACGATTTCGATGGCGACGTTGCACAACGAAGGCGACATCCACCGCAAGGACATTCGGCCGGGGGACATGGTGATCGTGCAGCGGGCGGGAGAGGTCATCCCGCAGGTGGTGGGCCCCGTGACGAGCCTGCGGACGGGCGAACAGCACGAGTTCGCGATGCCGACGGAGTGCCCAGAGTGCCACACCGAGGTCTACAAGGACCCGGCTGAGGCGGCCTACTACTGTCCGAATGCGGACTGCCCAGCGCAGGCGATCCGGATGCTGGAGCACTTCGCCAGCCGCGGCGCAATGGACATCGAGGGGCTGGGTTCGAGGATGGCGTACACCCTATTCCAAAGCGGCCTCGCGAAGAACATCGCGGATGTCTACGACCTCACCGCCGAGAAGTTGATGACGCTGCCGGGGATCAAGGAGAAGGGCGCCGGCAACCTGATGGCCGGCATCGATGCGAGCAAGAAACGACCGCTGGTCAACGTCCTTCTGGCCCTTGGCATCCGACACGTTGGCTGGGAGACGGCACGCCTGGTGGCGGAGCAGATCGGCACGCTCGAAGGCCTACTCGACGTCAAAGAAGAGGACCTCCAAACCATCGAGGGGATCGGCCCGGTGGTGGCTGCGAGCGTCTTCGCGTGGGTGCAACGCGAGCAAAGCCGGGAGCTGATTCAGCGGTTGGTGGCCCACGGAATCAACCCGGTTCATGAGATTGCGGTGGCCACAGGGGGCATTCTGGAGGGGCTGACACTGGTGGTGACAGGCCGGCTGGAAACGATGTCGCGGGGGCAGGCGGAGGACCGAATTCGCGAACTCGGGGGGAAAGTTGGTTCGGCTGTGACGAAAGGGACGGACTTCCTCGTCGTCGGGGCCGAAGCTGGGACGAAGCTGCAGAAGGCGGAAAAGCTCGGGACCAGGACGATCACGGAGGAGGAGTTTGGAAGGCTCGTGGAGGAAGGTCCGGGGATGTTCGAAGCTGTATCAGACGCTTAGTTTGAGGTAGTTACTAAACTCCAACCACAAAGTACGCTAGATTCGCCGGGCACCATTATGGCGCGTATACTTGGCATGCCGCCGACGGTCACGTTGGTGGCCGCTTTGACTACGGCAGGTTTCCGCCTTTGGCGTTTTTCAATCCCCTGAGTAGCCTGTTTGGCTTTCTCTCGCACGACATCGCGATCGACCTCGGGACCGCGAACACCCTTGTGATGGTCAAGGGCCGAGGCATCGTTATCGACGAGCCGTCGGTGGTTGCCATCGACCGGACGACGAAAAAAATCCTGGCAATTGGGGCCGAAGCGAAGCGCATGGTGGGCCGAACGCCGGCCAATATCATCGCGGTGCGGCCGCTTAGGGATGGCGTCATTTCGGACTTCGAAGTGACCGAGAAGATGCTCAGTTACTTCATTCGGGCGGTGCATGACCGAAGCTTTCTGGCTCAACCCCGCGTCGTAGTCGGTATACCGAGCGGTGTTACGGAGGTCGAAAAACGAGCCGTCCATGACGCTGCTCTCAACGCCGGTGCGCGAAGCTGTTACCTGATCGAAGAACCGATGGCGGCGGCGATCGGCGCGGGGCTTCCGGTCATGGAAGCGGCCGGGTGCATGATCGTGGACATTGGCGGCGGCACCACCGAAGTGGCTGTCATTTCGCTCGGCGGCATGGTGGTGAGCACATCCATCCGCGTCGCCGGCGACGAGATGGACCAGGACATCATTGCTTACGCCCGGCAGGTCCATAACCTGCTCATCGGCGAACGTACCGCCGAAGAGATCAAGAAGCTTGCTGGTTCGGCAGCGCCCCTCGACCCGGAGGAGACGATCGACATTCGCGGGCGGGACCTCGCCACGGGGCTGCCGAAGTCGGTCGAAGTGAGCACAGTCGAAATTCGGGACGCGCTGGCCGGTTCGATCAGCGCGATTGTCGAAGCCGTCCGTTCATCCATCGAAGTGACGCCCCCGGAGCTGGTGAGCGACCTAATGGCGCACGGCATCGCCCTGGCCGGAGGCGGGGCCATGCTTCGAGGGCTCGACCGGCGCCTCAGCCAGGAAACGCGCTTCCCGGTGTATGTCGCGGAAGACCCGCTGCTTTGCGTGGTGCGCGGCGCCGGAGAAGTGCTCGAAGAGACCGAGCTCCTGAACAAGGTTCAGTCGCAACTGGCCTCCCGCAGGCCGGGACGCTAGCATCGGGGCGCGCCCCGGGGTGATCACATGCTGATCTTCCAACGGTATTCATGGTGGGTGGCCGCAATGATCGGCCTGGCGCTATTCCTTGCGCTGGTCGGGCAGGTAGGCGCGCTCGGGCCGTTCCAGGGACTCTTCCTCAATGTCACTTCCCCGGTGGAGAAAGTGTTGAACGGCACCTTCAGGCCGATCGCCGGGCTGCTTTCGAATGCCGGCGAAATCGGCTCTGTGCGCGACGAAAACAACCGGCTGCGGATCGAGAACGAAGACCTCCGCAACCAGGTGACCGAACTCCAGCAAAATGCAGCCCAGATCAAGGACCTCCAGGACGCCCTGAATCTGACGCAAGGCGACAAGAGTCTGCAGTACCTCGCCGGCAACATCGTCCATCGCGATGCCTCGCCGTTCACTGACGTCGTCACGATTGACCGCGGCAAGGGCGACGGCGTGCAGGTCGGGATGGTGGTGCTTTCAACGAAGGGCACGTTGCTGGGCAAGGTCACGAAAGTCACAGGGACGAACGCGTTCGTCCGGCTGATCACCGACACACAGAGTCGGGTGACCGCCGAGGTGCTCGGCACAGGTGCCGATGGAAGCGTCCGAGGCACACCGGGACGGGGGCTATCGTTCGACCTGGCCCAGGGCGAAATTGCAGTTGGCGACACGCTGATCAGCGCCGGCCTCGGCGGGAGCTACCCGCGCGGTCTGCCAATCGGGCGGGTGAGCGCCGTTTCGGGTACAAACCAGGACCTCTACAAGAAGGTGACGATCGAACCGGGGGTGCGCATCTCCACTGCTGAGACCGTCCTCGTCCTGACGAGCTTCATTCCGGAGACACTGGACCTTGCCCCATGAAAGGCATCGCAGCCGTGCTGCTAGTGACGTTCGCGGCAATTTGCCAGGTGACCGTGGCACCCCTGTTTCCGATTTCGGCAGCAGTGCCGGAGTTCGTGCTGCTATCGCTCGCGGTGGTGACGGCGTTTGGCAACCCGCGGCGGGGCATGGTTTGTGTGCCCGTGGCGGCGATTGCGTACGGCTTCCTCTCGGACCGGGCACCGGGACTGTTGCTGCTGGCGTACCTGCCTCTGCTGCCGCTCAGTCTCTACCTGGAGCAGGCGACGGTGCCGTTGAACCACTTCGCCCGGACGATGCTCGCGGTGCTGATCACCGGCGGCTGGGCGCGTACATTGCTTGTCCTCGGGACGGTGGTTGGCGGAGCGACGGCCCCGGTGGGATCGGTGATCGGGCAGGTGTTGATCCCGGGACTTTTCCTTGACTTTGCTTTACTGGCTATCGTCTACGTCCCGCTCCGCCTCGTAGGATGGAGCGGCCAGGGTATGTCGCTTCAACGCGGCACGTATTACTCCAGCCTATGAGCATTCTCGACGAAGGTTTCAGAGCACCCGGCGGATCGAGCCGGAACCGGCCCCACGGAAACCTTGGGGTGCTGAAGATCGCCGTCCTCGGAATGTTCCTCGTCCTCGGGATCCGGCTGGGCAAGATGCAGTTGCTCGACGGTTCGAACTACGCCGAACGGTCGCGTGAAAACCACATCGTACAGAAGAACATTCTGCCGACACGGGGACTCATCACGGACCGTAACGGCGAACCGCTGGTGCAAAATGTCGGCGTTTATTCGGCCACAATTCTTCCGGAAACACTTCCCGAGAAAGAAGCCGACCGTTACCAGATTTACCTGAAGCTGCAAGGACTCATCGGTGTCTCGCCCCTCGAAGTGAAGGCGAAAGTCGACGACGCGATTGAGGCCGGCAAGGCGTACATCGCGATCACCGTCGCGGACAACCTGCCCAAGGAAAAAGCTCTGGCACTCGACGAAGTGTCCGTGGACATGCCCGGCGTTTCGCTCGCGATCACCCCTGGGCGTGACTACATCGGCGGCGAAGAGTTCAGCCACATCCTCGGCTATATCGGGCCGCAGTTCGCTGAGGATGCCGCCCGACTGAAGGGCCAGAATTATCAGTTAAACGAGCCTGTCGGCAAAGACGGATTGGAAGCTCGCTACGAGGCGGACCTCCGCGGGACCGTGGGATTCACGGCCGTGGAGCAGGACGCGTACGGGCACCAGATCACCGCGCTGCAATCGAAAGACCCGTTGCCGGGCGACTCGCTCAAGCTGGCGATTGACGCCGGGCTCCAGCGATACGTCGGTCAACTCCTTCAGGACTCGCTGGCGGACACCTCCGGGGTGTGGGGTGATGCGACGGTGGCCGCAGCGGTGGTGATGGATCCGGTGACGGGTGAAATCCTCGCGATGAACTCACTGCCGGTATACGACAACAACATCTGGGCCGAAAACAAGATCCGCAGCGACGAGTTGGACCGGCTAGTGCATGACGACAAGACCTTCACACTGCTGAACAAGGCTCTGTCGTCGGCGGCGCCCGGCTCCACCTTCAAGATCGTGACGGCGAGCGCTGGCCTCGAAGAAGGCAACGTTACGGCGAACACCACGCGTTACATCCCGAAGACGTTGGAGTTCAAGGGCGAGAACGGCGTGGACTATCCGCTTGAAGACTGGCGCCAACACGGGAACATCAGCCTTGTCGACGCTATCGCCTGGTCGTCGAACATCTACATGTTCGAAGTCGCCGGCGGGCTGCCGCAGGAACGCATTCCGGGGCTTGGCAAAGATCCCGAGACATCTGCCGTTATTCTCGCGGACTGGGCCCGCAACTTCGGGTTCGGCCAGCCAACTGGCATAGACATTTACGGCGAAGCGAGTGGCACTATCCCGACGCCGGACTGGAAGCGCCGGATCTACTCGGGACCGCAGTTCAATTCGAGCGACCGGGAATGGTTTATTTCGGATACGTACTTCTCGGCGATCGGCCAGGGCAACGTGCTTGCGACGCCGCTCCAGGTAGCCCGGATGACAGCTGCTATAGCGAACGGCGGCAAACTGGTCACACCTCACCTGGTGAACGAAGTGATCTCCCCCGATGGCAAAACCGTCCGGAAGATCGAACCGCAATACCAGGATGTCGGCCTGACGAAGTCGACGATCGACACGATTCGCCAGGGCATGTGGGGTTCGGTGAACTACGGGGCTGGCGCTCGTGCGAATATCCCCCAGGCCGTCGTCGCAGGAAAAACGGGCACCGCGGAATTCAATAAGCCCGACGGCACGAAATCCCAGCACGCGTGGTTCACGGGGTTCGCCCCCTTCGACAACCCTGAGGTCGTTGTCACGGTGTACTTCGATATCGGGGTCGGCGGCGACAAGGCGGCGCCGACGGCAGCCAAGATCTTCCAGTACTACTTCGAAAACGTGAAGCGTTGAGCAGCGTCACCTACGGCGGCTATGGCGGGCGCGTCCGCACGTCGACCAGCGTCTGGCGCGGTTGGGACCGTTTCGACTACCTGATGGCGCTGACCGCGATGGCACTCGTGTGCGTCGGGTTGATCCTCATCTACAGCGGATCGCTGTCGTTTTACGATGGGCCGCTGACGAGTTTTTCCAGCCCGGTGTTCAAGCAGATCATCTTCGCCTGCATCGGCATCACGGGGATGCTCGTTATTTCGAAGGTCGACTATCACTACCTGACCCACTACGCCTGGGTGCTGTACGGCATCGGCATCCTCTCGCTGATCGCGATCCTTGCCATCGGCCAGACAGCATTCGGGTCGACGCGCTGGTTCGATCTCGGGCCGATCCAGGTACAGCCTTCGGAATTCGCAAAGCTGGCGACGATCCTCGCGCTCGCGCGGTTCTTCAGCGAACACGGCGGCGATGCGCGCGATCTGAAAACGCTGCTCATCTCGCTTGCGATCGTCGCGCCGGTGTCCGGGCTGGTCTTCATCGAGCCCGACCTTGGCACGAGCATCGTGTTCTTTGCTATCTGGCTAGGAATCGTGGTGGTGGCTGGTGTGAGCCGGAGCCACCTCTTAGTGATGGGCGCGATCTTCATCGCCGTCTTCCCGTTCGTGTGGACGTTCGCGATCGCCGACTACCAGGTGGAGCGCGTCTCGGTGCTGGTTGACTCGAACGAGGATTCGCTCGGCGCTGGATATAACGTCAACCAATCGAAGATTGCTGTTGGCTCCGGCCAGGTCCTGGGCAAGGGCTGGACGAACGGCGACCAGACCCAGCTCGGGTATCTCAAAGTCGCGACGAAAGACTTCATCTTCAGTCTGTTGAGCGAAGAGTTCGGGTTCGTCGGCTGTATGTTCGTTTTCGGGCTTTTCATCCTGCTCCTCATGAGAGGGGTGCGCGCGGCGCAGATAGCAGGTGATACGGCTGGCCAGCTGATCGCTGTCGGTATCGTTATGTTGATCTTGATGCAGACCTTCATCAACGTCGCGGTGAACCTGAGCATCTTCCCGGTGACTGGCGTGCCGCTGCCGTTCATTAGCCAGGGCGGCTCGTCGCTCGTGAGCCTCTTCATCTCGCTTGGCATCCTTCAGAGCATCGTCATGAGACACCGCGCCTATCGGCAGACCTAGCCAAGAATTCGCGACAGGCGATGTCGCGTTGCATGGGCAGGATCGATGATCCGCGCCGTCGCGCGAAACTCGCGCATGAGGTCGCCATGGAACTCTCTGACAAGGTTGCCGTCGTCGCCGGAGGGACCCGGGGAGCAGGTCGGGGCATCGCTGTTGCCCTCGGGGAACGCGGGGCCACTGTTTACGTCACCGGCCGTACAAGCCGGACGACCGGGCGTTCGCCGATGGACCGCCCTGAAACGATCGAAGAAACGGCCGAACTTGTCAGTGCGGCGGGTGGAAAAGGCATCGCGGTTCGCATCGACCATTCAAACAGCGCTGAAGTGGCGGAACTTGCTGCGCGGGTGCAGACAGAGCAGGACGGGCGTCTGGACATACTCGTCAACGACATCTGGGGCGGCGACTCGATGGTCGACTGGAGCAAGCGATTCTGGGAGCAGGACCTGGAGGTCGGCCTGAGCGTCCTACGGCAGGCGATCGAGACGCACATCATCACGAGCTTTCACCTCGCGCCGCTCATGGTTTCGCGCGGGAGCGGACTCATCGTAGAGATTACCGACGGCGTCGAACCGGGGTATCGGGGTGCGTTCTTCTACGACCTGGCCAAGGCCGGGGTCATTCGGCTGGCGGTAGCGCAGGCTGGCGAACTGGGGCCGAAGGGCATCACGGCAGTGGCGGTTACGCCGGGATTCCTCCGTTCGGAGGCGATGTTGGACCACTTCGGCGTGACGGAGGCGACCTGGCGCGATGGCATTGCCACGGACAAGGACTTCGCCGAATCGGAGACACCTGCTTACGTTGGCCGGGCCATAGCCTGTCTCGCGAGCGACTCAGACTATGCGCGCTTCAGCGGCCAGGCCCTGAGTTCGTGGGGCCTCTCCGACGTCTACAGCTTCGCGGACGTGGATGGCCGGAGGCCGCATTGGGGCCGGCACTTCGCGGAGGCGTATCCCAATGGAGTTACCGGCTAGAATGCGGCCACCTTACCGCCGGGAGATCGACCCGTGACCTACGAAGCCATCCTCTACGACGTCGCTGACCGCGTTGCAACTATCACCCTGAACAAGCCGGAGCGGCTCAACGCTTTCGACGATCAGATGCTCACCGAATGGGCCGACGCGATTCACAAAGCTGACCAGGATCGCGGCGTCGGCGCCGTGATCATCACCGGTTCAGGACGAGGGTTCTGCAGCGGGATGAACGTCGCCGCCGAGGCGGGAGGTTCAGGGCTCTTGCGCACGGAGGCCTCCGTCGCCGACCGACGCCACAGCCTTCGCGATCGCGTGCATCCCATCCCCCGCGCGCTTATCCAACTGGAGAAGCCATACATTGCCGCCATCAACGGGGCCGCCGCCGGCGCGGGGATGGACATGGCCACAATGGCCGACATCCGCTTCGCCAGCAGCACTGCCCGGGTCGGCATGACGTATGTGCGCATGGGGCTGATCCCGGGTGACGGCGGGACCTACACGCTGCCGCGGATCGTCGGGACGCAACGGGCTCTGGACATGATCTGGACGGGCAAGATGATCACCGCCCAGGAAGCACTGGAAATCGGCTACCTACTTGCCGTTTACGAGCCCGAGGAATTGATGCCGAAAGTGACGGAGTACGCGCGCCAGATCGCGAAGGGACCGGGCGTCGCCGTGCAGCTTTCGAAGAAGCTCGTCTACCGTTCCGCGAACATCCCGTTCGACGAACACCTCGACATCGCTCAGATGGCGATGTTCGTGGCTCAATCGACCGACGACGCTCGCGAAGGCCCGCGGGCGTTCGTTGAAAAGCGCGAGCCACAGTTCAAGGGAAGCTAAGGGTTTCGATGCCTTACACGCCGGTGTTGGCAACGCTCGGCTACGTCCTATCGCGGGACAAGTCGGCCATCTTGATGGTGCACCGAAACGCGCGACCGTCGGACCATGCCTACGGCAAGTACAACGGGCTCGGCGGCAAGATGGAGCCGGGCGAGGATCTCGCGACCTGTATGGTGCGCGAAATTCGCGAGGAAGCAGGCATCGAAGTGCAGTCGCTGCGCTTTCGCGGCACGCTCTCCTGGCCCGGCTTCGGCAGCAACGGCGAAAGCTGGTTCGGGTTCGTGTTCATCGTCGACGAATGGTCCGGCGAACCGAATACCTCTAATGCCGAGGGTGACCTTGAGTGGGTGCCGATCGCGACCGTATTGGATGGCGGGGTGCCCATGTGGGAAGGCGACCGGCTCTGGTTACCGATGGTCTTCGACGATGACCCGAGGCCGTTCCACGGCGTGGAACCGTACGACGGGCTGAAAGTGGTAGAAGGCGGCTGGGCGTACACGCGGCTGTAACTGCTTTCGCGAGGTTCGCCCTTTCGTCCCGAAACTGCCGGCCAATCGAGCATAGATTTGCGTTCGTTCGAGCTTCAGGCTGGCGCCATCATTGTGCTGGGAGAACTGGAGTGGCCCCTTCACCTTTTTCCGATGCTGAGCGAACAACCGACCAAGAGTCGCTGCGCGACCGCGCGCTCGACATCCTTCGGAGACACGGTTACTCGTCCGGGGACCTCGACTTCCTGCTCTATGAAGGCCAGGGCGGAACTCCGGGCGACGACGACCCGGAACTGGAAGAAGCGATTGGCATCCTCGGTACGCTGCGCGAACGGGGTATCAATCCCGACTAGGAAACTGCTACCGTTTCGGCATGACAATTGAAATCGGCCAACCTGCTCCTCCTTTCTCGCTGCGCAACAAGAAGCGCGAGGAAGTAACGCAGGACACCTATCCCGGCAAGCACATCGTGCTGGCGTTCTACCCACTCGCGTTTACCGGTGGCTGAACGAGCGAGATGACGGCCTTCCGGACCCACACTGATCGGTTCGCGGAGGCCAACGCCCAGGTCCTGGGCGTTTCGGTTGATTCATTTGCAGCGGCAGGCGAGTTCGAAGAGAAGCTCGGACTTGAGTTTCCGCTGCTCAGTGACTTCCCGAAGAATGAGACCGGTAAGGCGTTCGAGGTCTTCAATGAGAGCGCCGGCATCATGAATCGCACCACCGTCGTCATCGACAAGGACGGCATCGTTCGCGGGGTCTATGCGGACGCGAGAGACTTCGAGTCTCACCCGGTGAAGGCGCTGGAGTTGCTGGCGGCGCTGGAGTAGCGCGGCCGTAGCACTTAGCCGGCGGCCCGGCGTAGGTCGGCGATGTTTTCGGCGACGCTTTTCTGGTCGTTGTAGACGGAGCTTCCGCAGACAAGAACGTTCGCGCCGGCAGCGACGCAACTCGCGATGTTCCCGGCCTTCACGCCGCCGTCGATCATTACGTCGGCGCCGGATCCCAGGTCGTCCAGACGCTTCCGGATTTCGGCGACCTTTTGCAACTGGCGGGCGATCATCTGTTGGCCGCCCCAGCCCGGATTGATGGTCATCACCATCACCTGGTCAACATCCGCGAGCGACTCTTCGATGGCGGATAGGGAGGTGCCGGGGTTGATGCAGACACCGGCGCGTTTCCCCATCTTGCGAATCGCCTCGAGCGTGCGGTTGATGTGAGGCGAAACCTCGACGTGGACGTTGATGGTGTCGGCCGTGCCTGCGTATTGCTCGAGCAGCCGTTCCGGCTCGACGCACATGAGATGGAGGTCGAAGGGCAACCTCGTGACGTTTCGGAGGGCATCGACGAGGACCGAACCGAAGGTGATGTTCGGGACGAAGCGACCGTCCATGACATCGAGATGCAAGAGGTCTGCGCCGCCGGCCTCCGCCGCGCGTACTTCATCGGCCAGGCGGCCGAAGTCGGCGGTGAGAATAGAGGGCGCGATCTTGACGGTCGGCATGGCGGTATTCTACGGCCTTCGGTGCGGCGAGTTATACTATCCCGCATAGGCATCTGATCATTTATGGCCGTTAAAATCGTCACTGACTCCACTTGCGACCTTCCGCCGGCCCTCATTGAGGCGCACGGCATCACGGTCGTGCCGCTCACGGTGTTCTTCGGCGACGAAGCATTCCTGGACTACGTTGAAATCACGACGGACCAGTTCTACGAGCGGATGACTGCGTCGAAGGTTGTGCCGCGCACAAGCCAGCCTTCGGTTGAACGCTTTCGCGAGGCGTACGAAGCATGTGGGGCGAACGGGGACGAAATTGTTTCGATTCACCTCTCGTCCAAGATGTCGGGCACGCTGAACGCGGCATCCGTGGCACGAGAAGCGGTGGCGCCGGACATTCACGTGGACCTGATCGACTCCTACAACGTCAGCCTGGGACTCGGCTTGATCGTGCTGGAAGCGGCGCGGACCGCGCAGTCGGGCGCCACGTTGGCTGAGGTGGTGGCGGCGACCCGGCGCGTGATGGACCGCGTTTCCGTCCACGTGAGCGTGGACACGCTTGAGTATTTGCAAAAAGGCGGGCGCATCGGTCGGGCCGCATCTTTTCTCGGCTCAGTGCTGAGCATCAAGCCAATCCTGCGCGTGGAAGACGGCGAGGTTGCTCCGTTCGAACGTGTCCGCACTCGCACGAAGGCAGTCGAGCGGATGTTCGAAATCGCGACCTCCATGGGCCGGGCCAAGGAAATGTTCGTGGCCTGCTCAGGCGATGATGCCGAAGCGCGGACAATGATCGAACGGTTGCGGCCGGTACTCCCACACACGGACCTCTTCCTGGGCCACCTTGGCCCAGTCGTCGGGGTGTACACGGGGCCGAAAGCGCTGGGCATCGCCGCACTGGAACGCGAGTGACAACGGCGCAGGCGAGTGACGCAGCCCGCTTACGACGGGTGTTCGAACTCGAACGCGAACGCGGCTGCGACAACAAGGCGGTGATGGGCGGCCTCGATCGCTTACTCATTCAGATGATTGAAGACGGGCTGATCACACCGGCCAGCCCGCTCGGGGTTCGCTTCAAGGCCCTACCGACCAGTGGCTATCGTTCGTTACCGGAAGAGGAACGCAGGGCGTGGGTGGAACTCACTATTCAGGCGCTCTCTGGTCCCGCTAGCGCGGGCCGTTCCGCCGGGGCTGCCGCGACCGGGAGGAGCCCGTCGACCCGCTCGCGCATGGGGTCCGGTCGCCGCTCCGTGCGTGAGCGTGACCTCGATGACGAACCGTTCGCGAGCCCGACCGGGACGCTCAAACTCGATTCTCCGGTGAACCGGCTGCCGGGCGTTGGCAAAGCTGCCGCGGAGAAGTACGAGAAGCTCGGCGTGACCACTGCTGCCGATGCCGTGTTCCTCTTCCCCCGGCGCTTCAACGATTTCACGGATGTCCGAAAGATAGCGGAGGTGCGGCCGGGCTCGCAGCCACAGACCATCGTGGGCACGGTCTTTTCGGTCGGTGAGGTGCGGTTCGGGCGGCGGGTGCGCGGCTCGCAGGCAGTCATCACCGACGGGTCGGGAATGATCAAGGCGATGTGGTGGAACATGCCGTACATCGCCCGCGCCCTTCCAGAAGGTTCGCAGGTAGTCCTTTCGGGGAAGGTGCGCGAGTACCGCGGCAGGCTACAGATGGAGAACGCCGAGTACGAAGTGTTCGACGAGGAGACGATGACGGCCGGACGGATGATCCCGGTCTACCCGGCCACGAGCGGACTCGGGCAGCGAAGCATTCGGCGGGCAGTGAAAGCGGCCGTCGACGCGCTCGCGGGGCAAGTGAACGACCCCATCCCGGAGGCCGCGAGACGCACACATGATGTCACGCCGATCGCCGAGGCGATTCGGAGCTATCACTACCCGGCGAACGAAGCCCAGGCCGAGCAATCGCGGCGACGCCTGGCGCTGGGGGAATTCGTGGCCGTCCAGGCCGCAGTCCTCATGCGCCGTGCGGAATGGCAAGAGGGAAATGAAGCGCCGGTGCTTTCGCTTGCCGAGGAACGTTCGGGGTTCCTTAGTTCGCTGCCTTTTGGACTGACCCGTGCGCAACAGCGGTGCATCGACGAAATCGACCGCGACCTTCGCGGGCCGCATCCGATGCTGCGTCTGTTGCAGGGAGATGTTGGATCGGGGAAGACCGTCGTCGCCTTTTCTTCGATGCTGGCGGCGGTGCGGTCGGGATTCCAGGCGGCGCTGATGGCGCCGACGGAGATTCTCGCCGAACAACACTACCGATCGCTTTCGCGGCTGCTCGGCGGCGACGAATTGAGCCCGCTAGCGGGGATGTTCGCGCCACCGTGGCTTGGCCGACCGCTGCGCGTGCTCTTGCTGACCGGGTCGCTGACGGCTTCGCAGAAGCAGCAGATTCGGGGCGATGCGGCACATGGCGGCGCCGACATCGTGATCGGCACACATGCGCTGCTCGAGGACGACATGGAAATGCCACGTCTGGGGCTGGCGGTGGTCGATGAACAGCACCGTTTCGGGGTGCTTCAGCGCGCCAAACTTCGGCGGAAGGGCCTGAACCCCCACCTGCTGGTGATGACGGCGACGCCCATCCCGCGGACGCTGGCGCTCACCGTGTACGGCGACCTCGAGGTTTCGACGATCGACGAAATGCCGCCAGGGCGGAAGCCTATTAAGACGCGGTGGTACCAGCCGCACGAACGCGACGACGCGTATGCGTTCCTCCGTAAACACCTCGATGCGCGCGAGCAAGCGTTCATCATTTGCCCACTCGTAGAGGAGTCGGAGACGCTCGATGTCCGGTCGGCGGAGCAGGAGTACGAGCACCTCAGCAACGGCCCGCTGCGCGGGTACACGGTCGAACTGCTCCACGGTCGCATGGCGGGGAAGATGAAAGACGAAATCATGGGCCGCTTCTCGCGGGCCGAAGTGCAGGCGCTCGTCTCCACCAGCGTGATCGAAGTGGGTATCGACGTTCCGAACGCGACGGTGATTGTGATCGAAGGCGCTGAGCGCTTCGGCCTCAGCCAATTGCACCAGTTCCGGGGCCGGGTTGGCCGCTCGGAGAAGCAGAGCTTTTGCCTGCTCTTCAGCAGCGAAGAAGACCCCGGCCCGGAGGCACGCGAACGGCTTGAGGCGATGTGCGAGACAACCGATGGCTTCGAACTCGCGGAAGTCGACCTCCGGATGCGCGGTGAAGGCGAGACGTGGGGCAAGCTCCAGAGCGGGTCCAACACGATGCTTCGGGTGG